>NZ_AHOO02000005.1:0-321500 GCF_000244755.1 Leptospira licerasiae serovar Varillal str. VAR 010 | reverse complement strand
GAATGCGCCATCGCTAGCGTTATATATCCCTGCAATGGAAGTCATGAACTCGCTTCCTCTATATCTCTCGATCAAAAACAAGTTAATCGCTCTAAAAATATCAGGAAGAGAAGAAGAATTGCCCAATTGACGGCGAATAATTCCTCTTACAGCAGAAACTAGATAGCCTGACCCGAGTCCATGTCCTGAAACATCTCCCAAGAACAATAACTGCTTTTTAGGAGAAAGTTTAAGAATATCTAGGTAATCTCCTGATATTCCTACTGCTGGAAGGGTAAAATAGCCTAATTGAACCGATTTTATGGTTTCTAACTCAGGTAAATGAAGAGTTTTATCCAAGACCGCTGCCATGTTCAGGTCTCTAACGATCCTTTTTTTCTCAACTTCATCTACTAATAGAGAGTAGTTTCGAATTAACAAGGACGCTAATCTAGTACATTCTTTTAAAAATCTAAGTTCACCCAGTGTGAAATTCTTACGATTGATCTTTTCTCCGACCAAAAATACAGCAATAACCTCTTTCCCTTTTTCAAAATTGAATAAAGGATACGCTAGTTGGACTTCCATCTGATTTAAAAATTTGAATACGGACTCTCTGATCCCTAACCCATAAGCAAGATGAGAAGTGATCGTAACCTCAGTATGATCTTCGAAATAGGTCCAAATCTCCGATCCGTAAGGAATTCGAATAAAGTTGATATTTCTTAGATCTGTTCCGGAAAATTTATCCGCAGGGATCAATATCTGGAGTTTTTTTACTTCTAAAGCGTCTACAAGTCTTCGGATCAGGTTATTGATTGTGGCCCTCATGGAGATAGGAGCGCCTATCATTACGGATAATTCTTCTAATGCTGTGTGAAGTTTTGGATTGTTCCGAAAACTCCAATAATCTATCCACTTATACAATTTATTGTTCAGAGAACCTAAGAAGTAGGCTGCGACCACTACGTAGAATAAATTCCATTCTCTTTGGTGCTTTCCTAAAAATCCTGGGTTCCATCTTACAAAAAACTCTAACCCAAATAAATATCCGAAGGTTAAGATCAAGATAGAATAGATAGATGTTAAGGAAGAGCTGAAAGCGATCTGGACTGGAACTAAGGAATAAGTGTAGGTTCCGAATATGATCAGGACCGGAAATAAGATCAAAGCGGCCATCAAATACGGGCGGATCATGAAAAAACTTTTAGTGGATCCAAACTCCGCCATTACGAATGGAACGATGGTAATTAAGAAGAATGCTAGAACGATACTTAACTTCTTAGAAACTTCCTGAAAATTTCCTTTGTTCCTAAATGTATGGAATACCAACTGCAAAATACAAATTCCCGCGGAGAAAACATTAAAATACCCTCCGTTTACGGATAAGAACTGGAAAAGATCCGGATTTCCTTTCTGAGAAAGACCCACAAATCCTGCGACTAAGGAAAAAATTACCTGAGGCGCAAACCATCTAGATGGGATCTCCTTTCCTCTTAATCTGAAAGAAACATCTAAGATCAAGAATCCGGTAAAGTATAAGAAAAAGAAAAATGGGAAAAGGAAATCATGGAACGCTAACAAGAAGAAATTAAATAAGAACAGTGAGGATAAAGATCCGAATAATAAGAAAATGTATAAGTCCCTTGTATAAAAGAAAAACCAGATCGCTACTAAGAAATATAATAAAGACAGAAATATGTCCGGTAGAAAGTCCTTTAGTACTTCGAAAGAAGACCTCATGTCCAAGGTTAGGCTTTTAACGATACTTCCTTCTTTTGCAAAAAAATGAAAGGAGTGACCGGATAATCCATAATCTGCTCCTAACTTTCGAACGATCTCATATTCGATTAAGTCGATCTTCATTCCGACTAAATCAGTATAGGATCCATTCGATACTGCGATCTTTCCGTTAGGATAAAAATAAAAAGGAAGCCTTGCTTCTTTAGAGTAAGAGTTCAATAATCCGGAAAAGAGGATTAAGCTGAAAAGGATCACTGAAAGAAATACGATTAGAATATTTCTCACGGCTGTATCCCCAAATGGTGAAATGAAATTATATTACGATCGTTCCAAGTTAAGAAGAGTGCGTCTTTGCCTGGAGTTTCAATATTCTCCCAACCGATGGAGGCTAAGTTGCGGTCCGGTTTAGAAGCATCGAATAATTTGAAATTTTTTCCCACGAATCTGAGAGAGATCTTACCCGTTTCTTTTTCCACCATTCCTACTGCAAGATCGTATCTCTCCGTCCATGAGATCTCTTTTAAGTTATCTTCTACCAAGGATTTGATCTGGAGAATATTCTTTAATTCTCCGTTTATTCTGGAAGAATATAAGGTTCCCAGTATATAACAAAGTGCTAAAACAGAAACTGCGTTTGTTACGCTTAAACGTAAGAATACGAAATAAAAATCTCCGGAAGGACTTTGAAAGAATTCCAAAAGTTCCCCTGGCTCTCTGGACAACAGATCAATTTTGACATCTCCCACCATGGGAGGTTCTGGAGATTCTAAAAACTTGCGGATCTTGCCGGCATTCTCCAATTCTTTTCTATATTTTTTGTTTTCTGCGATCTGAGAGGAGAGTATCTGGTTGTGGACGGCCAAAGCGCATTTTCCGGCCAAAAAACCTAGTTCGTGCCTTACATTGTCTTTTGGAATATTAGAAACTGCTAAAAAGCCGAAAAGTTTTTCTCGGAATACGAAAGGAAGAATGAAATTCGCTCTTAAACTTACAAAGTCCTCGTTGATAATTTTATTTTGGTCGGGTTCTCCTATCATTGCTCCGGATCTTTTGTTCAAAATATAAGTGAGAAGCGCCGCCCTAGGGTTGATCCCTTCTAACGTATTAACCTTTCTTTGTTTTTTGTGTGCGTATGTATACAATTCATAATGGACAAGATCATTCTTTAAGATCGCTAACTTTCCGAAATTGCTATTGGTCAATCTCACCAATTCTGGAAATACGTTTTTGATCAATCCTTCGGAATCGAATCTTCTGTGAGCCAGTCTAGAGGAGCCTGGATCATCGCTTAAATATTCGGAAACGAATGTGGACTTTAAGAAGCCCGAAATTTTTTCTTGGATAGGTAATATCGCAAAAACCCCAAAGACCAAACACAGAAGTACCGCTATCTCGCTTACGAATTCAATTTCTTTAGGAAGAACGTAAATACTAAGTTCATATAAACCTAGGACTACGAATACGGAAAGTAATCGTACAGCTACAGTAATAGCCGAAGAGATAAGTCGTAGATCTGAAAAATAGGTCTTCACGTTTCAGGGATTCGATACGGATTCGACAAACTTAGGTTGTGTAGTATGCGTTTTCCTTTACGTAACCTTCGGTCAGGTCGCATCCCCAGAACACCATCTCTTTGTTTCCGGTATTCAATACCACATCGACGAAGATCTCGGAATTCTTTTTTAGATACTCCGATAATTTTTTGAGGGTTTCCTGATCGGCACCTTTGACCGGAAGTCCCCCGAAATAAATTTCCAAAGAGTCGAAAGGGATGGGCTCATCGAAAACTTTACCGACTGCCATAACCAATCTTCCCCAATTCGGATCTCCTCCATAAATTGCGGTTTTGATCAACGGAGAATTTAGGATGGATTTTCCGATCTTTCTAGCTTGTGATTCGTCTTTGGATTTTTTGATGCGGACTTCTATCAATTTAGTCGCACCCTCTCCATCTCTCGCCACTTCTTTAGCAAGATCGGTGCATATTTCTAAAAGTGCGGATTTGAATTCATTTGCATCGACGGAACCGGCAAGGCCGTTACTAAGCAAAGCAACTGTATCGGATGTAGAAGTATCCGAATCTATTGTGATACAATTAAAACTTAAGTCCACACAATCTTTTAGGACCGGATAAACTTCTCCTTGTATCTCAGCATCAGTGAGAATATATGAGAGCATAGTAGCCATATTCGGCTCTATCATCCCGGCACCCTTTGCCATACCGAAGATAACAGCTTCTCCATTAGAAGATTTGATTTTTCTTACGGAAATTTTTCTACGAGTATCCGTGGTCATGATAGCTTCCGCTACTTCCTCTAAATTACCAGGTTTCAGATTCGATTTTGCTTGTGAGCATGAGGGAAGAATTACCTGCATTGGAAGAGGAACTCCAATCACTCCTGTGGAAGAAGGTAGCACGGAAGTTTCTGCGATACCGAGTGATTTTGCGATCTCGGAACAGATCTGTTTGGAGTTTAAGATTCCTTTCTCTCCTGTGGCAACATTCGAGTTTTTAGAATTGATGACTACAGCTTGCAAAACTCCGTCTCGTATATGTTCTTTGCCTACGATGACTGGAGCGCCCGGGAAATTATTTTTAGTAAATACAGCGGCTGCCTTACAAGGTTTTTCGGAATAGATCACTCCGAAGTCTTTAGTTTTGTCTTTAATACCTATATTTTTGCCGAATGAATAAAAGCCCCTAGGATAATCCATGTTCTAACCTTTCTATATAGAATCTCTATATTCGCTTTGGGGCTGTTTTAGGAAAAGCGTATTCCGAGCAAATGCTCGGATTTCAAACTTCTGAAATTTCAGAATACACTAACGGAAGGGTGACGGAGAAGATCGTCCCGCCTTCCGGATTATCGAAAACTTTGACAGAACCGTGATGTAATCGTACAATATGTTTCACGATAGAAAGTCCAAGGCCAGTTCCGCCTTCTTTTCTGGATCTGTTCTTATCCACTCGGAAGAATCTTTCAAAAATCCTTTCCTTATCCTCGTCTTTGATTCCGATCCCTTGGTCTATGACCTGAAAATTCACAGAGTCAGGCTCTACCTTTGCGATCTTTAGAGTGATCGTTTTATCATCCGGAGAATAAGAAGATGCGTTCGAGATCAAGTTTAAGAGCATATGTTCCAAAAGGACCCAGTCAGCAGAGATAGTTAGCGGAGAAGGCATATCTACCACGAGTTTCTGTCCTTTGGGAGAAATAAGACCGTCCACTGTGAAAGAAAGGTTTTCTACTAAGGACTTTAACGTGAATTCCTCAGGTTGAGCGATTGCACTTTGATTTTCTATCCTGGTGATAGTAAGCATGTCTTCTACGATGCGGACCATTCTGTCCGTGTTTCTAGAGATTGCGTCTAAAAATCTTTTTTCGTGACTGTCTTCCAAAAGTTTTAAACGGCCTAATAAAGTTTCCGTATAACCTTTGATGGAAGTGATAGGTGTTTTTAATTCGTGAGAAGCGTTTTGAACGAACTGTTCTCTTATCAGATAAGATTGTTTTTCTTCGGTGATATTTCGGATCACACCGATGAACATCAGGATGTTTCCGTTCGTTCTAAGAGGATACATTTTGATTGCGTAGAAATTTTGGCTTAGATCTAATTCCGTTTTAGGTTCGCCCTTTCCGGAAAGATTCTTTTTGATAAAGTCCAATAACCGAGGATCTTTGACTGCGTCCTCTACCTTTCTGGAACCTGAATTAGGTTCGATCAAAGAGCCAGGGATACTCCTGTTCTGAAAAACGATGGAGCCTTCCAGATCTACGGAGAATACTCCTTCCTTCAAATTTTGTAATACTGAATCGAACTTTTCCTTTTCGATGGTAAGGTCCACGAATTGGTGTTTTAAACGTCCGGACATCAGATTGATGGAAACTGCAAGATCGGCTAACTCTTGGATCTCAGGAAGGTTTAACTCGGAGCCGAAATCTCCCGCGTTGATCTCTCCCGTCTTCATTTCGATCTGGTTAAGCGTTTGTGTTACACTTCTGGCAATGGAGAAGGACATATAAAAAGTCCCGAACATCGCCAATAAGATATAAGCGGAAAATAAAAGTATCTTTAGGTCGGGGTTGATCAGGTCCTCTAAAAAGAGGACGATCCCCGCAACAGCCATGAGGAAAACGAGTAGAAGCCAGTTACTTAAGAGTAGTTTAGAAAATAAGCTACGCCTCATTGAATCTGTAACCGATCCCGCGGATGGTTTCCAACCTCTCCTTCTCTTCTCCTAGTTTGTCACGGAGTCTTTTAATATTAACATCTACGGCACGATCCGTCACGTAAATATCCTTACCCCAAACCTTATCTAAAAGTTTGTCTCTGGTAAATGCGACGCCTGTGTTGGTCATAAATAGATAGAGAATCTTATACTCGATCAACGTAAGATCGATTTCTTCGTTATTGATGAATACTTTATGAGCTTTTGGGTTCAGGAAAATTTTGCCGACGGTGATATTTCCTTCTTGGTCTTGCTCGTCTTCTCCTTCTCCCGATCTTCTCAATACGGAACGAACTCTTGCGATGAGTTCTCTGGTGGAGAATGGCTTTCTAACGTAATCGTCTGCGCCAAGTTCTAATCCTAAAACTGCGTCCGTCTCACCTGATTTTGCGGTGACCATGATGATCGGCAGAGAATATTTTTCTTTGATCCTTTTGCAAAGATCCATTCCACCAATACCTGGTAGCATTAGGTCCAATACTACTAAGTCTGGAAGATTTTTTTCGATCCTAGGAAGCACCTCTAAACCGTTTTGACAGGTGTCTACTTGGTAACCGTTCTCTTCTAGATGAAATTTGATCAGTTCTGCGATATCCTCTTCATCGTCTACTACGAGGATTTTTTGGCCTGGGCTGCCGGAAGCATTTTTCATAAATTCGCTGAAGCTCTTTCTCCTACGCCTCGGAGGATTTTTGTCGTTAGTCGTCGGGGAGGAGGATCCTTGGATTTGGATAGGTTCCATCCCTTCAGATTGTCAGAAAATCGTTACAAAAGGTTTACACAAACATTACAATCGCCGGAAAAAGAATATTCGGAGCTTGTTCTTGTGACAACCAGTAAACAAAAAGGAATCTCTTCCTTTTTGCGTTATATATTAGACAGGATTCTTGTTTAGTCCCGGTCCTTAATAATTTCGTTTAATTCGTTGATTAGCTTTCTTTGACGGAAGAGGACATAAAGAACAAATCCGGAAAATAGTGCCAGGCCTAAAACATAGACCCAAAGAAGACCTTTTAATCTGTTCTGTTCTTCTTCGATCGCTTTGATAGTGGTTAGGTGTTCGACTAAGAAAAAATAATTATCCGACTGGGCCCAGGACTTTCTGGCTTCTTCTCTGATCTGGGTGATTAGAACATCCGCTTCCTGTTTGCTCATGTTTTGGATAAGAGGGAAGACGGAGTCTAACTTCATTTCTAAGAATTCTTTTGCAGTTAATTTGGTCGCGGATTGTTTTTCTTGTGCGGAGATCTGGTTTCCGAAGGTAAGCAATAAAGAAAAGGCGATCCCAAAACTGAAATATTTCATTCGTCGAATCCTAACTTGTTTTTCCATTCCTTGGTATAAGGACTCTTATTTTGCACAAGATAAATCCCTATCAGGACCGTAAAAAGCAGGAACAAAAAGCCGCTAGTCGCTAAAATTCCGTGTAAAATCCCAGTTTGGAAGAGAAAATTCCAATCCATAAAAAGTAGAACGCTAAGAGGAGAAAAGGCCAAGATCAGAATTGTGATCAAGATCAACCGGATATGCCTCAGATGGATTAAATGAAGCATTACTTTTTTCTTAAGCATAGGCGGTACGTCGTCGTTCACCCTGCCTTCCGGAGGTTTTACAAAAAAATCCAGTTGCTCCCGCAACTCGTCGGGAAGTTTATCTTTTTCCGTGCTCATCGTCTTTTTTCAGCCAATCGCGTAGGATTTCTTTCCCTCGAAAAATATAACTCTTTAATGTGTTCATTTTCAAGTTTAAATTTTCGGAGATATCTTTATAGGACATATTCTCGAAGTAGTGTAACGATATAGGTTTTCTATATAGTTCGGGTAATTTATCCACCAGCGATCTTATCTTTTCGGTGGTTTCTTTTTCCAATACTTCGGATTCTTGAGAGGAGAACTTATCTCCTAACTTCTCGTTAGATAAGGTATCAATAGGAGCATCCACTTCAGGGTGTTCCTTTCGGTATCTGCGGATGATCTCATTTCTTGCAATTGAGAAGACCCAAGTCGAGAATTTGGATCTTCCTCTGAATGTGGACAATCCTTCGAATGCTTTTAGAAATACATCCTGGGTAAAGTCCTCGGCTTCCGTTTCATTACGGAACGCTTTTTTGGCCTGAGAATAAACCATCGCCTCGTATTTTAATACGAGCTGTTCGAATGATTCAAAATCTCCGGATAGGACTTTTTGAATATTAGCCCAATCCTCCGGATCACATAGGATGGGTTCTTCCGGTTTCATGGGTGTAATACTAAACCTATCTTAGAGAAGGATCGGACGGGAAGGACCGACTCACTTTCTAGGCGACCATTTATAATAACAGAGAAGGCCTAAGCCGGTCCCGAGAGGAATTAATCCGCCGAGCATTGCTAAAGATTTCCCCAATACTAGAATGAATGTAGCGGAAAGAGCTATACCTACGAAGGTAAGTATGAGTCCTAAGAAGAAGGAATAAAGACGCAGATCGAATTTTTCTTTTTGATAGAGGCCTGCTTTGATGATCGCCATTCTTTGACGATACCACCAAAAGAATAAGAAGAATAATAATAACCATCCGAAGATGATCCCTACAATCGGAATGCTATACAGGATCGCTTTATATTCTCCACCAGGCTGACTTGCTTGGATAGCGAACTTGATCTCTTCTAGACTACGAAAGAGGGCTTCCTTTTCTTCTGGAGTCATCTGCTAAGAACCGCCACCTGGACGTGAGAAGTTTCTTTTTTAAAGTACGGGATTTTCTGTTCTATGCCAGGTCTGCCGGCGAGAGACTCATACCAGTCTTCTTCTTTCCAGCTTTCTTTTAGATAACTAGTGCGGATGTCTGAATTAAATAGATCCTTAATTTTGCTCATTGGAATGCTCCTATGTAAAATGCCTTTTGAAGTTCGAATACGAACTTTAAAACTCCCGGAAAAGGGTTTTAAATTATGTCGTATATAATTTCGGTCCACTTTTGGAATCCCTAAAGTGGAAAACCTCGTAGGACTACATTTTTTAGAGACGTAATGGTTAGAAGAAAAATTGGGTGGTGAGATAAAAAAATAGAAAGAAAGAAAAATGGAAAACCTTGGATCTTTCGTTTTATGCGGAAACTATTCCGGTTTTTTCACGTCCAAGAAAGGCGCAGAACTTAGGTTAGGGGTTCTTAGGATGGGAGAACGATCAAAGCCAGCATGTTCTCTTAAGAAGTCCACTATGATCCTTGCAGTGGCTCCCCATAAAAGTCCTTCTTCTATATCGAAATAAAATACTTCTAACAAAGGTGAGTCCGGTTTCCTTCTTCCAGTAATGCTGTAAAAGGGAGACTCCCAAAGTCTGTCTAGCTCCAGAATAATAATTTTTTCCACCTCTTCCGGATTGAATTCGAATTTAAAATCTCCGGAATATTGAGCTAAGAAGGGAGTGATATGAAATCCGGTATGAGTGAGCTGCCCTCGATAATTTCCGATCACGGATAATTCGTTATTAGGAGCTCCCATTTCTTCTTCCCATTCTCTGAGAGCTGTGACTAAAAGGTTCTTATCTTCCGGATCTTTTACTCCGCCTGGAAAAGAAATTTGTCCAGGATGAGAGATTAGGTTCGGATTTCTTTTTTGAAGTAGGAAACCGTCTTGTCCATTTTTCTGGAATACAGGCATGACAACGGAAGAATGGGCGACATCCTCCGGCAAATTCGGTTCTCCTTCCGGTAGAAATGGAAGTTCCTTTTTTAGTTTATCTAATTCTAATCTAATCAAATTTCTTTTTGATCGGGATCAAACCTGACAAGGTAGTCTCGTACGGTTTGGATTGGATTGCTGCCAGAATAGAAGGTCCGTAATTTTCCACCTTCCAGTTGGAAAAGATACCTAGCTCTTTTAACTCTTCGATGGTCTTCGGATTTCTTTTTGCAATTTCCGCGATATTCTTATTAGACGGCATCAAATTGTGACCCATCCGGCGAATGGACATGACTGTTTCTCTCCACTGCCTTAATCTTTTGAATCTGTCCGCTTCTTCTCCGGATAGATCCTCGATGGATCTTTTGAATAGATCGTTTTTCTGGATTGGAGGGCCGCTTGGATTTTTATAAACCTGGTATAAATTTTCGGCGTCTTTTTTGCCCAAGATATCTATGAGTTTATTCAATTCACCGCGAGACTTGACTAACTCCAAAACCTTGTCGTTGTTCCAAACCCTGAAAGGGGCTTTGTTCAACTTTTTTGCCTTTTCGTCTCGGAAGCCTAGAGTATCATGAAGAGCCCTTCTTTCGTCGGAACCTAATTCTAGAACATTGGGGAATTTTTCCAAATTGATGGAAAATCCTTCGAAAGGTTCCGGCTCTTCTTCTGCGATTTTTGCGAATTCGGAAACCGCTTCGTCTAACAATTTACGTTTTCCGAGTTCCTCGCCCATTTTAGTCCAAATGGATTCCAGATAAACTGTGTCCAAGGCAGCGTATTGGAGCTGACTTTTTTCCAGAGGGCGCTTTTCCCAGTTGGATTTTTGCTCCTTCTTCGAAAGTTTGACCTTGTGGTAATGTTCCACAAGATACAACAAAGAGTTCTGTTCTAAGTCTAATAAACGAGAGCTGAACATCGTGTCTGCGATGTTTATAAACTTGAAACCGAAGTCTCTTTTCAGAGCTTTAATATCGTCCGAAGCGGAATGAAATATTTTTAAAATGTTAGGATTCTCGAATAGAGGTCCTAATCCGTTAAGATCGTCCAAACGAATAGGGTCAAAGATATAATTTTTACCCTTAGAGGATATTTGGATGAGACAAACTTTGGAATAGTAGGTGTAATAACCGCTGGATTCCGTATCAATAGAGAGGCAATCGGATTGAGAGAGAGTAATCAATGCCAACTGTAGGCTTCGGACGTTGTCTACGACAATATAATCGGATTGTATTTGCATCTAAAAGGCGACCTGGGAGACTAGCGTCGGAAGGGGGACCATGAGTTCGATTCCCAATACGTCCAGTCTACGGACCCTAGTCCGAGATGACAAACCAAAAGAAGAATGTGCCATCTTCGGAATTTTTAATTCTCCAGAAGCGGCCAATTTCACTTACCTCGGCTTGTATTCTATGCAGCATAGAGGCCAAGAATCGAGCGGGATCGTTTCCTCCGACGGAGAACATCTCTACCGCTACGCCGGAATGGGACTCGTAGCCAATATTTTTACCGAAGGTAAGATCCGGGAGCTCACCGGAACTGCTGCCATCGGGCATAATCGTTATTCTACAACCGGGGCGAGCTTTTTAAGGAACGCTCAACCTCTCAGAGTCGAGTCCCATTTAGGGCCGATCGCTCTGGCTCACAACGGAAACCTCGTAAATTCCTGGGAGGTTCGTTCCCAATTGGAAAAAGAAGGTTCCATTTTCCAAACTACAATCGACTCAGAAGTGATTGTCCATCTAATGGCGCGCTCCGGAGAAACGGATCTGCTTTCCGCACTTTCTTCCGCGCTGAAAAAAGTGAGAGGGGCATATTCTCTTGTAGTTCTTACTAAAAACCAACTGATTGCCGTCAGAGATCCTAACGGTTTCCGTCCTTTGGTCATGGGAAGAAGGGACGATGGGTCCATTGTGTTCGCGTCCGAGACCTGTGCATTTGATATCACCGATACCACTTACGAAAGGGATGTGGAACCTGGTGAGATGATCGTTGTGGATAGAACTGGAACCCGCTCCTTCTATCCTTTCCCTCCGGCAAAACCTGCGCTTTGTATTTTCGAATATATTTATTTCGCAAGACCTGATTCCAATATTTTTGGCGAGTCGGTTTACAAAGTCCGTAAGGCGCTCGGAAACCAACTTGCTAAGGAACTTCCTGTAGAGGCGGATGTTGTGATCCCCGTTCCGGACTCTGCAAATATTGCGGCTCTTGGATATTCGGAAGCATCGGGGATTCCTTTTCAATCCGGATTGATCCGTTCTCATTATGTGGGCAGGACTTTTATCGAGCCTGACCAAAAGATCCGAGATTTCGGCGCTAAAATCAAATACAACGTAGTCAAGAACGTAGTAGATGGGAAACGTGTTGTGATCGTGGACGATTCCATCATGAGAGGGACGACCAGTCGTAAGATCATTAAGATGATCCGAAACGCAGGCGCTACCGAGATCCACCTAAGAGTTTCCGCGCCTCCTACTGTTTCTCCTTGCTATTACGGAATAGACATTCCTACGCATAAAGAATTGATCGCCGCAACTCATACCATCGAAGAGATCCGTAAGTATTTAAGGGTCGATTCCATTGCGTATCTCTCGGTGGATTCTATGCACAAAGCGGTGAGCGAGCATAGAGGCGGAGGTTTCTGCAATGCTTGTTTTACCTCGGATTATCCTGTTGAATTCCAGAGTGATATGGGGAACCAAAAGAGTTTATTTAAGGAATACGAGGTAGAAGAAAGGGTCTGAAAGTTTTTGTTTGATCGGAATCTTAAGACCTTTATTTTACTCTAAAAACTTGTTGCCTTCTTCCGAAGGTGATGAAGTCGGATTCTTCTCCTTTGATATAAGCGGACAATAGGCTTTTTTCAGAAAATCCTATATGGTTCTGCTCTTCCAACATCCCTAAAATTTCCAAGGCCGCGTCTTTGTCCAAAGTATTCAGATAATTTAATACTTCTTGGTGAGAGTTCTTTTTGTCGGATTCTTCTATGATTTTGAGCACTTCTTCTCTTGCTCTTAATAGTGATTCTTTCCTTTCTACGAGCCCTTCCATAGTGGAGAGTATAATATTGATCTCTGGATCTTCTGAGAATAATTCCAGCAAATGAGGATAGATTGCCGGAAATCGGATCGGGAATTCGTATAAGGATTCTTCTAGTCCTTTATAAAGTTCCACTTCTTCTTCTCTACTGAGCCGTAAGGTTTCTCCTAACATAAGTAGAGTTTCGATCGGCATAAGTCCTAAAAATCTGGCTGCGAATATATTATCCTTTTTGGTCCTGAGACAGAATAATATAAACTTAGAGATCCTTTCCGGAGGGAGTCCATTCCAGAACTGTGCGGCTTTCGAATCTAAAAAGTTAGTTTCAGTTCCGAAGACTTTTTTTTCCTTTCTGAGTTTTTGGAATATTTTAAAATCTTCTTTTACGATCCTATAAAGTAATGAGTCGTCCATCTCCAGGATTGTGGACATGACTTGGTCTGGAGAAGAGATAGAAAGAAAATATCTGACTAGATCGAAACCAATTTCGGACCTTGTGGAAAAGTTTTCTAAAATATCTGCAGGGGCCTGTTGGAATGCAGTTGCACCGACGGAAAATGAGCTGACTCCTTCTAAAAATTTTTCCAATTTTTCGAAGGCAAAACAAGCCTGTTCACCGGAATCATTCCAATTCGATTCCCTATAAAAATCCCTACAATTTCCGGGACAGGGTTTGGACTCGGAGACTCCCGCTAGACAGGTTCTTTCTTTTTGTCTTTTGTTTTCAGGGAATAAGATCACCGCAATCACGCATATCCGGAGCATATGGATTTAGGATTTTCATACCCGAAAACACCCATGTCTTTTTGACCATCGGACAATAGAAACGGTTTCTTCCGGACTGTAGTCCATGGACCTTCATAGTGCTCGCTAAAATTTCGCTAAACTTGGAGTAGGCCTCAAAGGATATTCTCACATCAGGAGATTTTGCCCCTTCCAGTGCATTTTTCATTTCTAGCGCAGAAGATTCCAAGCCACCTTTTGCTTCTCCTAAAGAATTTAAGGAGGAAATTAATCCGCTTACATCCGGAGAAACGCTCTCCGTTGTTAAGAGAAATTGAACAACCTTATCGTTTTCCGACAAAACTTTTTCGAAAAGAGGTTTTTCAGTCTCTAATACAGGCTTCTCTTCCTTTTTGCAAAAGGAAAGAGAAAGTAATAATGAGTATAATAAAATTAGTATTACGGATCGTTTCATCCTATTCTCCAAATACGAGTAAATACTCGGGAATCAAGCCTCTTGACCATAAAAAAATCTTTTTTCGGTTCTGGCAACCGTTAGAGCTTCAAACTAATCTCCGAAAAAATGGGTTCAAAGCTTTTGGCTATATAGGAAAATAGGAGGAAAGGCAAGGCCCTAATGTATTTTGATAAGCATGTTTTTGTCTGTGAGAATGTCAGAGCGGAAGGAGAAAGACCTTCTTGTGGTCCAAAGGGATCCCCTCAATTGCTCGCTTATATGAAAAAGAGAATACAAGAACTCGGATTAAAAGGTAAGATCCGTATCCAAAAATCAGGATGTTTGGATCGTTGTGAGTTGGGTCCTGTGCAGGTTTCTTATCCAAAAGGCCATTGGTTCTCCATCAAAACCCAAGAAGACGCCGAAGCATTTATACAAAATCATATACTAGAAAATAAACCGGAAGCGATAGAGCATCTGATGTTAAAGGACGAAGAGTGAGAGGGTAATCAAATGACAAAAAAATTCGAAATACCGAAATCGTATCTTGCATACGAATTGAAAGAATATAGTAACGAACCTGGAAGAGCTAAGATCGTAGAAAAAGAACTTAAACCTTTAAAGAAGGGAGAAGTTTTGCTGAAAGTTCATTCCGGTTCTATAAATCCATCCGATCTCATGTTCATGAGAGGTTTGTACGGAATTAAGAAAAAACTTCCTGTGGTTCCCGGTTTCGAAGGAAGCGGTGTGGTGATAGCAAGCGGCGGTGGTTGGAGAGCGAATTCTCTAGTAGGTAAATCGGTTGCATGTGTCGCTCCAAATAAAGGTGACGGACCTTATGCGGAATACATGATCACAGATGCATACTCTTGTTTTACTTTAGGAAAAGATGTAAGCCTGGAACAAGGCGCTTGTTTATTCGTTAACCCGATCACTGCTTGGGCGCTCCTGGACCAAGTGATCCGAGAAAAACATAAGGCTTATATTCAAACCGCTGCAGCTTCTGCTTTGGGAAGAATGTTATTAAGGCTCGCCAATAAAAAAGGAATTCAAGGAATTCAAGTGGTGAGAAGAAAAGAACAAGTAGATCTTCTTAAATCTATGGGCGCTGAACATGTATTGGATTCCAGCTCTCCGAATTTTGATAGAGAACTTAGAGTTCTTTCTAATAAACTGAATGCTACCATTTTGTTGGATGCAGTTGCAGGAGAGCTTCCTGGAAGAGCATTGGCCGCAATGCCTTACGGCAGTAAATGTGTGGTCTACGGTGCGCTTTCTGAAGAACCTATTTCCTTTCATGCAGGGCTTGGCATTTTTCAGGACAAGAAGATAGAAGGTTACTGGCTTTCCTCTTGGATGCCTAAACAAAATCCTCTTAAAATTTGGAAGATTACTTCAGAGATACGTTCCCTTTTGGGAAAGAAAGAATTTCAAACAGAGATCGCGGCTAAGTTTCCGCTCAAGGAAGCGGATAAAGCGATCCAAGAATATACAAATAATATGACGAGAGGAAAGGTTCTAATTTCCAACGGTTGGGAGCTTTGATGGGGATTCCATCCAATAAGTGGAAAATGTTCCGGCCATTGGTCTTCCTTTTAGGAGCTAGTTTGGTTTTCCATTCCTGCTTGGATCTTAGGGAGAACGTCAAAAAACTACAGGCTTGTAAATTCAGGATCTTGGAAACTAAAACGGAGAAGGTGGAACTTCTGCCTTTTCCACCTTCCCCCAAGATAGTAATGACTTCTAAGTTGGAGATCGAGAACCCGAACGATTCTTCCGTTAAAATTTATAAGTTCGATCTTGGCGTTATTACCGTAGGCGCTGACGGCAAAGAAGCCGAATTAGCCAGGGTAATTTCGGAAGAAGAAACAGAAGTCCCCGCTTTTTCCAAAACTATCGTTCCACTCAGGATAGAAACAAGCTTTGAAAAGAGGGAGAACCAGGATAAACTATTACTTGGAATTTTAGTAGTCACAAACCTAGTCGCTGGAAAAGATCCGAATTTGAGAATGAAAGGGACAGTAAGATACAACACCGTTTTAGGAGAAGTAGATCTTCCTTTGGATGAAAAAATACGATTATTACCTAAGAAGCCGGAGCATGAAATTTAAGAACCTGAATTTTGCAACCGCACGTAAAAGTCTGATTCTTATTACGATCTTACTATTCGGCTTGTTGAATTGTTCCAGCGCGGACGATGATTTTTATACATTCGGAGAAGCAGGTACTAAGATCATGGTTGCTTATGCCGCGAAAGACGCAGAATGCGGATCCAGCAGACAGATCACCTCTTTGGTTCCGGGAAGACAAAGGAAAAAGGACGTGGACAACTGTGTTGCCTCAGTCGCTTTCGAAAAATGTAGTTTTTGGATCCAGGCAGGAGATCCTGTTCCGTTTGCATGCAAAGCGATCGAGTATAGATTGAAGTAATGGGATGGATAGCCAGACATTTTGATTATCTGATTTTTGCTGCGCTTGCTTTGTCAGGCCTTTCCTATCTCTATATACTTCTTACTCGAAACAGAAGACACGATTCCAAATCAGTAGTTCATTATAATATTCCTTCGGAAGAACCTATGAGTTTTGATCCGAACGAAAAACCAAAGAAGAAAGAGCCTAAAGTAAATGTTCTAGAAGTTTTCGATTATAACGGGATCAAGATCATGCATGAGAATGGAATGTATACTGTGAATCATGCCGGAGAGATCCAAGTTTACGGTTCTTGGCAAGCTCTTCCCCCGAGATACCAAGCAATGGTCAAGGAAATGGATAAGTCTTCCGTAGGGCAAAAGAAAAAGGGAAATTATTATATGGAAGTTCTGAACGGAACTTATTACGTTATTTTTCCGGATGGCAAAAAGCATAAGTATCCTAAGTTCGAGGATATTCCGGAAAAGATCAGAAAAGCATTGGGCTATTGAGTTTTTACACCCGGTTTTCACTTTGAAATTTCGGATTTTTTATCTTCTAATATTCCTTTTGTTTCAATGTAGTTCTTATTTTGAATCCGTTTTGGATCCGACCGAATTAAGGATGCCTGCTGACGGTAAATCGGTTGCCGTTTTAAAAATTTCAAATCCGATCTTAGGTGCAAAAGATCATTTTATTTGGGAACTAGATCCTAACTCACTTAAACTTCTCTCTCGCGAAAAAAACGAAAGAGAAGATATCTTACGTGTCCAAGCCGGAAAGATTCCCGCAAATATTACGATCCGAACCGAAAGGGGCAAAACTGTTCAGGTTTCCCTGTTCAGTCGAGAAGGTGATTTTGACCAAGATGGATTTCCCGATTCTGCGGAGCTTAGAACGGAATCGGATCGCAAAGCATTTCGGGACTGGTTTGTAAGGATTTCCTTGTCACAATATTTAAAGGAGAATTCCTCCTGGAACCTGAAGGAAAGGGATTGCAGCGGATTGATCCGTTTCGCATATAAGGAGTCTCTAAAGGCTCATACTCAGGACTGGCAAACTCGAACCGGGATCTTGCTGGATAAAAATTTACCTGATGTCCGGGAATTTAATTACCCGGATATACCCTATATTGGTAAAAATTTATTTCGGACCGGAGAGGGCAAATTCGGAGAATTTGCAGACGCGGAAAGTTTGGAAAAGTTCCATACTTACTTTGTTTCCAAGGAGTTGGAGTCCGGACAGGCGGGAGATATTCTCTTTTTTAGATCGGATCGTGGGGTCGGAACAAATTTCCATTCTATGATCTTGTTAGAGGGAGAAAGTATGAATCCCCAGCTTTTATATCATACGGGTTCGGATCGAGGTATCAAATTGATCCGAGCAAAAGAATTGGAAAGAAGTGTGTTGTTTTCCCCGGAAAAGAATAACCGAAATTTTCTAGGGGTTTATAGATTTCGGATTTTAGAATAGGAATTTCAGAATGAGAACTCGTGTATCGGATCGTAAAAAGATAATATTCTCTTTTCTCGCAATTTTGATCTCTGCATTAGGATTATTTTATGTAAAACCGAATTTGTTCGGTTCAGCGGCATTCTATTTGGGAACGGACAGAAGTTTCGGTTCGGGAGAGAACGCTTATGTAAATCTGGAAGGGAACGGGACCGTAAATTACGAATTCAGAGTATATAAGATTGCAGATCCGCAAGCATTCTTGACCAAAAAAGTAAAAGAGAGATTGGTCCAAGAGAATAATGATGGCGCATTCGGAAATCCAGTCGCGCTTTTTACAAGGACCGTCGATAAATTCAGGAACGATTTCCGCAAAGTTGCCAGAAAAGAATTCAATTCCAAGACAAGATCCGAACTGAAAAAAACATTAGGAATTGATTACGAAAAACCTAATGAAGAAAAAACTCTCGCAATCCCTGCTATTTTAAAAGACCAGGAGTTGGTCGCTACATTCTCCGTTCCGACGGTCACTTCTTTCTGGGCTTATCGTAGGATCCCAGTTCCGATCAGAGACAATGGCGTTTATTTGGTGGAAGGTGTTTCAGGATCTCAGTTGGCTTATACCATTCTGATCAAATCGGGTCTAAACTTTTTAGTAAAACAATCTGATGCGGAAACTTTCGTTTATGTGGGCCGCAAAGACAGCGGTGAGCCGGTTTCAGATGTGGATCTCACTCTTTTTAATTTGGAGAATGGCCAAGCATTCCAAACAGGAAAAACAAGTTCCGATGGAACTTACTTTTATAAAGGAAGAAGTCCTGTAAAGGGATTGGTCCTTGCTCATAAGAATGGAGAATATTCGGTTTCCGATCCTGAATTTTATTCTAGTTCCTTTTATGGAGAAGGTGGGCCTAGA
Source organism: Leptospira licerasiae serovar Varillal str. VAR 010 (assembly GCF_000244755.1). NCBI lineage: Bacteria > Pseudomonadati > Spirochaetota > Leptospiria > Leptospirales > Leptospiraceae > Leptospira > Leptospira licerasiae. The sequence continues at coordinate 302,889 of NZ_AHOO02000005.1, read as the reverse complement.
GCTTATATGTATACGGATCGTCCCGTATATAGACCAGGAGATACCGTTTATTTTAAGGGAATTGTCCGAAACTTCTCGCAAGACGATTATAGGACGATTTCCGGAGCAGGTGTGGTCGCAGTTGCAAGCGAGCAAGGAGAAACTTCTATCCCGAGTATTCCGATCAATATCTCAGGCGATAACGGGACTTTTTCGGGAGAATTCGTGGTTCCTGAATCCGAGAGTACGACTCTCGGAAATTATTCTCTAATATTAAATTTTCGTGATAAAACCTTCCAGACCGAATTTGCTGTGGAGGCTTATAAAAAACCTACCTTCCTTGTTTCCGTATCTGTCCCCAAATCAAATTATTTGCAGAAGGAAGAAGTAAACGCTCTTGTAAAGGCCAGATATTACTATGGCCAACCGGTCGCCGGACAAGGAGTTGCTTATAGAGTATTTCGCAGACCTAAATTCGATTATTCTCCTGTTGGGACGATCAATTTTGATGCTTCTTCCGATTACTTAGAGCAATCCGGACAAAACGATAAACAAGAATTGGTTTTAGATGGAAAAGGAAAGTTAGACTCTAAAGGGCAATATTCTATCAGCTTTAAACCGGATAAATCGGATGCGGATTCTGTTTATACGATCATTGCTTCCGTTCAATCGGAGGATATGACTTTGGATGGATCCGCTTCCTTTTCCGTGAATCGAAGCGCATTCTTTGTTAGGATCTCAAAGGACAACTCAGTTTATGAGCCAGGAAAAGAAGCAAAGTTAACCGTAAGTTTGATCGCTTACGATAAAACTTTGAGCGAAGTAGAGCGCCAGAAGATGGTGGGAAATCGGAATGTGGATCTTATTCTTTACAATCGAGATATTCAATTTGTAAGAGAAGCAAATCGTTCCAAAATTTCTTCTTTGTCTGTAATGACTTCAGCTTCGGGTGTAGGTACTGCTTCTTTTACAATTCCCAAGAGAGGACAATTTGTTCTGGTCGCGGAGACGAAAGATCCGAGCGGGAATCTTACAAAATCGGAAACATTCTTCTGGGCTTCCTCCGTTTCCGATTCGATTGAGATCCCTTTCAAAGATATTACTCTCAAGCCCGGTAAGGATATTTATTCCGTAGGAGATACTGCGGAAATTCTGGTCTTGAGTCCTGTTTCTAACGGACATATGATCTTGACCTTAGAGGGAAACCGTATCTTTAAAAAAGAAGTTGTAAAGATGAAAGGGAACGCTTTGAAATATGCAGTTCCGATCACTGCGGAGATGAGTCCAAACTTTACGTTATCCGCTGTTCAGTTTTCCGGAAATGATGTTTATAAAAGTCAAGTAAGAGTGGTGGCTCCGCCCGAGCAGAAGTTCCTGAAAGTGGCTTTGGAATCGGGACGCAAGGTGTATCGTCCTGGCGATAAGGCGGAGATCAAATTGAAAACCACTGGCTTAGGCGGCGGCGGAGTTTCTGCAGAAGTTTCTCTCGCGATTGTGGATGAGGCTATTTATCAGATCAAAGAAGAGAAGACCCCGAATATAGGCACATTTTTCTATCATCCAAGAAGAAATAACGTGCAGACCACTTTGGCATCTGCGTATAAGTTTTTCGGATATTCGGAAAACAAAAGATTAAAACTCGCTTTGGGTAAAAAGGGTGACTCTGTTTATTCTGCAATGAAAAACGAGGACCAGGCTCGGGACCGCTTTAAAGATACAAGTTATTGGAATGCAAAAGTAAAAACCGGGCCTGATGGAACAGCAACAGTTAGTTTTAATCTTCCTGATAATTTGACTTCTTGGAGAGTGACTGCGATCGCTATCACTCCTGATACAAAAGTAGGAAAAGGCCAAACCAGTTTTGTTACTAAAAAAGATCTGATGATCTTAGGTGGAATTCCTAGGTTCATTATCAAGGGAGAAACTCAAAAAGTATCCGCTACGATCTCTAATCAATCTCCGAGTAAACTTCCTATCAAGGTAACTGTAAAGGCGGAAGGCGCAAAAATTATAGGTAACTCGGAAACTACGATCAATTTGGAGCCTGGTCAAAATCAATCCCTGCATTTCGATGTGCAGACTGTTGTAGATCCAAAAGTAAAATCCGCTAAGATCAGCATTCTTGCTGCCGGTGCAGGTTATCAGGATTTACTTAAATCCGAAATTCCTCTCAAGACTTGGGGATTACCTAAAACTATTTCAGATAGTTTAGGAATGGAAGAAGGAGAACATTCAGGAGTTCTAAGCTTAGAGGCGCCTAAAGAATTAGGAGATCCTCGTTTGGAAGTTCGACTCAGTCCTGCTTCCTTGCCTGCATTAAGACAATCTTTGGATTATCTTGCGGATTATCCGTATGGCTGCGTGGAACAAACTATGAGCAGATTCTATCCTCTTTTATCCGCTCAGAAGGCTGGCTTCATCAATGAAAGACTTAGGAAAGAACTTCCTAAGATGATAGATGTAGGGTTGAAAAGAGTGGCGGAACTCCAGCGAACCGATGGTGGGTTCGGCTGGTTCGAAGGAGGAGTGGAAAGTGACGTTCTCATGTCCGCTTATGTTTATAGAGGATTGGCAGTTAGTCAGAAAAATGGCGCCAAAGTTTCTGCTCCAGTATTAAACCGAGCCAGGGCCTATTTGTATGATGTTCTGGGTAAAGGAGATCTTTCTCCGAATGTAAAAGCGTATATCATATTCTCCTTAAGCGAAGGTGGAAATGTGGAAGATTCCATAGTGGACGGTTTGGTAAAATCTTCTGCCAAGCTGAATCAATATGGACAGGCACTTCTTTCATTAACATTAGCAAATAAAGGTAAGAAGGCAGAAGCTTCTACCTGGTTTAAAAAAGGTATAGAGACCAGCGGATTTGGCAAAAAGCCATTCTTCAAACTTACTTCTTACGGTAAAAATCCTCGCTGGGAAGAAGATAGGATCGAAACAATCTCCGCACTATTAAGTGCGGGAGTTAGATTAGGAGAAGATAAGGTAGTTCTTTCAAATCTTGCTTCTTCTCTTTTATCTAATCGTATCGAACTAGCTTGGAATAATTCAAGAGATACGTCAGCGGCCGTCTTGGCCTTATCGGAGTTTTTATCTTCTATTCGTGAATCTGAAACTCCTGCAAATGTAGAGATCGTGCTGAACGGAACCAGTTTAAAAACGGTAATTCTTCCTCCCAAGTCCGAGCAGGGAGAATTGTATAAGATCCCGATTCCATCCGAGTTGATCCGTTCCGGTCCGAATAAGGTAGAAGTTTTGAAGAAGGACGGGCCTGTGCTTTACGCAACCGCTTCCTTGTACTACACGGATAGAAGCAAAAAGATACAAGCTTACTCCAATGGTATCAAAGTAAAACGAACTTACTATAAGTTAAAAGTAGATTCGAATGATATCACTCCTGTAGAATCCAAAACTTTCCAACCGGGAGACCTGGTAATGGTAGAAGTTTCGGTCCAGAAAGAAGGGGATGTGGATTCTTATTATCAGATAGAAGATTCTCTGCTACCAGGTTTCTCTTTTTTACAGAAGGATGCTGAGTATTATGCAGGAGATCTAAAGATGGAATATTTAAGTCGCCAGGTCTATGACGATAAAGCTGTCTTTTTTGTAGGAGGTCCTACAAAAGAATTCAAGGTCCGATATTTTATCAGAGCGGAAGTGGGAGGGAAGTATAAGGTAATCCCTGCTAGAGCTTCCTTAATGTATTATTCAGAAGTAACAGGAGCGAGTTCAGACGATGAAATCAACGTTGGTCAATAATTCACTTCTGGTTGTTTTATTTCTTTTTGGATCTGCTGTATTTGCACAGACAGTGACTATAGATTCTCCTCATGGTGGTTTTACCACGGAGAGGATCCAAACTGTTTCCGGTTCCGTCAGTGGAAACCTGGAAAAGGCGACTATCGTTATTAATGGAATTCCTCAGATGATCCGTCTACAAGGCGGAAAATTTTCCTTAAGCACTGTGGTTGCCCCTGGAACAAATCTAATAGAAGTGAAAGCGGGAAACGCGAGTGATAGAGTCTCTTTCTTCGCCGCTGTTCCACCTCGAGATATCAAAGTGGTTCTGACTTGGGACACAGCGACAGATGTGGACCTTTGGGTTTTAGATCCTACCGGAGAAAAATGTTTTTATGCAAATCGTTCCACCAAGTCCGGAGGAAATCTAGATGTGGACGTGGTAGACGGATATGGCCCGGAAACATTTACAATGTCCAAGGCTCTGCCAGGGAATTATTCCATTCAGGTGCAATACTACGGTTCTTACGATAAACCGATTACCAGAGTGAATGTGTATGTGGTCTTGAACGAAGGAAAACCGAATGAAAGAAGAAAACAATTCCAATTTGTGATGACCCGTTCTCAGCAAGTTTATCATATCGCAAATTTTGAGATAGACCCGGAATCTTAAATGGTTTTTTCCGATCCAAATAGTTTCGCTGGAAGGTCGAGCAGAAGGTTCGGAACACGTTTCCTTACCTCTCTTGCTTTAATATATTCACTTTTCATAATGTATTTGGGTGCGGAAACCGTTTCGATAGACTCCCCTCATGGCGGTTTTACTACGGAGAGAATACAGAAAATCTCCGGAACTGTTGCCGGAGTTAATCCCGAAAAAGTCACTGTAGTTATTAATGGGATCCCTCAGATGGTTCCATTATATGCAGGAAAATTTTCTTTTAGCACTGTTGCTTCCCCTGGAGATAATTTAATCGAGGTTCGTGCAGGTAAGGCTTATGATAAGGTTAGCTTTTTTGCAAAGGTTCCTCCTAGAGATATCAAGGTGGTACTAACCTGGGATACTGCAAGTTACACGGATCTTTGGGTGATTGATCCTACAGGAGAGAAGTGTTACTGGGCTCATACTTCTACAAAGTCCGGAGGAAATCTTGTGTATGATGATGCAACTTTTGCCCCTCAGACTTTTACGATGTCCAAGGCATTGCCTGGAAATTATGCAGTCCAAGCTCAATACTATGCTCCTTTTAATGCGCAGGTAACAAGAGCTAAGGTATATGTGGTTTTATACGAAGGAACTCCTAGAGAAAAAAGAAAACAATACCAATTCACGATGACCAGAGCGCAGCAAGTGTATCATCTGGGGAATTTCGAGATAGAGCCGGATTGATCAGGATGAATTCTAAAATATATTATAAAAAAGGAATTTTATTTGCTGTGGTCCTTCTTTGTGTAGTGGATCTTAAAGCGGCTCCTAAATTTTCTTATTCATATCTGGATGAAGCTATAAAGGGATTCGAATCTAAAAATTCTATTTCTTCCGTAGTATTGATGGAAATGGATTCCGGAAAAGTGGAATACATATACAGACCTGAGGTCGCAATTTCTAAAAAATTACCTCCAGGTTCTTTGGTAAAAACTTTCTCTGCTTTAACTTTACTAAAATATAAAGACAAACTCGGCTTTTCTCCTGAAAAGAAAGTCACATGCAAAGGTAGATTTTATCCTGAGGAAAATTTTAGTCCTACAAAATCAGATCTGAATACCTTACATTTGCCTCGGGACGAAAATGGAAAAGAATACTTAAGATGTTCTATAGCGAAAGGTCACGGAGAAATGGATCTCAGATCCGCTTTAGTTCAGTCTTGCAATGTATATTTTTTGACCAATGCTTCTTACGACCCGGATCTGTTTTATTCAAAATTGTATGAAGATTGGAGTTTAGGAAAATCGACTCGGTCTAGGTTAGATTCTTATTTAGAACCTTCTGATACAAATTTTACCTCTACCAGTTCACTTAAAAAAGTAGCTGCTTCTATCGGAGAAGGTGGACTTCTTCTAAGCCCTTTAAAAGTTTCTCAGTTATATTCATCTATATGGAAAGAAGGCCCAAGACTTTCTCCCTATTGGGGAGCAGGCAAGGAGCCTGTTCGATCGGAAGAAAATCCTTATTCTGGAAAAGATTTGAGATGGATTACATCAGTGCTCTCTGAGGTTCCAAAAACCGGAACTTTAAAAAACGTATATATTCTCGGAAAAGGGAACTTAGAGATCTTAGGCGGCAAAACCGGGACCGGAACTAAATTTATGCATAAATATGAGACTCATGGATGGACAGTATTATCATTTCGTAAAGATAGAAAATCGTATGTGCTGACCGTTTTCGTGGACAATGGTTCCGGAGGAAATCAGGCCAAATCATTGGCTGCGATACTTCTGGATAAGATCGATTCTAAAAGTAAAGATTCTGCAATAAAATCAGGTAAATAATATGAGAACTTGCATCCAAATTTTCAAATCAAGAATAATCCCTAAGATCAAATCTCTTTTCGATAGGGAATCTTTGGAAAGTCTAAAGGCCGGATTCAGAGAAAATATATTAAAAGATCCTAAAGTAGGAATTCCTACAGGTGCAGGCGTCCTGTTCTTGGCAATTGGGTTTTATCTTTCTTTTAAAGGATATTCCATTGACTCATCTATCAAAGATCCTGCTCTTCTCATTCCTAAAAAAGCAAGCGTGCTTGTAGAAGTATATCGCCCCGAAGAGTTTGTAGAAGATCTTGAAAAAACGAATTTAGGAAGAGAGCTTTCGGATGATGGTACTTTTCAAAAAATTCTTACTTTGCCTGAACTCAGGAAGATCAGTTCTGTTCTTTATCTATTAGAAGCGAAAGCTGGAGTGATGACAAGGCCATCCAGGCTTGCCGCACTGTTTGATGGGCCTGTGGCTGCTGCTACTTTTCCAAAGTCAAATTTTTTACTCGTGGGTAAGGCAAGTGCAAGTTCCAAGTTGGGAGTGAGTTTGATCACCGCATTTAAGGGAGAAAAGATCATAATTAAAGAGACTCCTAAAGAAGAAAAACCCCAAACTCCCCCTCAAACGGAAGAAGGATATTATACCCCTACAGGTTCGGAGACCACCCATTCTGCGGATGATTTCGCGGACCAATTTGCGGCGGGTTCAGAAAAATTCGGAAACTTAGAAGCTTTTAAATATGAATTCGGTTCCGGAAAAATTTTAGCGATCGTGTTGGGTGATTTTATCATTCTCACTGATTCCGAAGATCTATTAGAAAAATCTTTAGATTTGGCTTCTTCTGCAAACAACGATTCTTTAGGAAATCAAAGTGGTTTTGATGTTCTTAGAAAAGAAGCTTCTAAAAAAGAAAATAAAGTCCTTCTTTATGCCGGAACCGATTCTTTTATCGCTCCATTTCTTAAACCATCCTTCGGGAATTCGGGGGCTGCTTTACTTTTGGGTTGGGAAGCAGGAAAAAATCTAGATGGGAAAGTTTATAAGATAGGCGGAGATAAAAATCAAGTGGTTAGCTCCGGTCCCGGACTTTCGAAAGTAATACCTCGAGAAACCAATTTAGTATTTTATTCCGAAGAATTAAGACCGTCTGAAGTTTGGAAATCACTAGAATCAATCAGCGGAGAATGGGAAGAATTCGGAGAAGGTCTAAACTCTTTCGGTAAAAATGCGGGGATCCATGAACAATACTTCGGTTCCGAAAAAGGGATCGCTTTGAGCTTTAACGGATTGGAATATAAGTCCGGAATGGTATATCCAAGATTCGGGATCTCATTGCCTGCTTCCGTTCCGGATGATAAACTTTTAAAGGCAATCTTCAAAGTTGGAAATCCAATTAAGGTTTCTTATCAAAACACGAATTTGGAATCTTATCCTTTGAGAAAAGGAGGTTTTTACACTCCAGCTTCTTTGAAAGTAGGGAATTGGAAATACTTAGCTTCCGATAGAAAAAGTGCGGAAGAAACTGTTTCTTCTGGAAATGGGAACCGACCTAATCAAGCAGATCTATTCTCCTCCGGTCCTGCAAAAGAATTGGCTTATTATCCGCATCATTTGGTAATTCGTGTTCCAGGGATTTTAGATGACCTCAAAAGTTTTTATTTATATGGCGCGGAAGGTTCTTCTGAATATACTTCCAAAACGATCGATAGAGATGTGCAGCCTATATTAGATAAACTGAAAGTTTTTGAAAGATTGGTGATTTCTTTTGGTTCAGGGAAAGAAGGAGAAGACTGGGGGAAATTAAAGGTTTTTTAACTCTTGGCTGTAGGAGTTCCAACTTCGCGCGGTCAAGACTTGATTCTTTAGAATGAAATCGCATGTAGGAACTCCAACATGGCATATCACGGAAAAAATCAATATCTCGATTTTACAAATTGTGAATATATAGTTGCGATCTCAGGGCTCGGATTTTCCAAAAAGACCCGAAATCTCGCTTCTCCCTTCGTTTTTAAAAGCCAGGAACCCCAGAGAGAAAGTTTTTGGTATAGGATCTTCTTTTTAGGTCCGCTCTTTGTGCGGATTTCCTTTGTACATTCTTCGTCGAATTTCTCCCAACTCCAAGGAAACTTAAGATCTGCAGAAGTAGGTTTTAGATTTGTAGGATGCAAGGACTCACAATAAGATTCCTGCATCCAAAAGGAAGTTTCCGATTTTGGTTCCGGTGCTAAGAAGTGGCAGATCTCATGTTTGATCACCGTTTCTAAAATTCCTCTTTTAGCCAAGCTTTCGGGATTCTGAAAAAAGAATTTATTACTTTCAGGAGAGTAGAATGCCGCTGTGCTCCCAGGCTGACCGGAATATTTTCTGAAAACTTCGGAGTTTTCAGAAACAAAAACTTGAGCGTCTTGAGGGATCCTTCTTTCCAATCTTTCCGATTCGGATCGGATTTCTGTTACGAATTTTTCCGCAAAAGTTTCGAGTAGTCGCTCCGGATTTCTCTGCTTGTTCCAGTCGGATAAAAAGTAAAATTCAAATCCTTCTACTTTTCTTTTTGTCGTTTGCGCTCCCGTAGTTTCGAAGAAGAATATTATGAAAAACAAATATATTGCGAATATGGTAAAAATAGATCTCAAGGGATCCGCCTCAATCCTGCGCCTGGAAAGTAAAAGTTTAGTATCTCTTCCGATTTCGCTCCTCTAAACGCCATTTCTCTGGCTCCATATTGGCAAAGACCGATCCCGTGTCCGAATCCTTTTCCTTTTATATAAAATCCTCGAGCGCTTGTTTCAATCTTAAAGTCGTTACTTTTAGTTTTATTCCAGCCTAACTTTTTACCGATTTTAGATAAAAATTCGGAAGCTTGGACATTCCTTCTTCCGGAATAATCTTTATATTCTAGGGAAGTTACTCTGGATTCGGAATACTTAGGTTCCAATTCGATTATCTGTTTTGTTTCTAAAGCCGATTCCATTTCTTCTTTCGAGATAAAAGTTTCCCAAGAGATATGGGGAGAATTTTTACATTGAATTTCTCCATTACTTGTATCAGAGCCGGATCTAAAATATTGCGGATTTTTAAAATTTTTCCAAAGAACGGAAGGAGAAGATAGATTTCCTCCGCATGTAGAATGAAAGAATGTCTCTAAAACTTTTCCGCTTTTATCTTCCAGAAGTATTTTTTTAGAAGGAGAGAAGTTTATATTCTCCTTTTTTAATTTTCCCGAAAACTGAAGACAATGCGTTAGATCACATAGATCGTGGCCTTCTTTGGAATGCCTTCCTAAGTTTGCAAGCGCGTAAGAACGGATCATTGCAGAAGAAACGTTTGCGTATTCCTGCTTCCAGTTCGGTGGGCGATTTCTTTCTTCTTTTGGATAGAATAGATCGCCAAATTCGGAGATCATTCCGATCAGTACATATTCTTCTAACGGAACAGCAAGTATGAATTTTAATATTCCTTTGGATGAACTAATTTCCAGATCTCCGGAATATCTTTTAGGGTTCTGGTCTTTCGGGACTTCCAGTTCGTATTCTCCGCCGGAAAATAAGATATGTTCTGACTTTGAGTTTTTAGCTCCGTCTATAATCCTTATTTGGTCTTGTTCCACTCGAACTAAAATCGTTTTATATTTTTCTAAACTATTCTTTCCCGAATATTGAATTCTGGAACCCTTTGCAATGATCCGAACTGTTTCCGGGGAATATTTGGATAGGATCCCGATTCTGATCTTATTCGGAATTGGATCCGCAGTTAAAGAAATAGATGATAAAAATAGAAAACCCAAACACACAAGTTTGGAAAGTAGACTCATTGTACTTGGATTGCCTTAGGAAATGTAGGACAAGAGGAAACACATAAACCGCAGCCGACACAATCTTTAGAAAAGCTGGGTTTGTTTCCTTTGAATTGGACCACATTCGGAATAGGGCAAGTGATCGCACAGGTCTCGCAGGTTTTTTCTCCCGTTCTGGAATTGATACAATGTTGGAAAAAACCTTTCGCCTTTCCGAATTTAGGAGATTCATTTTTTTTATAAGGTAAAAGAGCACCAGTCTCGCAAGCAGAGATACATGGATAATCTTTGCATAACATACATGCATTCAGATTCACATCCATATGAGGGAAATATTTACCGGTCTTATCGTCAGGAACGGGGAATAGAACAGAATAAGGACAGGCATAGATACAATCGCTGCAAGCGGTACATTTAGAAAGGAATCGTTTTCCTGTTATATCCGCTCCGGGAGGAAATTGTAAATTTCTAAAACCTTTAAATTTACTTTTAACAGTCTTAGGTTTTGGGACCTTGATCTGGCTTTTTTTGGGCGAAGTTTTTTCCGGTTCTGCTTTTTTATCTTCCTCTACTACAGAATTCCAGGTTTCCGAAATTTCATTAACGCCTTCTTCCATTACGGAAAAAGCTTTTGCTAAGCCCTTCCGGAAGAAGTCTTTTCGGTTCATTCTTCACCAATCCTCTCAATGTGAGCGCCTAGAGATCTAAGTCTAGTATCTATGTCCTGGAATCCTCTGTCTATCTGAACGATATTGTGGATAGAACTTGTACCTTCCGCACAAAGCGCAGCGATGATCATCGCCATTCCTGCTCTGATATCAGGACTTGCTACTTTTTGTCCATAAAGACGATTTGGCCCGATCACAATCGCTCTATGTGGATCGCAGAGAATAATTTGCGCACCCATCGAAATAATATTATCTACGAAGAACAATCTAGACTCGAACATTTTTTCGTGAATGAGGACCGTTCCTTTACATTGAGTCGCGGTGACTAACGCAACAGAGGTCATATCGGCTGGAAATCCAGGCCAAGGAGAATCGTCTATTTTAGGAGTGGCTCCATGATAGTCCGGAATGATCTCCATTTTTTGGTCGGAAGGAACTAAGATGCCCCCATCTTGAGGACGAACTTCTATCCCTAAGCGTGAATATACCATGCGGATCATCCGGATATCTTCCAGTTCCACATCTCCGATAAAAATTTCTCCGCCTGTAACTGCGGCCAAACTGATAAAGCTCCCGATCTCTAGATAATCGGATCCGATCCTATGAGGTTTGTCGGGAGTTTTTAAGGAACTTACACCTTCGATCGTGAGAATGTTAGAACCTATTCCTGAAATTTTTGCTCCGGCAGAAACTAAAAATTTACAAAGCCTTTGCACATGAGGCTCGCTTGCTGCATGACGTAAGACAGTTACACCTTCGGAAAGTACTGCGGCCATGACTGCGTTTTCTGTAGCAGTAACGGAAGCTTCGTCCATGAGAAGGTCCGTACCTCTAAGTCGATCACCTTTGATCTCGTAACCGTCTGGAAATACTTCGATCTGGGCTCCGAGTGCTTGGAGTGCGAGAAGATGAGTGTCCATTCTTCTGCGTCCGATCTTGTCTCCACCCGGCCTTGGTAAAAACACCCTTCCGGTTTTGGCAAGTATTGGACCTGCAAGAGTGACTGCGCCTCTGATCTTGGAACATAGTTCCGCAGGAAGATCCGATTTAAGGTCTCCATTATTACGAAATAAAAACGTACCTTCTCCCTTATCTTCTACCTCCATTCCTAAATGGCGTAGAACGTCCATGAGCATTAGAACGTCCGATATCTGAGGAATATTTTCGATAATCACTTCGCCAGGGACTAAACAAACAGCGCCTAAAATAGGTAAGGCCTCGTTTTTATTCCCTTGGGGCATTACAGTTCCATGAAGAGGATTTTTACCGACAATTTTAAAATATGGAGAGCTCATGATTCGACCAGTGTTATTGGTATACTCATGTCTCCTTCTCCTACGGCAAGCACTTCACTAAGACCTAAATAGATTGACTCAAAAGGTTTTTTTTCCGATCAACGTTGGTATCCATGGATTCTTTTTTACATCGTTTTAGAGAGTTTCAAAAAACACTGTTTTTCGACTTCTTCTGTTTTCTCTGGACGGGGGCATTTGCATTCTTAGCCTTCGCTCCTTTTTATCTCAGCCATTTAGTTTGGATCGCTCCTTTCGGTCTATTTTGGATCACTCATAAATATTCCGGAAGATACTGGAGATTGTTAGGATACGGTTTCCTATTTGGGGTATTTTTTTATGCGATCGCATTTCATTGGATCCATCATATGGCAATGGTCTTCGGGAATTTCCCCTGGCTTGTCGCATTTATCATTCTACTTGTGGCAGGAGTTTTATTCGGAGCTAAGTTCCCCATCTTCTTAGTTTCTTATTCCTTTCTTTCCAGAAGAGCAGGCAAACACAGCGTTTGGGTAGCCGGGGTTTGCGGTATGGCGGCCGATATGATCGGCTACCAATTGTTTCCTTGGTATTGGGGAAATCTCGCAGCGGGAAACATCATACTGGCTCAAACCGTTGAGATCACAGGAGTTTACGGACTTTCCTTCTTAGTATTCGTAATCTCTTATACACTTTTCGAAACAAATTTATTACATCTTCCTGAGATCTTAAGATCCAAAGAGAAAAGGTCCCATTTTATAAAATTCTGGACCTTACCGTTTGCGTTACTTCTTCTTTTCGTGATTGTCGGGTCCACATTGTATTTGAAATGGAAGAATGTAACCCCAACTAAGACACTAGAGGTCCTCGTAGTCCAACCGGATGCCCCTATGAGTATTCGTGACGAGAGAGGTAGATCTCCTAGAGAAGTGATAGAAGATCTAATGGGTAGAATGGACAAGATGGTGGAAAATGCCGTACAAAGAGCCGGTAAAAATCCGGACCTGATCGTTTTGCCGGAAGCAGGAATTCCTTATTTCTCTGCGAACAGAGAACTTTTGAAGATCAAAATGGGAGACCGTATCTATTGGCCAAGGTTCGATTCCTTAATGGTTTCTTTTGCGAATAGATACAAGGCGACCGTATTTTTTAACGAAATAGATGCAGCTTATAAGATCAAAAGTTCCGGAAGAGAATATCTCAGATACTTCAATAATAACGTAGTATACGATCCGAATGGTGTCAGAAGACAGGCTTACCAAAAACAATATTTGGTAATGTTCGGAGAGACCATGCCTTTCGAATTTATGTACGATCTAAGTCCACAAACCGGAAGATTTGATCCGGGAGAATCTTTCGATCTTCTGCATTATTATTCCGCTTTTCCGAAAGAAAATCCTCAAACAGTTCTTCCTGTTACTTGGGAAAAAACAGAAGGACTGGATGCCGAATTTGTGAGAAATTATTATTCTCCAACTCATACGGAATTAAAGGACGAAGGTTTATTCCTTCCTTTGATCTGTTACGAAGTAATCGTTCCGGAATTCGTAAGAAAGTTCAAAGACTCGGGCAATCCACAATTTATCGCAAATCTTACCAATGATAAATGGTATGGGACCACTACTGAAAGTGATCAACATTTCGAGTTAGGAAGATTGAGAGCGATTGAATGGAGAAGATGGTTGGTCCGCTCGACAAATTCCGGGATTTCAGGTTACGTGGATCATTTGGGAAATTTTATAGAAGGCAAATCTACTTCTCTAATGAAAGCGGAAACCAGTTGGCAGCAGATCCAAGTGATCGATTCGCCTCCGGGTTTCTATATTCTATACGGAAATCTGATCCCTTGGATCATGATCATTCTGACCGCTATATATTACGGAAACCTATTGCTTCGAAACAAAAAGTCGGAAGCTTAAGGATTGATCAGATAATAGGAAAAAATCCCCCGGAAGTTTTTATCTTTCGGGAGATTTCCTTCCGGTAATTGGGTGCAATCCAATTTGGAATCGGTAATATAATAAAGCTGATAGGGTTTCGTAAAAAATAAACGAACAAAGAATCTAAGCACTGCGGATATATTGGAAAGAACATAGATCTGTCCGATCGTATGTTTTCTGGAAATTGTTAAGCTGCAAGAACCGCTTTCGTCCAAATAAAACTTTTCCTTTACCGGTAGATGATATCCCGAAAAAGGTTCTGTCTCCGATTCTAAAACTTCCGATTTCAAAACTTTTGCGGAAAATAACATTTTGCCGGAAGGATCTAATGCGCTTACGGTCCGGATCTCTTCTTCTGGAAAGTTTTCATTCCCAATAAACCCGCCCGCAAATAATCTTTCGCCCGCGCTATTGATTGAGCGGTACAATTCCCAGCGTCTGCTGTATTTGTAAACTTCGTAGTTGGTAAGAAGATGTTCCATTCCACCTCTTCCATTTAGCTCCATTCTCTTTCCGTTCAATACTAAATATCCTTTTGCCGGAACTGAGGAAAATGCCATGTCCGCTTGTACAAAACTATCTTTTTCAGGTAGGTGTATTTTTCCTCCGGAAAGAGAAACTGCCTTGGACCAACCCGTTTTATAACTAATTACAAGTTCTGCGGAGTCGGTGATCATTTTGATCTCGGGACCTGCTTCTCCTTTATAAACGGAACTATCAAAAATTTCTAATTCTAAATTTCCGCTCTCCGCTTTCAGTTCGTCTTTGGAATACTCTCTGGTGGAAAATTGTGTACCGTTTTCTTTATCGTAAATTACGAGACTTACTCCGCAGTTTTTGGTTCCTGGTCCTAGATTGCTCACTATGAATGTGGCAAAGATCCAGGTCTGATCGTCCGTAAAGGAATAGTTCCAAGCCTGAAAATAACCTTCCTGAGTATAGGGATGAAATCCCATTTCGTGTTTGCTTGTTTTTCTGGCCTGGATCTTTGTTTCGTCTGCGGATAGTTGCCATTCTCCCAAAGAGCAAAATAGGACTAAAAAGGCCAGAATCGATTTGGAAAGGATGGTTTTAGATCGTTTAAAAGAACAATCGTTCGCCGAAGAATTTTCGGAAATGAAAATCATGGGGATCAATTCCTAACCCTGGTTTTATTCTCCGGCAAGCAATTCTTGTCCGGAGGAAATAAATTTTCAAGATTTTGTTTTGTCTTCTAAACGATCGATCCGCTTATTTAAAATTCAGCTACAATCTGAATCTATTTTGTCCTCTTCCGATTTGGATGCGGGCACGCAGGAGGATTCAAAAATATCGCTGAGGCATCGGATCTCATAAGAAGGATGATCCTTTACTCCTTTCGCTCTCATTTCGTCCCTTTCCATTTTGATCCCGTCTATGTGTATCCAAGAATCGGATTCCGATTTTCCCTTGGTTTCGATCCGAGCATAGATCAGATATTCATAATCTCCGAATTTCTTCATAAAAATTTTAGAATATCTGAAATCTGTTCTTACCAATTTTCTTCGAAAGTAACGCAACTCTTTGGTTTGGGAACCTTGTAGAGAATCATAGAATCTATTCACGGAATGTATTATTCCTAAAAAACCCAATTGATCCGTTTGCAATTTCATCCAACCGAAATATTCCTCTTCTTCTTTGTTTCTCCTAGCCTTCATAAAAATCCTCCGGGAAAAACGGGTTTTGGCCAAAGGATATTGCCGGAAAAAAATTTAGAATTTTAGAAAAAAATGGGACCTAAGATATAAACTTACGTTTCTTATTTGGGACCTTTGTATCGAACTTCAGGAGTTTTTATGCAGAGCATTTTAAATCCGAATGGGTTCTGGTCCGGAATTTTTCCTTTTTGGATCATTTTTTTTCCGTTTCAAACCAATTCTTAATAAAAAAATCCAAGGAAAATCCCGCTGCTACAACTACCTCTCTAAGGAAAGAGAAACACATTGGGATCCTTGGACACGATTTACAGACGGGAAAGAGATAGAATCCTAGCATGGGTTCGTTCCAGGGTTACGGATCCTGAAGAAGCAGAAGATCTTCTTCAAGAATCTTTTTTAACTGCTGTAACTGAACTGGATTCCGCTGGGTCTATAGAATATCTTTTAGCTTATGTGTATGCGGTTCTTCGCAATAAAGTGGGAGACTGGTACAGATTCAAAAAAGCGGGAAAGTATTCTAACTCTCGTTTAGAACAGGAGTTTATCCTAGAGGACGCGATACCTGATAAAGCAGCAGGACCTGAAAAGGAATTTTACAGAAGTCTTGTGCTTCAGGAATTAGCGATCGCCATAGAAGAACTGCCTGAAGAGCAAAAATCCGTGTTTGTGGAGAACGTGTTCGATGGAAAATCCTTCAGAGAAATTTCGGAAGTTACCGGAATTCCGGAAGGAACTCTCTCAGCACGGAAATCTTACGCTAAGGATTTTTTAGCAAAACGTTTGAAGGACCTGAAGGTTTTCTTTCTGGAAGAGTTTTGAGTTTAGGAGGAAACCCATGCACGGTTCGGACGAGTTTAAACATAGATTAGGAAAGTTTTTTCTGATCATCTTTTTTATGCCGCTGTTCTTCTTTGGTATGGCCTACGCGGTTTGGCAACTTTGGAACTGGTTGCTTCCGGATATTTTCGGGATTAAGCAGATCAGTTATTGGCAGGCCTTAGGTTTGTTCGTTCTTTCACATATATTGTTTAAAGGCGGACATTGGTTTGGCCCGGGCCATCATCATGGGCATCGAGAAAGAGCGCACTGGAAACGTAGGATGAAAGAAAAGATGAGACACAAACTTCAACAGAAGTTAGATCAAATCGATCGCGAATTAAGGGAGTAAAATTATGTTTATGGAAGTAAATCATATCGGTATCACCTCCCGTGATCCGGAAGTAAGTGCGAATTTCTATCGTGAAATTTTCGGTCTCCCCCAACAGGAGGAGACCGAAAAAGCTGCGAAAGTTTTAGGCATCGGAAAATCGAATATAGCGATCTACGGAGAGAAGAACGATCCTGCTTCTCCCGTATTCGGATCAGGATGTGATTTTGCTATTAGAGTGGATCCTAAAAGTTTCCGGGAGATTGAACAAAGATTATTCTCTCAAAGATTAGAATATGGTGTTCGTAAATCTTCTAAGACACTTTTTCTGAATTTTCAAGATCCGGATGGTTACCTGGTTGAATTGATGTGCGAAGAAGAATAGCCCCTGATCTTAGTTGGACGGGTTTGTTCCTTGGGTGCCAAAGATTTTCCTGTAAGTGGTATATAAGAACAGGATTCGAAGCTCTAGATAGAGATTGCCAAAAAAGGCCGAATAAAAAATGTACTCTTTACCCACATGGAAACGGAATTACTGGGCCTGTTCTGGACGGAAAAGATCAAGCTCAGCCAGTACACTATCCAAACCGTAAAGGATCTAAGCGATTCACAGCTAGATCATACCGACGCGTTGGGCGAAACAATTCGAAGATATTTGAATTCAATAGTCGCTTCCGACTTTTTATTCCGTCTTTCCCTTCCGGTTTCCTTAGGGATCAGTTCTATTCTTCCTATCCCGAGACAAACGGAGACCGAGGTCGAAAAAGATTTGGTCAAAGTAAGAGACCTGTTCGGTTCTCCGGCTCTTCCCAGCAATTTAAAGGATATAATCGTTAGCTCTGCAGAAGGTCTGTATTTCGAAGGATGTAATCCTTCTCTTCTTCCCACCTTACAACGCTGGAAAAAGATCCTCTTACGTTTAGAAAAGTCCATCACCGGTCTGGATGGAAAAGATCCTTTAAAATATCGTTATTTTTCAGTTCTGGGGATTGTTTCCCTTCCGGTTGCCATTAATTATTTTTCCACCCAAAACCTATACTATCTCCGAAGCGGAATCTTGAAAATAAAGGAGAATCCTTCTTTCCCGAAGTCCTAAGTCCTTAGAAAATGGAAAAACCTAAGGTTTAACCTGCAATCCATCTGACATTCTAAGGAGAATTCCAATGGCTAAAATTAAGGTGAAAACTCCTCTCGTCGAACTCGACGGGGACGAGATGACACGTATAATTTGGAAAGAAATTAAGGATCGTTTCATTCATCCTTATCTTGATATAGAATTAGATTATTATGATCTAGGCGTAGAATACCGCGACAAAACGGAAGATAAAGTCACCGTAGATTCCGCGAATGCTATTTTAAAATACGGAGTGGGCGTTAAGTGCGCTACCATTACTCCGAACCAAGATCGAGTTGTTGAATACAAACTCAAAAAAGAATGGAAGTCCCCGAACGGGACCATTCGTTCCATTTTGGACGGGACCGTTTTCCGTAAACCGATCATCGTGAACAATATTCCTTCCGGAGTTAGATCCTGGGAAAAACCGATCGTAGTAGGTCGTCACGCATTCGGTGACCTTTACAAAGACACCGAACTTTATATTCCGGAAGCTGGAAAAGTAGAGATCGTTTTCACAACCAAAGACGGAAAAGAAAAAGAAAGAGTTACTATCAACGATTTCGACGGACCTGGTGTTGTGATGGGGCAGTTCAACTTGGACAAGTCCATCTACAGCTTTGCGGAAGCTTGTTTCAATTATGCGATTTCCGAAAAAATAAATGTTTGGTTCGCAACTAAAGATACCATCTCTAAAAAATACCACGCTCGTTTCCGTGCAATCTTCGACGAAGTCTCTACTAAAAGAGCTGCAGAACTGAAAGCTGCTGGGATCGAATATTGGTATTATTTGATAGACGACGCTGTAGCTCAGATCGTTAAAAATCCTGGCGGAATGCTTTGGGCCCTAATGAACTATGACGGAGATGTAATGTCCGATATGGTTGCTTCCGGATTCGGATCATTGGGATTAATGACTTCTGTTCTTGTTTCTCCGGACGGAAAATTCGAATACGAGGCCGCTCACGGAACTGTGACTCGTCACTACCGTCAGTATCAAAAAGGAGAAACCACTTCTACCAACTCTGTAGCTTCTATCTTTGCATGGACCGGAGCTCTTGCTAAGAGGGGAGAATTGGACGGGACTCCTGATGTTGTTTCTTTTGCTCAAAAATTGGAGAAGGCGGTAATCGACACTATCCAAGCAGGAGAGATGACCAAGGACTTAGTCCTACTTACCACAACCAAAGGCCCGAAACAATTGGATACCTTCCAGTTTATGGAGGCGATCCAAAAACGCCTTTAGTATGAGATGGGGACTCTACCCTTGAAATCTAAAGATACAAACAGAAGAAGGGGCCTATCAGCGCTCCTTCTTCTGTTATTTTTGATCACTCCAATTTTCGGTCAAAAACTTAGCTTACCTAAAGATCCGACTCTTCCGAACGAACCAAGTTTGGACGCAAGAGGAGATTCTCCTAATTCTTCCAATTCTTCGAATAATCAAAATGCAGGTCCGAACGTGAAGGCATATTTTTGTGATGGGAGAACGATCACCGGAACTTGGAAGGCGGCGCCTAAAGAATTTTCGTTCAAACATATAAGAGAGAACGTACAATATTCTAAAACCTTGAAGTTCGAGGAAGTATCCAGGATTCTTCTCAAAGCTTGGAAACTGGTTCCGGGCAAACCGAATTCTCAAGGTGTTCCTTATAAGGCGGAACCTTGGGAGATCCATTATAAAACCAAAAACGGAGAAACATTTGAAAGGATTGGTGAGATTAAAAAGGATTTCGGAGAACTTAAGATCCAAAACGATTTAGGAGAAGCGAATTTGTTTTTCTATTGGATCGATCTTCAATTCGAGAACAAAACCTGGTTTTCTAAATTACCTAAAATAGAGGGCGATATCAGAAGAGAATGCCATCCGGACGTAATCGTTGGGATTGAGTTTGTATAACCCGCTTGCGGGTTTCAGGAGCGAAGCGACTATAGCTTGCAAAGCTATTTATTTCAAAAAATTGCAGATCTCTTGCATATCGTAAGGTTTGGAAAATAATTCCACACCAGTTGGGATCTCGTCTCTAGTAAAAGAAGATTCTTCGGCCGCAGAAGTAATTCCCAATCGTATCTGAGAGAATGCTGGGTTCTTTTGGACTAAGCTGCATAGCTCGTTCCCATTCATTCCGGGCATATACATATCGGTAAAGATTGCTTCGAAATTTTTTGGATTTTCTTCCAAAATTTGGAGAGCATGTTTACCCGAAATAGCGGTTTGTACCTCTGCACCTTTAGATTCTAATAATCTTCTGAATAAGACAAGGTTCAGTTCAGAATCGTCTATAATGAGTATTTTCCGTTTTGCTAAACTTGGATTCTTTTGAGAAGGATCCTTTTTCTCTTCTATCAGGTCCTTTATGATCTCGTCTATCGTGGATTGAAAGGAACTCAGTTCTTGGGTTTTTTCTATAAAGCCGTCAGCGCCTGCATTATGAGCGATCATCCTATTCTCTTCCGTAAAATCGGAGGTCACAAATATGATCCTGGCTCCTGAGGAAGCGAACTTCTCCTTCTTTCCTTTACTTCTAATCTCTCTGCATAGGTCGAAACCTGTTCCACCTTCTAAATGGATCCCTAAAGTGATTAGATCGAATTTTTTCTCTTTGGCAAGTTGTGTTGCTTCTTCCATAAGAGATACTTTTTGGACCTCGAATAAGGAAGAAGAAAATTCTGAAGAAATAATCTCTAGAATAACCTTACTCGTATCTACGATGAGTATTTTGAGTTTTTCTGAAGGCAAACGGGCACCTTCCTTAAGGTTGCCTTGATACGGTATTTCCTTGTTTGCATTCATGTTAATGGAGACGGATATAACTTTCGATCTAAATTGGAAAATCCGTGTCTTTATTAAGGAAATTTATTATACAATTTTGATATATCTCTATGTATCCCATAACGGATCATTTTCTTTCCAAGCGACATTCTTTCTATAGTCCGCAAAGCGGGCTTCAGGAGCAAAGCGACTATAGCCGCAAAGCGGGCTTCAGGAGCAAAGCGAGTATAGCCGCAAAGCGGGCTTCAGGAGCAAAGCGAGTATAGCCGCAAAGCGGGCTTCAGGAGCAAAGCGAGTATAGCCGCAAAGCGGGCTTCAGGAGCAAAGCGAGTATAGCCGCAAAGCGGGCTTCAGGAGCAAAGCGAGTATAGCCGCAAAGCGGGCTTCAGGAGCAAAGCGAGTATAGCCGCAAACGGCAAGCCTCAAGGAGGAGCTAGGCGAGTATAGTCGCTGATCGATCTTAAGATTGCCTCATAAATATCTTCTTGGGTTTTATAAGAATTTCCAGACAAATCTTCCCAGGTTCTATGATTCTTGTCGGATAAATTCAAATAGAAGATCGGTTGGGCCTTTCTGCCCCAAGGATCTGCACTTGGCAATAAAGTCATAGATCCGAATGCGGAGAATATTAAAGAATACTCGTTTGATTTGTAAGAAAAACTATAAGTTTTTGGCCAATCTGATTCGAGGCTTTGTTTCCAAATTAGAAAAGAAGAAAGCCCATGGATCAGCTCTGAAACACCTCTCTGCTTTTCTTCCAGAGGATTTTGGGCTTGTTTTTGGATTCCATTCTTTGCTTGGTTCCAGAGTTTTTCCAGCTCGTCCAAAGGAGTTTCGGAAAACTTACGATCCGATTCTCCTAAGCGCGCTTCTATATATTCGATCCTATGTTTGAACTTTGTATTGGTCCTGGTAAGAGAGGATTCTGCGGAGACTCCCAGCTTTCTTGCCAGGTTAACTATCGTAAAAAGAAGATCTCCTAATTCTTCTTCAATCCTGATTTGATTGGAAGAAGGATCGGAAATTCCCCTGATCTCGTCTAAGAACTCCTGCAATTCTTCATTCAGTTTTTCTTCTACACCTTTTATGTCTTCCCAATCGAAACCCGCTTTAGCGGCCTTTTTTTGGAATTTTTCAGCTTTTAATAGAGAAGGAAATGTCTCCGGGACTTCGGATAGGATGGATTTAGCTTTGGAAGTTTTTTGTCTGAGTTGTTTTTCTTTCTCTTTAAATAGTTCCCAGTTTGCGACTACTTCGTCCGCAGAAGAGATGTCCTTTGTTTCCGGATCGAATACATGCGGATGCCTGAGCACAAGTTTTTCCGCCACGTCTTTTGCTATATCTTCTAAACTGAATGCACCTCTTTCGGATGCGATCTGAGAATGAAGAACCACTTGGAATAAAAGATCTCCCAATTCTTCCTTTGTGTGTTCGTCGTTTCCTTTGAGTATTGCTTCTACCACTTCTTGTGATTCTTCGATCAGATAAGGCACAAGCGTAGAATGTGTCTGCTCTCTATCCCAGGGACAACCTTCAGGACTTCTAAGTTTGGAAGTTATGTCTTGGAGAAATGCCATCGAGTTAGGATAGTCTTTCGGGTCGGGAGCTTTCATTAAGTACTAGGCTCGATTTTCGATTCCGAATTCCCAGCCTTTTTCCTGGAAATGAAGATTGACTGGTGGATTTATCCTCTCATCCTATCCGAAAATCCCTGATTAATCCTAAGTGCTTTTCAATGCAGAGGGCTTATGCTAAGATCAGGTAAAAAGGATACCAGAAAGAACATGTCACTATCTAAAAATTTGGTAGCTTTCGCATTACTCGTACTTGCGGTTCTCAGTCGTTTTCTTCCTCATTTACCGAATTTCACTCCGGTACTGGCGATTTCCATTTTTGGCGGGGTTTATTTCTCTAACCGTTGGTTAGCGATCGCTCTTCCTTTGGGAATTATGCTGATCAGCGACTTGGTGATCGGTCTTCATGAAATGATCCCGGTGATTTACGGATTGTTTATCGTATATGCAATCGTAGGAATGAAGATCAAAGATCGTTTGGGTGTTGGATCTCTGGCGATTGCAGGTCTTGCAGGTTCTGTTTCATTCTTTGTGATCACAAACTTCTTCGTTTGGTTGACTTCCGGAATGTATACTTTGAACGGACAAGGATTGGTAGAATGTTATATCGCTGCGATCCCATTCTTCAAATATAGCCTGCTCGGAGACTTTACTTATGTTTCCGTTCTGTTCGGTTCCTATTATCTATTGGAAAAGAACGGATTTGTTGCTTCTACCCAAGCAGCTTAATTTCCCCTACACGGCGTCGCACCGCGGCGCTGTCTATTTTTCTACCTTCTCAAATAGTCAAAGTTAAACTTAGATAAATTCCGTAGAATTTATCATGCACTTCTTTTTGTAAGGCCGAGCCTGTAGAAATTTGATCTAAAGGTTTGGAAATCTGATTTAGGAATAGCGCATCGCCTGGGGCTCCAGGAAAAACGTTCCCATTATAGTTATAACCGGACACTTTAGAGATCAATTCCGTATATTGGAATCCTAATGTATATTTTAACCAACGGTTTCTGAGCAGGGAAAGACCAAAATCGATCTCATATCCGGTCCTACTGAGCACGTTTTCTTTTAGCCCGCCAGGAGGAGAGGTATCTAAAATATAAGGGCCAGTTATTCCGTTCAGAACTCCTTGAGTGTTTCTATTATAATGTCCTAAAGTCCTAAAATAATCCGCTTTAAAATGTCCAAGCAGGAATGCGTTGAAATTTTTGAAGATCCTAACTCCAATCTGAGGACCTAGTCCTCCCGCTTTTTCTTCCGATTTTCCGAATCCATAATTTCCCGGGATTACTCCATATTCGCTCGAAATAATATCCAAATTTCTAGCTCCTACTGCGAAGCCGATCCTTCCGGTTGCTGTGTGCATATACCAAGCTAAGTTCAAAGAATAGTCCAATCTTCTGTATTGAACGGAATGATATTGGACTGGAGCTAGAGCCGACAATACTGATGCAGTATCTACAGTCGTATAAGAAGGTCTGATCTTTAGATCCAAATAATTGAATTCTATCCCGAAGGTTTTAGCGGTATTCAAATAGGAAAGTTTGATAGGGAATGCAGTCTTAGTATTTCCTTGAGGGCTGGAATAACTTGTGATGCTGTCATTTAATAAGTTCGGATTTACACCTGCGCCTGCAGCCGTGGTCTGGGCGTTTTGGTAAGCTCCAGATGCAGATAAGATCGTATTATAGTTATTTACGCCGATATTCTTTTGTCTGGCTAAAACCTCCGATTCCCAAGTCGACTGTAATGCTGCAAATTGGATATCAAAGGTAGGCTTATTATAAGGTTTGGATAATTCTTGATCATGAAGCTCGTTTCGAACGTCTGCAGCCTGTTTTCTTTTTTCGGCTGCGAGTAAGGCGAGTCTTCTTCTTTCGGCTTGGACCTGGGATTTACCGGCTTGGTATTCCAACTCGTCTGCTTCTTTTTCCAAGGCTTCCGGATCCGGTAATTTACCTTGGGAATATACGGGACCGGAAATAAATAAAAAAATGCCTAAGAATGCGGCTGCGGAAAGTTTCAGGAAAGTCTGCAAGGTCTACCTCTAAGTATTTCGCGTGGCTTTGTAAACGGAAAGACTAAGTATTTTGGACGCAAGACTCCAATTCTTTTTTATAGAAAGAATGAAAAAAGGGAGGAAGTATTTTCCTAAAATCGAAAGTTTTGAGGTATGCCCTTCGACTTTTCGGACGAATACAAGGAGACCATTCAAAATATTCTCTCAGATCGGTTCTCCGAGATTTCTAAGATCTATGATCTAAAAGCAAGGTCCAAGGGAGAAAGGAAATTTCTTGAGTTTCAATTAGAGTTCAAAAAGGACATCCATCCTTTGGAATATCCTAAGATCTTGGAATCTTTACTAGACGATCTTAAACAGGAATTCCCTTATACAGAGATCATCATCTATCCAAAGCAAGGATAGGCCCAAAATCTTTCCTTAGATCTACTCCTTCTCTCAAATCAGGTTGCCAAACCTAATTCAAAATCGATCCTGACTCAGATGAAACCAGCCATTTGTGTATTCTGCGGTTCCAGACCTGGTAAGGAACCTCGTTATCTCCAAGCCGCAGTATTCTTAGGTCACTTAATGGCCTCGGAGGGAATCGGGTTGGTTTATGGAGGAGCTACTTCGGGTTTGATGGGAGCGGTAGCTGATTCCGTTTTAGAAAAAGGCGGGTCCGTAATCGGAGTCCTTCCTGAGTTTCTTACCAATAAAGAGATCGCTCACAAAGAGATTACTGAACTCATCCTAGTTCCAACCATGCATGAAAGAAAACTTCTCATGTACGAAAAATCCATCGCATTCATCGCTCTGCCAGGAGGGATAGGGACCTTAGAAGAATTGGTCGAAGTTACTTCTTGGAATCAACTTGGAGTTCTTTCCAAGCCGATCGGAATACTGAATGTAAACGGCTTTTTCGATCCTCTATTGCAGCAATTGGATCA
This sequence comes from Leptospira licerasiae serovar Varillal str. VAR 010, assembly GCF_000244755.1. Classification (NCBI taxonomy): domain Bacteria; kingdom Pseudomonadati; phylum Spirochaetota; class Leptospiria; order Leptospirales; family Leptospiraceae; genus Leptospira; species Leptospira licerasiae. Next base: position 277,800 of record NZ_AHOO02000005.1, on the reverse strand, counting down.
TATGATAGAAGAAGGATTTTTAGATTCTCAGACCAGAGAATGGATCGAAGTTAGCGCCGATCCGGAAGAACTTTTCGAAAAGATTATCAAAAGAAGTAGGATCTAATTACTTTCCTTCTTCAGGATTCAGGAATTGTTTAAATATCTGATGTAAGGCGGGACTTTCGGAAGCCTCTGCAATAGCTAAAGGAGAATTTCCTTCCTTGTCCGTGGAATAAGGGGAAGCTCCATTCTTTACTAATAATTCTATCAGATCTGTTTTTCCGGATTTTACGGCGAGTAGCAAAGGTGTGCGGCCAAGCATATCGCGAACTTCCGCTTCGTAACCGTTGCTCAGGATTTTTTCGACAATATCAGTTTTACCTTCGGAAGAAGCTCTGAATAATAACGCGATCGTAGCCTTGTTTATTACTTTTAAGGTATGATGGAATTTCATCCTGTCCGCTTCTTCTTTGGCTGTTTTACCGCTTAGGTTTTTGGCCAAGGGATCCGCTCCCAGATTCAGTAGTCTTTCCAGACATTCCACACTATCGTACAATGCCGAAAGAAGAAGAGGTGTATTTCCATCTTGGTCCTTATTCTCCAATAAAGAACGTACTTCTTTGTTCTCCGAGAATAGGTCTAATATTTCATAATCATTATGTAATGCAGTTAAATGAAGAATAGTCCGACCTTCGGAGTTTTTCTTTTTAGGATCCGCACCTTTTGACACCAGATATTCTGCGATCTCTAAATGTCCCATATCCACTGCGAGTAAAAGAGGAGAGTAACCTTCTCCATTTCTGGATTCTATGTCTGGAGGATGATTTGGTAGATCGAACAAGATCTCTACCAGCTCTAATTTGCCGGAACTGATCGCTCTAGTCAACGGAGTGTTCCCATCCATATCTCTTAGTTCGGGATCCGCGCCATAATCCAAGAGTATGGTTGTGAGTTCAGCATTCTCAGATTCCAATGCGAGAAGTAGTGCTGTCTCTCCTCTGGAACTCGTCTCATTCGGATCGGAGCCATATTCTACTAAAAGATTGGTGGCTTCTTTATTTCCTTCTTTGATGGCCCAGTATAAAAGTCCGCACCCGTAAGAATCTCTTAGTTCGGGAAATTCTTCTGCGAAACCGTCTCTTGTCGCCGCCTCTGATAATAAGGCGCGAAGGGTTCCATTGTTTCCTGTTTTTACTGCCCGAAAAAGATCGTTCCAGTCCACGCCTGATTCTCCAGGAGGTAATACAATCCCAAGGTCGTTAGAAAAGAAAGCGGTATTCCTATTCCAACTAGGGAAACGGCGAGTCTAGGTGAAAGTCCCCATTCAGCTGCAAGAAGACTTCCCGTGATCATGGGCGCCATTGCAGATTCCATAATCAGTATTTTAAAATTCCTGAAAAAATCCGAGCCTAGATTCTTTTCGGAATAATGGAAAAACGTTCCGAAACAAAGCCAGACCAAGATGGGACCTATGATCAATTTAAATACTAAGCCGAATAACAAAGGAATTCTTATCCTAAAAGAATTGTCTGATTCTCTCTTGGGATTTTCGGCATTTCGATCTTCGGAATTGATTCGAATGGTCCCGGGAAGTTGATATCCGACTGAAAAAAGAGCCAATGGGATCAGAGTATCTCCGATCCTTGAAATTGCGGATTCCAGCTCAGAAGGAACAGAAAAAGGACGAGAAGCAAAGGAAACCAATAACGCAATGAAGGGAGGAAATGTGAATAATGTCTTCCAAAGAGAGGATTTGGTTTCCGAGTTTTGGAGCGCATGCCTTGCCTTGGTTCCTAAATAAGTCCCAGGAATGGCAAGAGTCAGAAATGTTCCAAGCTGGTCTATGATGAGTACTGTGGGAAGTCCCTCTTTAGAGTAATAGGATTCTATGAGCGGGATGCCTAAAAAGGAAGTGTTACCCAGTCCTGCGGAAAGACAAAGACATACGATTGTGCTTTCTTTCCAATCCAGCAATTTTCCAAAAAAGCTGAAAAATAAAAATCCGAATCCAAAAAGCACCCAAGGCATTACCGCAAATGTTAAGAAGCTCCCATCCAGAGAGGCATGACGCAGAGGTACGAACTCCATACAAGGAAGAGAAACGCTAATGATAAATGAATTGATAACTTTATGAGAATCGGAAGGGAATTTTCCTTTTGTCCGGATCAATATCCCGAAAAGAAAACAAAGTCCGATTACTATAAAATTAGACATGGATCGATCCTTTTCACCCGAAAGCGGATTTAGGTCAAGGAAGGATTTGCAGGGATCTTTCTCCGATCTCTTTTTCTTCTAGATAGAATTTGATCTTATACTTTCCGGTGCTCAAAACAGGTTGTATTTCCCAGGCTTCAAAGTTGATCCCTCCCGGGACCTTTTCTTGAAAAGTAAAACTCGTCTTTTTGGTTTTTAAAGAGATGAACTCCGCTTTAAAAGTATAAGGTCCGGATTTATAGATCGGGATCGAAAGATAAAATTTACGTTTTGCCTGAAGTTTATCGGGACAAGAAGAAGGTTTATCCGGGTCCGGGATAGAATGACTGATACAAAATTCTTCCACATTTGTTATCGGAAAACCGGGGGGAGTTTTTCCATCCGGGGTCCAGTATGCATTCTCCTCGCTTAAATATTCTTTTTCTTCCGATTCCGTTTTGAATAATGTAGCAAAACTTTTTTTTCTCCGGTTCTCTTCCGGTTTATAAACTTCGAAATGTAGATGTGGTCCCGTGCTAAAACCGGTATTCCCTGAGAGTCCGATTTTTTGTCCTGCGATTACTTTTTCTCCAGCTTTTACAAATACACCTTTTGATTTTAAGTGTCCGTAAATCGCAACTGTTCCGTCCAAATGTTCTATTACTATACGGTTAGCTTTATCTATGAGTTTAGGATCCCTTCTTCCTTCCGTAAATTTATCTTCCGTTTCTACTACGATACCGTCTCTTGCCGCTAAAAGAGGAGTTCCTTCCGGAAGAACAAAGTCCAAAGAATAAGCTCCTCCACCTTTATGTTCTTCTCCGCTATTGTAGCCTACAGAAATCCAAGACTTACCTTCGTAAGGGAGTGTATATACATAAGTGTCATCGTGTTTTGCGGATAAGTCTCCATAATACGCAACTGCTAATACAGATACGGATACCGGGCTTTCCATGTTCTCATTCTTTTTGAAAGTCAGTACTTTTCTTTTTTCACGATCGTTTAATACGAACGAGATCGGGCCCTGAGGTTCTGTTTCTATATTAGAACCTTCGATCGAAGTATAGACAGTGATATGAGTTCCAGGAATTAGATTTTTGGCTTGGAGATGGACGGAGGTTTCTTCGTTTTCAGTTTCTATTGAAGAGCAGATATTTTTTTTATCGCAGTTCTGAGTCGCATCCGAGAATACAGGACAGAGCCAAACGGATAATATGAATGCTGTAAAAGTCCGGATCATCGTATTATAAGATCGGATTTTTTTGAGAATAAAATAGCCCGCTGCCGGAATTGAACCGGCGACCTTTTCATTACGAGGGAAATGCTCTACCCCTGAGCTAAGCGGGCAAACTTTAACGATCTCCTCTGGCACTGCGGAATTCTTTTACCATCAAAGATGTGATGCTGTCAAGAGGTTTCACTTGTTGTTTTAATTCCGGTGTTTCATGTCTGTCCGAGAAACTATAGCAGGAATTTCGGACACCTTTGTCTTTCATCCACCAATGTCTTCCGATCTCTCTTCTGGATTTAGGATCTAAGTCGCCTTGATACATTCTATATTCGTCCCATTCAGGCGGGAAATTTCTTTCCTTTAGGAAGAATGCATAAGCAGAAGAAAAACTTTGGGCGGCGTTTTGTAAAAGTTCGTTTATATGAAGGCAACCTATAGTTTTGTCCTCGGGAAATTTTCTCATAATTTTATTATAAGACATATCTTCTCCGATGAGATAGGAATACGATTTGATCGCGTGAGGACAGGTTTCGTAAGGAACTCTATCTTCCTCTACATCCAAGTCCATAATTTTCATCGTGGCTAAGTTCACTAACATGTATAAAGTCATGTCATGATAAGGATCTCTTTGGCTGACTTCTATTAGACAGCTCGGAGGACTTTCTTCCGGGAACCAATAGTATCTACTTTCGTATCTACGCTGGAAACCGCAGTCTTTGTATCTGATCTTTTGTTTTAATTGGGAAAGCGCCATACATTCTCCTGGTTCCTTTTTTTTCCCAAGAGATAGACCTGAAAGGATTTTACCGTGTTTTGATTTGCTTTTTTACCGTTCTTACCTATTCTTCTACCTACTTTACGGATTTTGGGATGGGGTCGTTTTTTCAGGATAAGGTTTTTTTAGTCACAGGAGCGAGCTCCGGTATAGGCAGAGCGCTTGCTTTAGAGTTGGAAAAGCAAGGCGCTTACGTGGCGGTGATTGCAAGAAGGAAAGAGGCTCTCAAGGAATTGAAAAAATCCGCGTCTGATCCGGATAAAATTTTTGTTCTACAAGCGGATGTAATGTCCGAATCGGAATTAAAAAGAGCTGTCGATGAATTTAGAAAAAAATTCAAGAGAGTAGACGGCTTCATTCATAGTGCGGGAGTTTCTATGAGAGGAACTGCCGCCGAAACGGAACTTAAGGTTTTTCACATTCTAATGGATACGAATTATTTTCCATTGGTTATCTTATACGGTTTGTTGGAGGCGGATCTACGACAAAGTGAAGGACATGTGGTAGCGGTATCTTCTTTGTTAGGAAAGTTTTCCACTCAGTACAGATCGGGTTACGCAGCCAGTAAACATGCAGTCCAGGCATTCATGGATAGTATTCGTTTGGAAAATGATAAGACAGGTATACACGTTATGACTGTTTTTCCGGGTATAGTTAAAACTGATATTTCGATTAAAGCGCTTTCCGAAGACGGGTCTCCCCATGGAATAATGGATGAAAAACAGAAGAGGGGATTAAATCCGCATACCGTCGCTAAAAAGATACTGAAAGGAATTGAAAAGAGAAAGAGAGAAATTTTTCCTTCTAAGTTTGGGGAGAAGATAGATCTCATGCTGAGTAAGATCTCTCCTAAAACCCTGGATAAAAAACTTCTTAAAACTAAGGTGAATTAAAATACTTATTCAGTTTTTAACTTCTGTGATAAGCCTGAGACCTGCTTTTCTATCATTCAATAGATTCGGAATTCCACCAAAGTCTCTTGCATAAGCTTTAGCTTCTTCTTTGGTTCCAGAATAAGAGCCGCCTCGGATCACCCTCAGATGTTTTCCATATCTTCCTGAGTTCGGCCTGTGTCCAGGATAAGGGATATAAGGAGAGCTGGTCCATTCTGCCACATTGCCGCACATTCCGATCGCACCATAAGGACTTTGGCCTTTGGAAGGAAGTTCATATACGGAGACAGTTCCCTTACTTCCACTTTCTCTGGTATTGCATAGCGCCGAGTCGAATTCGTTTCCGAAAGGGTAGTCTTGTGGTTGGGAGATAAATTCGTAACTCTCGTCTTTCAATAATCTCCAGACAAGTCCGGTTCCTCTGGCGGCCTTTTCCCATTGCCATTCGCTAGGGATCTTTTTTCCGGCCCATTTGGAATAAGCTTCCGCTTCTCTATAAGTTAAGTTAGTAACGGGATGATATTCTTTTCCTCTCGGAAAAATTCCGTTTTCCCAATGAGGAGGAGGTGGGGTTCCAGTCTCCTTTAGAAATTTATTATATTCTTTATTTGTGACTTCGTATTTATCTATATAAAAGGAAGAAATTTCTTCGAGACTGCTTCTATCAGGTGTTCCGAATTTCGGATTATAACTATCGTCTCCCGGATCGGAACCTTGTCCATATAGGAAATATCCCATATGCTCGTATAAGATCCGCCCGTTGGATTCGTAACCTGTATGAACAAGTACCATTTCTTTTCCGTCTTTCGGATGAAGAATTGTCTTAGCTAAATGATTTCGTACTATGTCCGTGGCATCGAATTTAGAAGGATCTTGGTAGAATGTTTCTTCTCCGTAAGCGCCGATCAAAAGTCCAACGCTTATCAATTTGGCGGGCTTACCTTCCATCACCGAAAAACTTCCTCTGAGTTCTATGGAAACCGGTTTGGTAAGTTTTCCCACTTTCCCGAATTCCACTTCTATATTCTCTATTTGGAAGGAGCCGATTTCTTCCATTTTAGGTTTTCTGAATAAAGGTAAGCTCGATTTTTCACCGAGTATACTTCTGATCTCTTCTTCCGAACGTTCTGAAAAGTATGAGTTCCTACCTATCTTGATCTTTGCCTTTCCTTTGTTTCTATAGACGGAAAGAACTTCTCCCGTCCAAAGCACTGCCTTTCTGGTGTCCGAAGATTTGGTTTCCTTTTCTTCTTGGCTTGTCCCGGTTCCCGAAAATAGAAAAAGAAAACAGAATGAGATGAATATGATAACTCTGGTCCTGGGCATAGAAGAGTGAGGTCCTCTAAATTCTAAGATCGGCAGAAATGCGGTTTTTTGGAAGGTTTTTTATAGCCTTAGGATACTGCCAGGACGATCTGGATTTAAGCTTTGGACTTAGGGAAGAGAGTATTTCCGGCTTTTCTCATTACATGGATCAGTTCTTCGAATACTATTGGTTTAGAGATATAATCGTTCATTCCAGCCCGTAAACATAGGTCTCTATCACCTTGCATTGCAGCGGCAGTCATTGCGATGATATAAGGTTGAGACTCCACGGACCAAGTATTTCGGATGACTTGAGTTGCTTGTAGTCCGTCCATCTCAGGCATATGAACGTCCATAAAGATCAGATTGATCTTTTTTTCTCTAAGAGCGATCAATGCTTCTTTTCCATTCGGAACGATCAACGGTTCGTATCCTAATTTTTGGATAATTCTTTTTGCGAGGGTTTGGTTGATCTCGTTGTCCTCTGCCACCATGATCTTAAAAGGGAATTGAGAGCTTAGTATTTCTTTTTGCCCGGCGAGGTAAGAGGATCTTGTATTCGCTTTTGCCTTACTTCCTCCTTCCGCTAAAATTTCAGTCACGATCCTTTCGATATCTTTTTTCTTAACGGGCTTACTTAATTCTCCTGCGAATAATTCTCCTGCGATCTCCTTATCTTTAGGGTCCAGGAAAGAAGAAGATAGAAGCACTAATGGGAAATGAAAATTTCTTTTGCGCATCTCTTGGGCGATCTCTATTCCGGTGCTCCCCGGTAGATTATAATCTAATATTCCCAGGTCCGGCATGATTTCCAGATCGAGTAGATTCAACGCCTCTTCCTTTGATTTAGCGGAGAAAGTTATAAGTCCTAAAATCTGCAGTTGATACGCAAGTATCTTGAGGTTTGTAGGATTATCATCCAGTATCAGTACTTTTTTATTTTCTAATTCTGAGTTTGCCGCTTTTTCTTTAATCTTTGCCTGGTTGTTTCCTTCTACCTGAATATAAAAGGAGAAGGTCGTGCCGACGTTCAATTCACTTTCTACCCAAATGATCCCACCCATCATTTCTATCAAACGAGAAGAGATAGAAAGTCCAAGCCCTGTTCCTCCATACTTTCTGGTGGAAGATGTATCCACTTGATAGAATGGTTGGAACAGTTCCTTTTGTTTTTCGGACGGAATTCCGATCCCGGTATCTCTGATCGAAAATAGGATCGTATATAGTTTCCCTTCCAATTTGGAAACTTCTGCGGATAAAAAGATCTCCCCTTGTTCCGTGAATTTTAATGCGTTCCCGATCAGATTGATAAGAATCTGTTTTAATCTTAAGCTATCGCATAAGATCCTGTCAGGCACGTTCGGATCCAGATAATAGACGAGATCGATCTGCTTCTGAGCAGCGCGGGATCTGAATAAGTCTAAAACTTCTTCGATAGTTTCGATGACGGAAAATTCGCGGATTTCGAGAGACAGGGTCCCGGATTCAATCTTAGAATAATCCAAAATATCATTGATGATATTGAGCAGGCTTTCTCCACTTTTTTGGATGATCTCGGCATATTCTTTTTGTTCCGTATTCAGGTTGGAATCTATCAGAAGTTCAGTCATTCCAATGACTCCGTTCATAGGAGTTCGGATCTCGTGGCTCATCATAGCTAAAAATTCCGATTTAGCGCGGTTTGCCTTTTCAGCTTCTTCTTTTGCTTTTTTGAGATCGTGTTCGTAGTTTTTACGAACGGAAATATCCGTGAATAACCCGCAAACCGAGTAAACTTCTCCCTCTAAATCCACCAAAGGAACAATCACACAATAGAAAGTTTTTTCCTCTTCGGAAACGACTAGGTCCAATTCAAAATCCAATGGACCTTGTTTTTCCAAAGATTTTGCGATGATGGTGGAAATGAATTGGGCCTTCTCGCTTCCGAAAAGATTTTCGAGGGCCATGTCCTTTCTTTTGTCTTTATTTTCTAAAAATCGATTTGCAAATACCTGGTTGTGGAACAGCGTTCTTCCTTCTAGATCCATCATACAAAATGCGGAAGGCAGATTGTCCAAAATGGAAAGAAGCCTGGACTCACTTTCGATCAATCTATCAGTGATTCTTCTCTTTTCTTTGATGTCTTTTTGGACCGCAAAAGAGCCGTAACCTACAACCAGAAAAGAAAGTATAACTAAAGTAAGCAGAGAATAGGCAACTCTAGTCCCTCTCAAAGAATTGGTAGTATTCCTTTTATTCAGAAGTCTCAATTCCTCTTCCTGCATATTGTTCAGAAGTTCCGCTATTTCTATCAATATGATCCCTTTTTTGGATTCGAAAGAGCCTGGTCGTTTTTCTGTGGTTACGATCAGGTTGGAAATGGCCAGGATCCGCACTTGTTGGATCTGATTGTCCTTGGTAAGATTTTTTAGGATCTTGATTTCGTTCTTTAAGTTGGAGAATAAGGATTTTGTATTTTCGGATGCAACATCTGTAGTATATGCTTGGGCGATCCCGATCTCTCTAGTGATACTCTTGCATTGTTCTATCTCGTCTATGACTGTAAATGTATGCTCTATTAAAACTCCGGAGTCCTTCAGCTCTATCATTCCGTACAGACTGATCGAACTTGCAATGATCAATAGTAAGGTAAGGGAGAAGAAGCCGATCAGCACCTTCCATTGTAAAAAGTGGGCTTTCTCTTTGATCTTTTCTAAAAGGAAAAATTTCATGAAGGACGTTCTAGTAATTTCGAACCATAAGTGATTTCAAAAAGGTTTCCAAATTTATTACACGTACATAGGCCTTTCAACAAGCTTTTTTCGGGATTTTGCCGGCCCCATCTTGACTGGATCGGGCCAAAAATCATTTTGGTATTCTAATAAACGGTTTTTTCCGGATTCCGATAAAGAAAGCCGGTAAAAATCTTGTACCTTGGAGAGCTATTCCTTAGTATGAAATCCGTCGTTCATGAAATTTATCTCTCTGTTTCCGGAGAAGGAATTTCAACAGGCTTGCCTACAATTTTTGTCCGATTCGCGGGATGTTCTCTCAGATGCGGAATGGACGGAAATCGAAAGCTTTGGTGCGACACTCCGTACGCTCTTTCTCCGAATGCGGGGAAACAAATGGAATTAGAAGAAGTGATCTCAAAAATAGGATCCATTTCTTCTTCTCCAACACAAATTCTTCTAACGGGCGGAGAACCATTAGAAAATTCGAATAGGATTTTCAGCCAAACATTGGCGGAAAAATTGAAACAGTCCAGACAAGTTTCGGGGATGTATACGAGGGTGAGGGTGGAAACGAACGGGGCGGAGCCGATCTCCAATTTGGAAAATATGGTCTTTACCCTGGATTACAAACTTCCCGGTTCCGGAATGGAAAACAAAATGATCTTGGAAAATTTGGAATTTGTCCGGGATAGAAACGATAATTTGGATGAGATCAAATTCGTAATTAGAGATAGAAAGGATTTCGATAGAACTTTGGAAGTTATAGATCGGTTTAAATTAAAGGGAAATCTTCTTGCTTCTCCCGTATTCGGAGAACTAGCTCCCGAAATCCTTGTGGATTGGATCAAAGAAAATAATAGAACGGATCTGCGTCTTTCTTTGCAGACCCATAAATATATCTGGGGAGAAAAAAGGGGAGTTTGATCTTGGACTCTACTTTGCAGCTCAGTCTAGATTTCGAATCCGATTCCTCAAGCGGGTTCAGAGGGGATTCCTGTTATCTCAAGGATGAACCGGAATTAGGAATTGGAAGGATAGAAAGTTCCGACTCAGGAAAATTCCAGATCTATTTTCCGTCTTCCGACACCAGAAAGACCGTATCAGAAAATTCCAACAGACTAAAAATTATAGGTCCTTATCCGACTGCATTTACTGAATCTTTTGCGGATCCTGAGTTGCTAGACTTGAGCTTACAGGCTTTCGAGTTAAAACTGACTCATGCGTATGACAAACTTTCCGCATTATCCAATTCCAGGACCAGACTTCTTCCTCACCAGATAGAATCTACTTTCGTGGTTGTGAATTCTCTTAGGCCTAGATTTATTTTGGCCGACGAGGTCGGACTAGGTAAAACGATAGAAGCGGCTCTAGTCATGAAAGAGCTTATTTTTAGAAGAGGATACAAAAAGGTTTTGGTCGTGGCACCTTCTCCTCTTCTTGTCCAATGGAAACAAGAATTAAAGAATAAATTTAACGAAGACTTTGAGATCGTCAAAAGAAAGAACTTCTTAGTTAGCGGAGAGAAGAACTGGAAGAATTTTAAACATGTGATCACTTCCGTAGACTTTATTAAAAATCCTAAATATGCAGAAGAGATCCTAAAAACAAAATGGGATATCGTTGTCTTTGATGAAGCTCATCGTTTAAGAAGGGATTACCATAAGGTAACAAGAGCGTATTTATTCGCGGAGAAGATCGCAAAAAAATGTGAATGTCTGCTTCTTCTTACTGCAACACCTTTTAGGGGAAAATTAGAAGAGCTTTATTATCTAGTCCATTTGGTCGATCCGAATTTGCTCGGGCCATATCATACTTTTATAAACGATTACGTTCTAGGTAATAAGAGCGGATTAAAGGAAAAGATCTCCAAAGTTCTTTTAAGACGTAGAAAAGTAGAAGTAGGCGGATTCACTAAAAGATTCGCCAAAACCGTAAAGATAGAATTGTCCGACGTCGAAAGACAATTCTACAACGAGACCACTGAATATGTACGACGAGAATACAATCTCGCGATGAGAACCCAAAACAGGGCTATCGGATTCGTGATGATAGTATTCCAGAAATTATTGGATTCTTCCGTATTTGCACTTTTATCGGCACTTTCCAAACGTAAATTTATGTTGGAGAATCGCCTGCATCGTTTGCAGGCAGTCGGTAACAAATTAGAAGAATGGGATCTGGACGAAACAGAAGGAGTCGAAGACTTTGTTTCCGATCTAGATGAGTCTGCTCCTTCCGATCTTGCAAATCTCAGAAGAGAATTATTGTCCTTAAACAGGCTGATCCTTTTAGGAAAAAAAATCAAAGAAGATCGCAAGAGCCAAAAACTGAAAGAGACAATCGCAAAACTCAAGAAAGAAGGACATCCTAAGTTTATAATATTTACTCAGTTCAGAAGTACACAGGATTTCTTAGCATCTACTTTATCCGAATACAAAGTCACATTATTCCACGGATCTTTGAGTGCGGACGCAAAAGAAGAGGCAATTTCCGAATTCAGAAAGACCTCGGAAATATTGATCTGCACGGAAGCAGGTGGAGAAGGTCGTAATCTTCAGTTTGCGAACGTTCTATTCAATTACGATTTACCATGGAGTCCTCTGAAGATCGAGCAAAGGATAGGAAGGATCCATAGATTCGGCCAAAAGGATAATGTATTCATTTTTAACTTTGCTTCTAAGGACACTGTTGCAGAGAGAATATTAGAAGTTCTATCCAATAAGATCAGGCTTTTTGAGGAATCTATCGGAGGTTCTGATGAATTACTAGGAGCGATCGAAGACGAATTGGATTTTCATTCCAGCTTCATGAGATTCGTTACGGGAAATAAAAAGTTAAAAGAAGTCGAAGAGGAGATAGATCAAAGGATCAGGATCGCTAAAAAAGGTTTCGAAAAATTAGGGTCCTTAGTTACGCCGAAATTATTGGATTTTAATCTAGAGGATTATTATAAAACGACTCTCCAAGAAAGATCTTTCACGAACCAACACCTAGAGACATTTTTCGTTAGATACGCAAAAAAGTATTCCGATCGGCTGAATTTCAAACTCAAAACTTTAAAACCTCAGGTTTACGAGTTGGACGGAGTCAATTACAAAGGGAAGAAGGCTACATTCAATTCTGAACTCGCACTCGCAGATGACGGATTGGAATTTTTGGCATTCGGCCATCCTTTGATTGAGGAAGCTGTCCAATCCTTTCTGAAAGATAGATCCGGCTGGAAGGTCGGGTTTTACAGAGCCTCCGGCAACTTCTTATACTTCGTATTTATAGTAGAATTCAAGTTTTCTTTAGACAGAAAAGAATTGTTCGTGGTGGAAGTAAACAGACGAAGCGGAAGCTCCAAGGTATTAGAAAACCTTCCTGAAACCGTAAGAGAAAATCGATTTAGATCTTCCGAAACGGAACTGCCTGGCGACACCGAAAAATATTTCGTGATCGCTTGTGAGACCTTAGAGCTTGCATTAGAAGATAGAAAAAAAGAATTATACGAACAAACCAAAGACCTTTTCCAAAAGGAAGAGTATAAGATCCGAAACAGCAACCAAAACACTCTTCGTCAGTTAGAAGAAAAACTGATGAGACAAGAGGCCGCTTTCAAATGGGAAGGAAGACCGGAAAAAAAATCAGCAATGAATCGAACTAAAAACGAGATCCAGAAAGTAAAAGAGGATTTTGAAGTAGAATTAAGAAAGGTAAAGGTCGGAAAAGAAATCCACCACCGTTTCGAACTTTTCCAAGCCTATCTTCCGGGCTCGGACTGAGCTATCTAAAGAGTTGTCCCAAACATCCTATATCTCCGTTTTTACTGCTGGACACTAGCCCCCTCTATCCGCTTTTGTTAAACTACTCCGCCAAATATTCGGCCTTAGGAGACAGTTTACGTGAAATTATCCCTGGATTGGATCAACGATTTTACCCCGATTAAGGAAGTATCCCTCGAGGATATTCTGAAAAAAATTGCAGCTTCTATATGTGAAGTAGACGGGGTCGAAGATTATTTTTCTCATTTGGAGAAGGTCGTTTTAGTAAAGATAGAATCCTTAGAAAAACATCCTCAGGCGGACAAACTCCAAGTCGCTCAAGTGTTCGATGGAAAAAATAAGATCCAGATCGTTTCCGGTGCCCCAAATTTAAAAGTAGGGGACTTGGTTCCATTGGCTATTCCGGGTGCGGAATTAGGAGATAAAAAGATCTTAGAGTCCGAGCTTCGTGGAGTAAAGAGTTCGGGAATGCTTTGTTCCGAAAAAGAACTGGGTCTTTCAGAAGAAGATGCGGGTGTTATGGTCCTGGATGATCCGGAAGCTAAACCCGGCCAGAATTTAAGAGAGTATTTCGGGTTCAGGGATACTATTTTAGATATTGATAATAAATCTATCACACATCGTCCGGATCTATGGAGCCATTTCGGATTCGCAAGAGAACTTGCAGCTCAATTAAATCTACCGATCAAGTTTAATCCTTTGGAAACCAATTGGGAATTTTCCAAAGATGTGACTTCTCCTAAAGTAAAAGAAACAGAATACGCGCATTCTTATTATTCATCTTCTATTGAAGGAATTCAGATCCAAGCTTCAAATAAAATTGTTCGTTCCCGTTTGAAAAAATGTGGGGTGAGAGTGATCAATAATGTTGTGGATGTTTCCAATTATTTATTATTGGAAGCAGGACAACCTACTCACTTTTTTGATTTTGACAAGTTGTCCGCGCAAGGCGGGATCGAATTAGAAGTGGATTATGCGAAGAAGGACGAAAGCTTTCTTCTTCTAGACGAAACTTCTCCCAAGCTTGATCCGGAGATACTGATCATTCGTAACTCTAAAAAAGGTGTCGCGATCGCAGGTGTTATGGGCGGTGCGGATACAGCTGTAGATTCCAATTCCAAAAAGGTAATTTTAGAATCCGCGGTTTTCCCAAGAGAGTTCGTTCGTAAGTCTATTCGAAAGACAGGAATTCGTTCGGAGTCATCCGTTCGTTATGAGAAGGGTCTCGAAGCGACAACCACTCTGCCTATTATCAAAAGAGCGCTAAATCTATTAAAAGAAAACGGATGTCCTGATCTAAAAGCGAGTTTGCCTTCCGGATACATTCGTACCGCGGATAAAAAAGTAGAGATAGAAGTCAGCTTAGGTTTTTTGAATAAAAAACTCGGAACAGAGATCGATCAATCTACTTCCGATAAAATCCTAAAACAACTATCTTTCTCCACTGAATGGAAAGGAGATACTGTCAAGGTTCTTGTTCCTAAATACAGACATAATTATGATATTACTATTCCGGAAGATATAGTTGAAGAGATAGGTCGTACATTAGGATACGCGTCTATTCCGGTTCGTCCGTTAGCTTCGGATGTAAAACCTCCTACTCGTAACTTCTCTAGAGAGCTGGAAAAACATCTAAAAAGGGCCTTTTCACAAAACCTAGGATACAACGAAGTATTCAATTATTCTTATGCTTCCTCCAAGGATAATTCTTTCGAAGAAGAATCAAAAGATTCCATTAAGATCCTAAACGCAATGCCGGACGAACAGGCGTATTTAAGGACTTCCTTATATCCTTCTCTTTTGAAAAATATCAGGCTCAATGCTGATAGGTTCGAAAAATTGAAAATTTTCGAACTCGGTCGTACCTATAAAAAAGCGGAAGAACCTTTTAATGAATCTAAATGGTTTGTTTGGGCTGTTTCTTTCGGTAGGAAGTCCAACGAAAAGGATCTAAACGTTTTAGAATCCGATTTTCTTGAGACCAGGACCGGTGTCGAAAAAGTATTAAGGCATTTAAACTTAAGAGAGATCGAATGGAAGATAGACGAAAAAAGCTATTTCCATCCGAAAGCCTCTCTTTCCTTATTTGTTTCCGGTAAAAAAGTCGGAGAGTTAGGATACGCTCATCCTGCTGCATTGGATACTGCGGACATTAAAAAAAGGGTCATTTTAGGTAGATTTGAATTCGCTTCCTTATTGGAAGTTTGGAGCCAAGATAGAAACAAAAATTATTTCGTTGCTCCTTCTCATTTCCCTCAAACTGAGATCGATCTTTCTTTGGTGATGGATCTGAACGAATCTTCTTCTAAGTTCAGCGATGCAGTATTAAAGGAAAAACTCCCTGAGTTGCAGGATGTAAAAGTTACCGTTGTCTTTACCGGCGGAAATCTTCCGGAAAACAAAAAGTCCGTTTCTTATAGATTTAAACTTTTAAGCCAAGACAAGAACTTAACTCAAGAAAGGATCAAAGAGATCACTGATCGTTTGATCCAAATTGCGAGTTCTTCCGGTTATCCTCTTCGATAAACTATGAAAATTCACGAGACTGCATTTATCCATCCGGCTGCAACTGCATTTGGCATGCTGGAGATGGGACCTCTATCTTCTCTTTGGCCGGGCGCTGTTGTTCGTGCGGATCTGAATGAGATCAAATTGGGGGAGGGTGTTAACATCCAAGACAATAGCACACTCCATACCGATTCCACCGGAAGCTTATTCATCGACGATTATACATTAGTAGGTCATAATACAATGCTTCACGGTTGCAAGATTGGTAAGGGTTGTTTGATCGGAATTGGTGCTATCATTTTAGATGATGCGGTGATCGGAGACGGCGCGATGATATTTGCAGGTTGTATGATCCGTGGCGGTAAAAAGATCCCACCTAGGGCAATGGTGATCCCTAAAAATGGGGATATCGTCATCTACGAAAAAAAAGCAAAGCCTGAGATGAGTATCGCCGGTTGTTTGGAGTACATACAATTAGCTAAAAGATTCCATGAGAACATATTCAAACCTTTTACAAAAGAAGAAGAAAATCTATTTGTAGAAGAGGCGAAATCCATCATTAAAAGATACGGCATCTAATATCCGTTCCTAACCTCTCTCATACTTTGATTTGATATAAATCAATTCGCTTTAAATTGATTTCTGATTCGTTCTGGATCTACCTCTCGGATCCTTGTAATAGTTTTCCGCAAAACAGCTGTAAGGACTATCTCATGTATGACGAAAGGGTTATAGAAAAAATCAGAGGCATTTGGAAGACTTTCGATCTTTCTTTAGGAATTCCTGAAATAGATAAGCAACATCTTTGGTTGATCGGGATCCTTGCGGATCTGGAAGATAAACTGGAGTCGGGAAGTAGGTCCGAACTAGAAGCCACATTTACGAATGCCCTCTCCAAAACATTGGATTATGCGTCGGAACATTTCACTCTCGAAGAAAGACTTCTAGAGAGTATAGGTTACACAAAGCTAGGACAACATAGATTACAACATATGCGGTTCCTCACCGCTTTAAAGAATCGAGTCAGAAAAAATTTTGAGGGAAATTTCGAACATGCGGTATTGGAGCTATTGAAAAATCTGAAAAAGTGGTTATTCAGACATATTCTTAGCGAAGACAGACAGTATGTTGATCTTGCGGACATCAATATCACCCAGGAAATTTCCTCTTCGATGAACGAACACTTGAGGACTTCTGCTCATGCTAGGGAAATCGAGGAATTATATGCTGCTGTTGTGTATTCCACTAAACAAACGGTCTCGAAAGAATTTAACGTTATAGGTGAGGATAATCTAAAACTGATCTCGGATCTGTGGTATCGTTATAAGCTCAAAACTGGGATAGCAATTGTGGATATCCAGCATCTTTGGCTTTTGCAGCTTCTGGTAAAAACGGATAAATTATACAAACAGAAGTTAAAACAAGAGATCGGAAGCGATTATTTGAGTTTTGAACTGAAAAAAGCGATCCAAGAAACGATAGAATATATTAGGGAACATTTCAGTACGGAAGAAGCGATCATGCATAATTTTCGTTACATTGGGGAAAGAGGTCATCAAAAGCAACATGAGAACTTCAATATACTTATTAACGATATGATCGAAAGAAGTGAAAAAGAGGAACTGGAGTCTTTATCGATTTTGATCCAGGATCTAAAAGATTGGTTGGTAAGCCATATCGCTATAGAAGATAAAAAACTGTTCTATTTTTTCCGATCACGGCTCCCAGAAGTGAACGAGTATGTGAGAAATTTGAATCGAGAAGGAAAGATCCATATTTGGAAGGAAGCAGTAATGATCTATAAGCTGCTCGTTGAATATGAGGATATTACTAAAGAAAAAACCCATGTATAGTAAGAGAGATAGATCATATCTAATTCTCTTTTTTTTCAGTAAGAGTCTGGATTGTATTTAGGACCTTTTTATTCTTCTCCGAATACTCCGACTCAGGAATTGTTCCGGTAAAAACATAAACATAACCTTCTTTAAAAAAGATCCATTGTAAAGTCCTGATCTGCTTTTTTTCCGCAGTGTTTGGAAGTGCAAACTTGGATTCTAAAAATATACATTTCTCTTTTCCGAAACTACATTTTTGAGGAACCGAAAGTATTTCGTATTCTTTATATATGTTAGAATACAATCCTCCAATAGAAGCTACGTAATCTTCTAAAGTTGCCTTGGAATATTTTGCGGGGATAGGTTCTGATATAAAATTGATATTGGTCCTGATCTCCGAACTTTTGTTTTGTTCCGGTTCAAAAAGATAGAACATTACCTTAACTTGTTTATCGTTTTGAAATTCCCTTTTACTTTTGGAACGATTCGGATCGGAACTATCTCGGTTCGGATCATATTCTTCGTAGATCCAGCCTTCATAATTTAATATTAAGCCTAATTCAGGGATCTCGATTGTCTTTTTGATCTCTGGAACTTTTTCGATACAGGCGAAACACAAAATGATCCCCGGCAATAATAGACCTAGACTGTAACGTTCTAATAGGATCATGTTCAAGTTTTCAAAAGATAGATGCGGATTAACTTTTTCTTCTTCTAAAAAGTAAACCGGACCAAACCGAATCGATTGCGCAGACTTTAACGTCTACCAATCCTGTCTTCAAGCCTATTTCTCGGATTGTATCTTCTTTTAAGTCGGTTTTCACCCCGGAGCTCATCTTTGGCCAAGAGATCCAAACCATTCCTTTGTCTGCGAGAAAGTCCGGGAATTTGGAAAAGTTTTCGGAAAGTTCCTCTTTGCTCTTACAGAAAAAATGAATGTAATCGAAACTTCCCGCCAACTTCTTCTTGAATGTAATATTAGGAGGAAGTTCTTCTAATAAGGATCTGAATTCCTTTGGCTCGTTGATGATGATCGCAAGCTGACCTTCTTTAAATCCTAACTTTTTGGCTAAGGGTGTGCCTGAATATCCTGCCATTGTTCCTCTATTCGATTCGGATACGAAAGCTGGAAGGAAAACCTCAGGCTACAAAAAAACCGGCGTGGTCGCCGGTTCTTCTGAAATACTTGCAAGTGTGCTAATTCTTCTTAGTAAGGGAAACCTGCGAAAATTTTCGCTCTTGTGTAGATGTCCGCTACGGAGAATCCGAAAAGAAGAAGTAAGAACAAGAAACCGGACCCGAAGATCACTCTGTTCATTACGTTATCATACTTAAGGTGCATAAAATAAGCTAATACCAAGGAAGCTTTGATGGTCGCTACAAGCATAGCGATCACAGTGTTCATTGCTCCGAAGTCCACTTGGGCTACTAATACGGTGATAATAGTTCCGACAATCAATGCGGCAAAGACAAGAGAATAAGTTTGAACGGAAATCAGATGATGTCCGTCGTGACCATGCTCTTCTACATGAGAAGAAACTGAACCTGGTTGTAGTTTAGTCTTACCTGCTTCGACAGCTTTTAATAAAGCCTGACCGATCATAGTGGACTTATTCTTTTCGAGATAAGCCTTGAGTCTGTCCTCTTCTACGATTTGAGCCAATAAGTTAACGGCAAATCCAGCAACGGTAGCATTTACAATCGCTCCCGCTCCGATAACAAATCCAGTGAAGGGAATCAAGAATCCGATACTTACGATAATATACAGCGCGTAATTGAGAAACAGTTCCATCTCTTTTCCTGAAACCTGAGTAATATCTGCAGGCTGAGTTCCCCGAAGGGGATTGGAACCAGTCTCGGAGGCAGGTAAAGAATCACAAGTACATTTCAGGCGCCCAGAACTCTGATGCCGCTTTCCGAAACGATTTTAGCCTCTTCCCAAGGATCCAGGGTTTTTTGGACCGGGAGGCGGATCCAAATTAAGTTTTTCTGGTTCGGTCTTCTGTAAGGGGAGAAGAATGCGGAAAGTGGAAAAATTTCCCAGCCTGTTTCTTTCTCCCAAATTTTTAATCTAAAATAAGGATCCGAGTTTTGGACCTTAGGGAAGAAAAGAAGAAGGTCGTTTCCCTTCTTCGGAAATCGCCGTCGGAGTTCCAACAATAAACAGCCCATAGTCCATCTGAAGTTGACTTCCGAAATTTTGCGTAGAATTTGGGTCCCTTGGGATCTATAAAAGAAAGAATCCACGGAACCGTATCCTTCGTAGTTCGAATGGAATTTGGAGATCTTTGAAAAACTTTCCGACATTCCAGAAAGGTAATTTTCGATTTCAGAGCATTCTCCCATCCAAGTTCCTGAATACTTTCCTTTGTGATCGTTGAGTAGAATGGTACCTTCTTCTATTTTGAATTTTCCGTTTTTGGAGGAGAATAATAAGCTGAAATCTTTGGTCCGATCCACCCAAGTTTCGATCAAAAAGGGTTCCCTCTTTACCTTTAAGAATAGATCTGCTAAATCCTTTAGCCCGGAAACATCTCGAAATTTTTGAGAACCGGCAAATCCGAACTCAGTCTTAAAAACGAATTTTTGGTCCGGAAAGGTATGGTCTTTTGCCTTCTCTAAAAAAATCTCCCAGTCTGCTTTATTGCGGATAGAATAGGAAATGAAATCAGGATACTTCTCCTGTTTCCAATCGTTTTGGTTTAATTTAGAGCCATACTTTTTCGCAGAGTCTGAAAGTCCGGGATCTATCTCTAATTCTCCGGTGTTGGAATTCCAACGGGAGATCCTGCCCCATTCCTCTAGTTGGATTTCATTTGCTTTTTGCAAAGATTGTTTTAGATTTCTAAGAAGAATGGGTTTTGGGATCTGTATCCCTTTCTCCTTCCAATAATTGATCCAATTTTCCTCAGGCGGAGAATGGGCTAGTACTTTTGCCGAGTCTGGAAAAGAGCTGAGTACTAAAAAAGAGGATTCTAAAATGGAATTTCTGGCCTCCAACTCACTCGGAAATAATTTTCCGAGTCGGAGTTCCTCTTCGAAATAGGCATTCGGGCGGAAGATTCGAGGCATAATAAGGGAAGAACCTATGAAAAAATCCTTTTTAGGATCAAGAATAGGGTATAGTCTTTTCGATATTTAGAAGGAAGGCAGTTCTAATGAAAACCCTTATCTTTCTCATAATTTCTCTTTTGGCCGTATTCATACAATTAGACGCGGCTCCTAAAATCCTAACCATGGAAGAAAGAGAAATAGAACGTCAGATCGAAGCTATCCGCAAGGCTGGGTTTTCGGATATAGAGATAGATAATTTGCACGCTTCTATCTCGCAGAATATCCATCAGATCAATAAGATCCTTCAGATGGATACAACCAAAAAAGCGTTAAGATATATTGGCGACGAGCCTCAGGAATTACCACAATTCTTAAAAACGGATAGGGACAATAAACCTTATCTGGAACTGGATATGGGTTCAGGAGAATCCTTCTGGGATTTTCCTAAGACGTATCTTTATAATGCGCGTATCTTCATCTATCCTGGTAATAATCCTGAAAAATTAGAAAAGATCATTATGCAATTCAAGCGTACGAACTCCAACGGAGAAATTTTCGTAAGGGAGATGCGCAGGGTTATCAACATAGATCCTAAGGGACCTCAGATAGGAAGCGAAGGAAAAAGAACTCCGAACAACAATAAAGAGATCAAATTGGAGTATTATTCCAGCTATGATACAGAATTGATCTGGCCCGACACCCCGGTCCAATCTATTGCACCTAGTGTGGAGACCAAACTACATGAGGAAACGAATCCTCTACCTTATAATAAACAAAAACAGATTATCGTAACATATAAAAAATATCTGCGCAGGGTGGATAAGAATGTTCGCTATAAGCTAAGAGATCTGGAGCTCAATCAAAAGAGATTGGTTTCTAAAATGTTGGAATTCCAATAAGAGAATTTTATAACATTAGAATAAGGGAAAAGGCGGACCGATCGGTTCGCCTTTTTTTATTGAGATATATCATAGTATACTGCGGTTTTCGTTAGATCCAGAAAAAGGAAAATCTGTGGCAAAACTACCGGTATTCTTTTGTCCAATAGACTTCTGATTCGATTATCCTTTGGCGTATGACGTTAGAGTCATTGAATAACGGTTGTTATCCACCTATGTAAAACGATGTTTTCGGTTTCTCGCTTGCCTTTTCTTGGCGAAAAGGATTCTATTTACCGATGGCTATCCATTCCGTTTTCGGTAAATTACAATTCAAACCTGGCGAAGGGGAGATTTGTGTTTTATCTTCTCCTTACGAATTCGAACCCGCACTTTCCAGTTTAGGGGCTCCGGTTGATCGAGCGCTAAGGTCCGGAAAAAGATATAGACTCATACTTGCATTCGTGCAAACCGAAGTCGAGATCCGCAACATCGCCTCTATGGTCCCTACGACCCTGATAGACGACGGACTATTATGGTTAGCCTATCCCAAAAAGACATCCCGTAAATATAATGTATCCATCCATAGAGATGCAGGTTGGGACCCTCTTGGAAAGATCAGTTTCGAGGGTGTAAGATTGATCTCTATCGACGATGATTGGTCCGCACTTAGATTCAGACATACTTCTCATATTAAAAATATGGAAAGAGACCCAAGCCTTACCGCAAGTGAAGAAGGTAAAAAAAGGGCAGTAGCTAAGAAAAAACCCGCTAAGAAGAAGACCGTTCCTAAAAAAACTTCTCCTAAGAAAAAAGCAGCCGCTAAGACTCCAAAGAAAAAGGCCAAAAAGAAATAAGAAGGATTTGATTTTTCGAAATCGGAAATTTTTCTTAAATTCCTTTCCTTCTTTTTGCAAAAAGGAGTCTTTCCTGATGTCAATCAGGATAGGTTTCCAAAGATATTCCTTTGGAAAATAAAGCGGTATACTCGCATGTCTGAGAAGTTTTTAGGCCTTCTAATCAAATGTAATTTTTATAATATACTCGTTATATCTCTGATCTTAGGGAATTGTAATCCTTCTATCGATAAATCTCCTTATAAAGAGCTAAGAGAACTCGCATTCGAAACGGAATACGATGATATAGGTGTGGAAAACACGAACGGCAGAACAGTAGTATACGGGATCATCATGGACTGGCCCACCCAAAGAGAAATAGTCACTTTAGCCACATTTCTTTCCGGAGATGCGAGCCTATTCTTAACTTCAGGAGCTTCTTTCATCGGCGGTGGAGGAAGGGAAAGTATCCAAAAAAGTTCCAGACGTTTGATCCATAAATATGCTTATCTTTGGAAACAAGGGAGCAAAGTTCGCTGGACCCCGAATCCAGACTTGGAGCAGGTGAGATTCTTTTTTTTAACAACGCAAGGTACTTATTATCTAGAAGATACGGTCAGCGAGATAGATTCGGATACTTCTACCCTAACTCCGATCTTTGACGAGGCCCAAGCAGTAATTTCCGAAATACGTATAGAAGCGGAAAAAGAAAAAGATGACGACGAGTAATTAACTCGTAGAGTCCCTTCTTACGATCAGATCGCTTATCACTTTTTCTTCGGTGAGATATTTGCGGTTCAGATAAGAAATAGCATAGTTTAGAAATTTAGGAATTTCTTTGCCTGCATCCAAGAGATCCAATTTGGTTTGAGTCAATTCGTCCATAGTCGCCAAAGCCAATTTTCTTTGGCTTTGGTGAGACTCGAACTCGTCTTCCGTATTGAACTCTGTGCCTGCCACTACTTAATTATAAACAAAGGTTTACGGATTTCAAGCAAAAGCTGAGGAGAAGGAGGACTAATGCCCTCCGTTTGTTTCCCAATCCTTCGCTTTTTCGATCCCTCTTTTTTCATTCACAAATAGATTGATGATCAAAGAGATAAAGAAGAATACAGCAACCACTAAGAAAGCGTTCCTTAGATCGAAAATTTTCTGTAATATACCGATCGCAAAAACTCCGATAGCGGCTGCCAACTTTCCGGAAAGACCCCAGAGACCGAAAAATTCTCCGGACTTGGATTCCGGGGAGAAGATCCCAACAATTGCTCTACTTGCGGATTGAGTAGATCCAACTCCCGAACCTGCAAGAGTTCCTAAGATTACGAACACCCATTGAACGGAAATATCTACTCCAAGTCCGTTGACAAAACCAGTGATCTCTCTTACGAAATAGATCCCGATCAGACAGAAGATCCAAAATATCAAAGTGATATTAAAAGTTTTCTTAGCTCCGATCTTATCTTGAACGAATCCGAAGAATATTGCACCAATCATTGCAAAAAATTGAAGTAAAATGAATAACGCAGTTTCTTGTCCGGATGTGATCTTGATCTCCTGGTTTCCATACAAGAACGCAAACGCTATCACGATTGCAAGAGCTGCCATGGAAAAGAAAAGAGATATCAAATATATAACTAAATCTCTGAAGTAACCTATCGACTTTAAGGTTTCTATCAATTGACCGAATCCGATCAAAAGATAACTTTTTCCTTCCGGTCTTTCCGCATGGGGTTGGTATTCTCTCAAGAGTATGAATGTAGGAATTCCAGCTAGTAAAAAGAATAACGCAGTCAGAGGTCCAACAAATCTGAGAGAACCGTAAATGGCAGGATCAATCGAAGGCGCTACGAAAGTTTGGACCAAAAATACGGAAAGTAAACCTCCCATATATCCCACTCCCCAAGCATAGCCTGAAATTTTTCCTAATTCTTCCTTAGGACCTAAGTGAGGTAGAAAAGAAGAGGCAAAGTTCTCCCCGGATGCAAAGAAGAAGTTGGAAAGAATAATTAACGCAAAACCTAACTGCCAAGAACCTGGAGTCGAAACCAGCCAAAAAGCCGCGGTGCTTACTACGCAGCTGATATAACTCCAGAAAAGGAATGTTTTCTTTTTAGCGGAGAAGTCGGAGATAGCACCGAATAACGGACCGGTCACTACCACTAATAGATAAGAGAAAAATAAAGCTAACCCGAAAAGAAAATTTCCGTCTTCATAAGGATTTGCCGGATTGGAGGAGATTGGAACGATTACCTCGGCGAAAACTCTGCAGTAGATGACTGTTATAATTACAGTGGTATAACTAGAATTGGCGAAATCGAACATGCACCATCCGAATATTTCCCTTAAGGGAGCGCGTTTGGTCACTTGCATTCTATAGGTTTCCTTTATGGAATTTTCCGAATGAGGATGAGCTTAGAAGTTCGGTTGTCAACGAGAAATATCCATTCTGGAATCCGTTATAAAAACCTGCCCCAAGGGTGGAGTTTGTTGGAACAAGCATGGGAGACTTTAATTCACTAAACGGATTGCAAAAAATTCTCTTGATCCTGACCTTCTTATGTTTAGCGTGAGTGATGGTTTAGCTTTCGGCGTCCAATAATTAGAAGGCCTGATGAATTCTTCCGACTTTAGTCAAATAGACCTGAACGCCCTGATGCGACCCAGAAAGGTTTGCGTATGCAACCAAGTATCCGAAGAGGATATTACAAATTCTATCCGCAGAGGGAATGACACTTTGGGTAAATTGATGAGAGACACAAGTTGTTGTACCGGTTGTGGTACTTGCAGAGGAAGAGTTCTCAAATTACTTTCCGAAACCCTCGCTTCCAAACCCCAATGAGCGGTCGTTTTGTATCCGTGAACATGGCAATGACCTTGGACGGAAAGGTATGCCGGCCCGATGGAAAATGGTACGGCCTTTCTTCCAGAAACGATAAAAGAAGAATGGACCAAATCCGCTCAGAAGCCGACGCTCTCATCGTCGGAAAAAATAGCCTTCTTAACGACGACCCGGTCACCCATCTAAGATACGTTGAGTCTGAGAAGGAGCCAAGAGCCATTATACTTGTTCGAACCGGCACATTACCTTCCGACAGAAAAGTATTCCATTTTTCTAAAGTAAAACCTCTGCTGTTTTGTACTTCCAAAAATGAATCCCAGGTTAGATCCGAATTAACCGAGCTCGCTGAGATCATATCATTAAAGGGAGAAGATCTGGATCCAGAGATCATTTTGAAAGAATTGGAAAAAAGAGGTCACTCCAAAATACTTTTAGAGGGCGGCCCTCGACTGAATGATTCCTTTTTCAGAAAGGGATTAGTGGATAGACTCTATCTTACTATAGTCCCATACTTTATAGGGCAATCCGGCTTGCCTTCGATTACCGGCGGAGGATCCGCGTATCATAACTTCGACAAAGCGACTTGGAAGCTGGTATCTTCCGAACAGTTAGAGCAGGAAGTATTTTTAATTTACGACAAACAAAACGATCCTGAAGTACAATGAGCGAAGGAAATCATTTTTTACATAGATGGTTTTTCTTTGGGCTTAGGAGTATTCTGGTATTAGTGTTCCTTCTCCTTATCTATTACCAAACCTTTCCTGAAAAAAGAATATTATTTAGAGAGAACAAACTAGTCTATCTGCCCGAAAATTTAGAGTCAGTGTCACTCGAAAACGATTGGGTAAGACTAGAAGAATTACCCCCTGGAAGTTTGGAATACCTGGTAGAAGTAGAAGACTACAGATTCTACAGACATAGAGGATATTCTTTGGCTGATATACAATCTTCTATCATACAAGCAGTCTTTTTGTTCAGAAGATTAAGAGGTGCCAGTACTCTGGATCAACAGCTTGCTAGAACATTATTTTTATCCAGGGACAAAACATTAATTCGTAAATTAAGAGAGATCCGAATTGCACAGGCTCTAGACGAAGAATTAGGTAAGAAAGGAGTTTTAGAATATTATTTGAATTTAGTATACTGGGGGAGAGGATTAAACGGGATCTATAGATCTTCCAAATATTATTTTAATAAACATCCTGGAAAACTTCTTCCGAGAGAATTCAAAGCGTTGGTCCAAATATTAAAAAAACCGGATGCATATTCCAGAGAAGAAGTCAGAGCGCTTTCTTTGGAATATTGAATTTCAAAGACTGCAAGTCGAGACAGCGCTGACTTCGAAAAAATCCGAAAAATCGGTACCTTCTTCTCCTTAAAAACTTCTTCTTTTCCTTTGAAAAAGAGTCGACATTCGGGATCGGTCCGGAATATTGGTTATAGATTCTCGGTGGTTATAGAGAGAGGGTCACACCCGTTCCCATCCCGAACACGGAAGTTAAGCCTCTCATCGCTGATGGTACTGCATGGTTCGCTGTGTGGGAGAGTAGGACGTTGCCGGGTTTCTACCGCAATCATATAAGGCCGGATTTACATCCGGCCTTTTTTGTTTCTCCGACGTTTCTCCTAAAATATAACTTCAATCCCGAACTTGGATCTATGATCCATTTCAGATTCGGGATCAGACATATCTATCCTGGTTCATTCTGCACCGAACTAAATTCTGAACGATCTGTATAAAGTTTGGAATACGGCCGATCTATTCGAAGACTATTACAAATAGTGAATATGATCGGTGTAATAGGACTGATGGAATATCGAGTGTTCGAAAAAAGATATTTCCAAATGAAATTTTTTTCCAAAATTTGTGCCGGATTTATTTTGTAAGCTTGACGATTCAAAGACTCGATAGTAGAATGCGGACCGCTCTGAAGGTATGGACTCGGGGAGTTAATGTTAGATTGATGGGCATTTTATATCCTATATACGGGTTCCAGTTGATGTACTATGGCGGTTGATTCCTGACTGTGCTTGGTCGGGAGGAATTCCCCTCCCGACCCACCTTTTTAAAACGATTCTAATATAATTTTTCGGTCAGGAATATTTCAGGATCGCAAATTCTTTTTCGATATAGATCCTTGTCGAACCATTCGATTTAGGAGTCGATAGAATGTATCGTAAACCGATATATCTTTTAAAATTCATAACTAGTATTCTCTTTGCGGGTCTGCTTATTTTAGGTGGAACTTCTCTTTCTGCGGAATCTCAATGCCAAGGTTTATCTAAAGGACAATGCGAGTCCGATTCGGATTGTACTTGGGTTTCAGGTTATAGCAAACAAGACGGAACTAATGTAGATGCTTATTGTAGGGCCAAGCCTGGAAAAGCTTCCGATTCAGGTGATTCGGTAAAAAAATCTAAGGCTAAAAAGTCAAAGGATAAGGACGAAGACGACGACCAAGACGAGCCTAAGAAAAAGAAAAAGGCTAAGAAAGACAAGGATGAGGATGACTCTAAGGAATCCAAGAAGTCCAAAAAAGATAAAGATGACGACGATTCAGATTCTAAGAAGTCCAAAAAATCCAAGAAGGATAAGGACGATGATGATGACGGAGATTCCAAAAAATCTAAAAAGTCAAAGAAGTCTAAAAAAGACAAAGATGACGATGACGGAGACTCCAAGAAGTCTAAAAAATCCAAAAAGAAAAAGAAAGACGATTAATTCTTAATTTTCATTCTTCTTAAACAAAAAGACCGGAGCTTACAACCCCGGTCTTTTTTATTGTATTCTGACTTTTCGAAAAAATTAAAGATACGCTTCCGGAGGAAGACAGGAACAAACTAAATTCCTATCTCCATACACGTTATCTATTCTTCCTACATAAGGCCAGAACTTATGCTCTTTGGTCCAAGCCGAAGGGTAGGCTGCTTTTTCTCTAGAATAAGCATGATCCCAATTGTCGGAGATCACCATCGCAGAAGTGTGAGGTGCATTTTTAAGAGGATTATCTTTAGCATCCGCTTTGCCTTGCTCGATCTCTTGGATCTCTGAATGGATAGAGATCATCGCCTCACAGAAACGGTCCAATTCTTCTTGGGATTCCGATTCGGTTGGTTCTATCATCAAAGTTCCGGGAACGGGGAAGGACATTGTAGGTGCATGGAATCCGTAATCCATCAGACGTTTTGCAATATCCTCTACTTCTACACCGCTGGTCTTTTTGAAAGGTCTTACGTCCAGGATACATTCGTGAGCAACGAATCCATTTTTACCTTTGTAAAGCACTGGGAAATAGTTTTCTAAACGTTTTGCGATATAATTTGCGTTTAGTATCGCGGCTTTGGTTGCTTGTTCCAAGCCTTCCGTTCCTAAGAGTGCAATGTACACCCAAGAGATCAGAACGATACTTGCGCTTCCCCATGGGGCTGCGGAAACTGCACCATGTTCGTTGCCTGTTCCGTTATCTACAAGAGGATGACCGGGCAGGAACGGTTTTAGATGTTCTGCAACTCCGATCGGTCCTACTCCGGGTCCGCCACCACCGTGAGGAATACAGAATGTTTTGTGTAAGTTCAGATGGCAAACATCTGCGCCTATATTTGCAGGTCTTGTGATACCCACTTGAGCGTTCATATTCGCTCCGTCCATATAGACCTGTCCTCCATTCTCGTGAATGATGGAGCAGATCTCTTTGATTGGCTCTTCGTACACTCCGTGAGTGGAAGGGTAGGTGATCATCAGTGCAGCCAGATTTTTAGAATGTTCTTTTGCTTTTGCTTTTAGATCTTCTAAATCTACGTTTCCTTCTGAATCGCAGGCGACCACTACCACTTTGAATCCGACCATCGCAGCAGAAGCCGGGTTTGTTCCGTGCGCAGAGATTGGGATCAGACAAATATCTCTGTCCTTATTTCCTCTGCTGATATGATAGTTTCGGATCGCGAGAAGTCCTGCATATTCTCCTTGTGAACCTGCATTTGGTTGCAGAGAAATTCCCGGGAATCCAGTTACTTGAGAAAGCCAAGATTCCAATTGAGAGAATACAGTTCTGTATCCTTCCGTTTGTGACGCAGGCGCGAATGGGTGAATATTAGAGAACTCAGGCCAAGTTATAGGGAACATTTCTACTGTAGCATTGAGTTTCATAGTACAAGAACCCAAAGGGATCATGGAAGTAGTAAGAGAAAGATCTCTGGATTCCAACTTTCTAATATATCTCAACATCTTTGTTTCCGTATGATGGGAATTGAATACAGGATGTGTAAGATATTCGGAAGTTCTGATAAATTCGTTCGGGATAGAAATTCCTTCTAAAGAAAGATCGATCTTAGAGATACCGAATACGGAAAGAATATCTTCTAGATCGGAAACTTCTACGGTTTCATCTAGAGCGATGGAAATTTTACCATTTCCTAAACTTCTGAAATTGATCTCTTTTTTAGAAGCTGCATCTATATATGTTTGAGCCTTGGACCCTAAATCTAAAACAATCGTATCGAAGAATGTTTTGTTTTGGGTAAGAAAGCCTGCCTTCTCCAAATTTTTTGCCAATGTTTCGGTCAGTCTATGAACTCTAATAGCGATATCTTTTAGACCTTTAGGTCCATGATAGACCGCATACATAGAAGATAGAACAGCTAATAGAACTTGAGCTGTGCAAATATTCGAAGTCGCTTTATCTCTTCTGATATGTTGCTCTCTTGTCTGTAGAGAAAGTCTAAGTCCCGGATTTCCTTGGCTGTCCTTGGAAACTCCTATCAGTCTTCCGGGCATATTTCTTTTGAATTCGTCTTTGGTAGCAAAGTAACCTGCGTGAGGTCCGCCGAATCCGTAAGGCAATCCGAATCTTTGGGTACTTCCTACAGCGATATCCGCTCCGAACTCTCCAGGAGCTTTTAGAACAGTAAGAGAAAGTAGATCCGCTGCACAGATTGTTAGAGCTCCAACATTATGAGCGAGTTGGAAGAAACTTTCGTAATTATAAATAGTTCCTTCTGTTCCGGGATATTGAACGATTACCGCAAAATAATCTTCGTTTAGTTCTGCGTTTAAATGATTTCCGACTTTAACTTCTATTCCGAGAGGAAGCGCTCTGGTACGGACCACATCGATTGTTTGGGGATGACATAGCTCGGAGATAAAAAGTAATTTGGATGTTTCGTTTTTACGAATTCCGTAAGCTAAGAATGCTGCTTCTGCGGCAGCGGTAGCCTCATCCAATAAGGAAGCGTTTGAGATCTCCAAACCCGTTAGATCCATGATCATGGTTTGGAAATTCAGAAGTGCCTCTAATCTTCCTTGGGAAATTTCGGCCTGATAAGGAGTGTAAGCGGTGTACCAACCCGGGTTTTCCAAAATATTTCTTTGGATCACTCCAGGCATTACGCTCGCTTGGTAACCGGAACCGATATAAGAACGATACAACTTGTTTTTAGAAGCGATCTTTTTCAGATCATTTAAGATCTTTCTCTCTGTAGAAGCCTTAGGAAGATCCAAGGCTTTTTCTAACCGGATCCCGTCAGGGACGGCTTTTGCTACCAACTCTTCCAACCCGGACAATCCGAGTGTAGACAACATTTCCTTGATCTGACCTGCATCAGGTCCTATATGCCTTCTGGAAAAAGTATCCAAAGGATCGAGCGGGTGCTTCACTTCAGTTTGTTTGCCGGATTCGTTCCAAGTTGCCGTACTCATTCTATTTTCCTAATCCAGTTTGCTTACTAATTCTCTGTAAGATTCGGGATCTAATAATTTCTCCAATTCGGAAGAATTGATCCCTTTGACTCGGATCATCCAAGACCCGAAAGGATCCGAATTCACCGCGGCCGGGTTTTTGGAAAGGTTTCCATTAACTTCGACTACTTCTCCGCTGATAGGAGCGTATAAATCTTCTGCCGCTTTTACGGATTCTATTGTACCGAATGTGTCGAATTGTTTGATGGATTTCCCTACTTTTGGAAGGTCCACAAAAACGATATCTCCGAGTGCCGCTTGAGCATAATCAGAGATCCCGATCAATGCGGTGTCGCCTTCTACTTTTACCCATTCGTGTTTTTCTGTGAACTTGTAGCCTGGAGGAGCGTTAGTTACTGCCATTTAAAAATCCTTAGTTTAATTTTTCCGAATGCTTCCCGGAATGAAAGATTGGGTGAATATAATTGCGGACTTTGCTTGCCCTCTGATCTCGATCTGGATGGATTCTCCATGTTGGATCTTTTCAGAGTCCACGAGAGCGAGCCCAATTCCTTTTTTTAAGGAAGGGGAGAAGGTGCCGGAAGTCGTGATCCCTATGTTTTTGCCGTTGGAATCTAATACGGGCATATTCTCTCTCGGAACTCCTGCCTCTTGTAGTTCGAAGGCCACGATCTTTCTTTTAGGTCCTTCTTTTTTTTCGGAGATGATCTCTTTGTATTTAGGATACTCTGTTTTCTTTTCTTTTACGATCCAGCCTATCCCGGATTGGTTCGGGCTTCTGTTCTCGTCCAACTCATGACCATAAAGAGGATATTTTGCCTCGATCCTGAGTGTGTCTCTTGCGCCTAAACCTACAGGAAGAAGCCCTTCTTTTTTTCCGAACTCCAAAAGCTCTTTCCAAAGTTTGACCCCTGTCGCATTCGAACTGTAAATTTCGAATCCGTCCTCTCCAGTGTAACCGGTCCGAGAGAGAATGATCTCTTCTCCCGCAAAAGGAAATAACACGAATTTATAATATCCGATATGACTTAGATCCGATTTAAGATAAGAAGAAAGTATAGAATCAGCTTTTGGACCCTGGATCGCAATTTGGTGCCAGTTCGCACTTTGGTTTTCCAACTTTACTGAAGCCGGGACATACTTTTTCAGATACTCATACACTGCATCCACGTTAGAAGCGTTTGCGCAGATCATATATTTCTGATCGTTGAACTTATAGAGAGTGATATCGTCTACCAGTCCGCCATTCTCGTTGATGATTGCGTTATACTGTACTTGCCCATTTGCCAAGGAAGAAACAGAATTACAAGTAACCGATTCGAGGAAGCTAAGGATGATGTCGGCCTGACCTTCGATAAAGATCTCGCCCATATGAGAAACATCGAATAGACCTGCGGCTTGTCTAGTCGCAGTATGTTCTGCGATGATTCCGGAATATTGAACAGGCATGTCCCAACCGCCGAAAGGGATCATCTTAGCGCCTAAAAGTTTATGCTCCTCATGCAGAGGTGTAGTTTTCCATTGGGACATAAGCGTTTGGGGCCATCATTTCATCGTAGTCCCTAGGGAAAAACAATTTTAGGCCCCCTTTAAAAAGATTTGATGGGTCTTCTTTAGAATCGTTCGAGAAGAAGGTCCCGGGATCATAGACTAATGCGGAGAAGATCTTGCTGACGAAATTTGGGCGGAAGACTTTTAGATCTTACTCTTTGGATTTTTTTCTGACATAGATGACTTTATCTACTTCTGCCACAAGCTTACCGGTCTTTACATCTAAGATCTGAGCAGTGAAGGTAACGTCCATTTTCCTTTTACGATCCGTTTCTTCTTTGATCTCCTGGATTTTTTCTTTAGGGATATGGAACTCGGCTCTTACGGCGCCTTCTCCCGGTTTTATGAATCGTATAGTTGCTGCTTTGTCCCAGACCAAATATCCAGGCCCTAAATGTTCCATTAGGATCAACATATAAAATGGATCGCACATGGAATAGAGAGATCCTCCGAATTGTGTTCCCACATAGTTTTTATTAAAAGGTGTAAGTTTCATCGTGGTGGAGAATAAGGTCCTGTCTTTGTTTAAGGACTTCACTTTGATCCCTGCACCGAAGTAAGGAGGATAGAAATTGAAAAAATGAAATTTTAGTCTTTGTAAAAAGCCCGGTTGGGACATAGAAGATTCCTGATCCGTATTTCTTTATTTTATCCCAAACTAATGAGCGACTCAAAAATCCGAGCTATTTTTGGCGAATATAATTGGTTTGTAAGACCGATCGATACTATACTATTTATCCGAAAATTCTTGCTAAGAACTTACACTTCTGATAGCAAGTAGAGGCTAAAAAAACCATAGAATTCCCGGAGGGGGAATGAACCCGAATCAAATTGTGAAGAAAATCCAACCGTATCTAGTTTCGATCCTTCTGATCTTTTCCGCAGTCGCTTGCGGGACCGTCGCCGAGTATAAGATCGCGTATAAAAAACCGGAAGTCGCTTCCAAAACCAGAGGACTGGTTGCTGGAATTTCCAAGGTGGATTTAACTCCTCCTCCCGGTCTACCTTTAGCAGGTTATTCCAAAATGGCCGAAACTGAAAAAGGATTTCGCACTCGTCTTTATGCTAGAATTTTTTATATTAAAAAAGATGCAAATGAACCTGTAGTACTGATCCAGAGCGATCTTTTGTCCGGATCTCTTTTGATACATCACTTGCTTGCGGAACGTTTAGCTTCTAAGACAGATATTTCTTTCGGCGGGATCGTATTTGCCGGAACTCATACTCACTCAGCTCCGGCTAACTTCTACGATAATAATTTTTATAACGAGTTTGCTTCTAATAAGCCAGGATTCGACAAAGGTTGGACTGATTTCGTATTGGATCGTTTGACCAACGGAGTGGAAGAAGCTTACAAGTCCGCAAAACCTGCTAAGATTGCTTCCGGAAAAACTGCGATTTGGGGACTCACCAGAAATAGGTCTTTGGATGCATACCGCGCTAATAAAAATTCGGGATTCGAAGAGTTAAAACCTGAGATCCAATACCAGGCGATCAATCCAGATCTAGTGATGATCCGTATCGACGCACAAGACAAAGACGGAAGATACAAACCGCTCGGTGCGTTCTCCACATTCTCCGTTCACGGAACAACAGTGCCGGATTCTAATGACGTTGCGAATGCAGATGTGTTTGCTTATCCTGCTAGAATTTTAGAAAAGAAGATCCGTAAAGATTTTAAACCAAGCTGGGATCCAATCCATGCACTGAACAATTCCACTCATGGAGATAACTCTCCCGATTATCGAGAAGACATGCAAGGTTTCATCGAATCCAGAAGAATTGGAGAAGCTATAGGAGAAGAAGCAGCTAAACTTTTCGACTCCTTACAAAACTCTTTAAGCACGGACGCAAATCTTTCTTTTAATACAAGAGAAGTGGACCTATACGAAAATCAAAAGATAGGAGACGCAGAAGTTTGCGATCGTCCATATGTAGGAACAGCTTTAACAGGTGGCGCCGAAGATGGACTCACTCCGGTATTGAACTGGCTTCCATTCTTTGCGGAAGGTTGGCCTCGTTGGTTTTTGACAGGCGGTTGCCAAGGTCATAAAAGAATCGTAGGTTTCAAATATCTGCAACCGATCGTTCTTCCAAAATCAAAGTTTCCTCATAAACTTCTTCTACAATCTGTAAAAATTGCGGATACACTTCTTCTTCCTGTTCCTTTCGAGGTCACTAAAGAATCCGGAAAAAGATTCGTGGAAGAGGCATTAAAGTCCAGTTCTCAACCGATCAAAAACGCATCCGTAATCAGTTGTGCAAACGGATACTTCGGTTATGTAACTACTCCGGAAGAATATACTCGTCAGCATTACGAGGGCGGCCACACTCTTTATGGGCCTGGCACTCAACCGTTCTTACAGGCGCATCTTGCCGATCTTACCAAAAATCTTCCTGTTGCCGGAGGAAAAGAATCTTTCCCTGCATCTTGGAATTACGAATTGGATCGTTCGGATCGTTATCCTGAAACTGAAAAATCGGAAGGCACAAGGGAATTAGTAGATTCTCCTGAGCTGATCTTAGCGGAAGAAAACTTGGAAAAACATTGGGTCTTTCGTTATAAGGACGTGGGTCGTTCCGAGATTTCTCTCCATGAATCTTTAGTTTCTATCGAATACAAAGAAGGTAATTCCGATTGGAAAGAATTAACTCATGAAGGGGAACCTGTAGACGATAAGGGAGTCGATATAGAAGTCAGAAAAACTTCTAACTCAGGAAAAGGAATGGCAGTTTATCAAGTTCGCTGGTACAACCCGGAACAAATCGCAAAACGTAAATATAGATTTGTGATCCGTCCCCGCGCAGGCCAAGCTAAGTTCGTTTCTCCAGAGTTCTAACTTCAGAAAAGCGGAAAGATCTTCTTTTTAATTGACAGAGAGATCTTTCCGTTCCACACTTTAAGAAGTTGCCGAAGTCTTTCGGCGGCTTCTTTATACAAAAAACAACTTCGTTTTTTGTCCTACCTTTGCTTCTGTCTTGCATTCACCGGATCGGCCCAAGACAAAAATCCAAGATCAAATTCTAAGTCCTTTTTTAAAAAAAGGAGAGTATCGCGTTTAAGGAGAATTCTTTTGAAAAGAAAACATTCAATATTTGTAAATCTATTCCCTAAGTTTTGGGCAATCTGCTTCTTGTTCTTTGGGATCGTTCGTCCTTTTCAGGCCCAACCCTTAACCTATGGGCCCAATATTAATTTGGAACAGGCCAAAAGAGTAATCGCTGCCGCAGAAGCAGAAGCAAAGAAAAACCAATGGAATATGGCCATAGCAGTTGTGGATACTGGAGGAAATTTGGTATTATTTCAAAGAATGGATAATACTCAAATAGGTTCTATTGATATCGCCAAAGGAAAAGCTTCGACAGCCAATAATTTTAAAAGACCGAGCAGAGCCTTGGAAGAAGCGGTTGAAAAAGGAGGGATCGGTCTTAGACTTTTGGCAGTTCCGGGAGTATTTCCATTGGAAGGTGGAGAATTGATCCTTCTGGATGGAAAAATTATCGGAGCGATTGGAGTTTCGGGAGCCCAATCTACTCAGGATGGACAAGTAGCCAGAGCAGGAGTCTCCGCTTTAAGTTCTAAGTGAGAAGGATCCGGGACTTTTTCCTTTCCTGGAGAATCGATTTTAAAAGGATATCTCTATGGATTGGAAAATCTCCAAGTTTAAATCTGGCAAACCTCTTCGATGGGAATTCCTAGTTCCTCCAGGTTCTGCCAGAGAAACGGAATCTCTACTTTCTCAAATCGTTTCCGATCCATTTCTTCCTAGAAATCATACTCCTGAGTTTAAGGTTTTTCCCGAAAAATTCGTATTAGAAAAAACGAATTTTCGCCAAGCGTTAGAAGTGTTGGTAAGAATTCCATGGATCAGAGATTTTCGTTTGAATTTGGGAAAATTTCCCTTAGATGGAAAGTTTAACTTTTCCGGTTTGATAGAGTCCTTAAGAGAGAATGAGATCTTGCCGGAAGGTTGGGGGATAAATTTCCATCCGCAGGTACGGGGAAGAAAAGAAATCTCCAGAGAAGAATTATATTCTTTTTGGGAAGGTTCTTATTCCTCATTCGGCGATTCAGGATCTAAAAATACGGAACTGAACGCACTTGCCTTAGGAGATAGTATTATACTTTCTTTGAGTTTGGCGGGCGCTCCTATTTTTCAAAGAGGAAATTTTAAACCTCTATCCAAATCAGCTCCGGTCAGGGAAGATACCGCCGCTTTTCTTTTGTATTTATTAAAAAAGAATATGCCTGAACCGGATGCGGTGTTTGTTCCATTTGCAGGTTCCGGAACATTTGTATGGGAGTCCGCTTCTTTACTTTTGAAATTAGGACTTCCTCATTTGGATCGAAACTATATGTTCCAAGAGATGAAGGAATTTCCGGCACCTAGTTGGGAATTCTTAAAACGTAAGATCGGCCCGGAAGAAGAAAGTAAAAAGTTCACATTCTGGTATAACGATTCCGAACCGGAAATTTTCTCTTACTTGAACGAAAGAAGAGAAGAATATCAGAAATTCATAAAGCAATTTCCTTTGAATTCCGAAAATCGTTTTATCGGGAAAGAAGAGGATTTTTTCTCTTTATCTCCTAAAGAGATCTGGGAATCCGCAGGCAAACCGAAAAAGATCTGGATGCCGCTCAATCCACCTTACGGCCTAAGAATACAAAAAGGTTCCGATCTGGGCTTATATAGACGTATCGCAGAAACTTTAAAAAATTGGTGGGAACTTCCTGGAGAATTTTCCGGATTTATTCTTTGTCCTGACGAAGAAACTTGGTCCTCTTTTTTAAAAGGAATTCACTCTAAATTACAAACGGTCCATATTACTCATGGCGGTTTGGATCTTCGCGTAGTTTATTTTTAATTCAAATTTTTTCGCTTTAAATTTCAAATCAGTCTAATATCAAATTTATTTTCTATACGGGAATGCCCGAGGATACATAAGAATGAAAAAGATCATTTGGTTCAGTATAACGTTTCTTTTGGCGGCAAATGTTTTATCCGCAAAAGTTAAATCCGAATTCGTAGAATACAAACAAGGCGACACCATCTTAGAAGGTTTTGTTGCTTATCCGGAAGGCGCCAAAAAGGCTCCAGGTATCGTGCTTGTCCATGACTGGATGGGTTTGGGAGAAAATACAAAAGCAAGAGCGGAACAACTCGCTGAGTTAGGATATGTGGCTTTTGCTGCGGATATTTATGGAAAGGGTGTACGTCCTAAATCTATGGAAGAAGCTGCAAAACTTGCTGCTTCTTTTAGAGAAGGAGATCGCAAACTTTTAAGAGCAAGAGGACAGGCCGCGTTAGACGCATTAAAATCTCAAAGAGGTGTAGATCCCAAAAGTCTAGCGATTTTAGGATATTGTTTCGGCGGGACAGCAGCCCTAGAGCTAGCAAGGAGTGGAGCTCCTTTAAAAGGTACTATTAGCTTTCATGGCGGTTTATCTACTCCTAAGGCGGACGACGCTAAAAATATTAAGGGCAAAGTTTTAGCGCTTCATGGAGCTGACGATCCTTTTGTAAAACCGGATGAGGTGTCGGCTTTCCAAGAAGAAATGAGAACTGCCGGAGTGGATTGGCAATTCGTTTCTTACGGAGGTGCAGTCCATTCCTTCACGATCAAGGAAGCGGGAAACGACAACTCTAAAGGAGCGGCTTATAATGAAAAAGCGGATAAACGTTCCTGGTTGGAGTTGAAAAACTTCCTAAAAGAAATTTTCCCTTCTAAGTAATTTTATCCAAGAAACGGAGGAGATTTTTCCTCCGTTTTGATCCGTTTTTTCCTTTTAGGATACGAATTAAAAGAGCAGAATGCCCTCATGATTCGCTCCGTTTATCGAGTCGATACCAAAGGTTCTTTGGATTCTCTGGAAAGAAGAGAAGAGGAACTTCCCCCTCCTCAGGACAATGAAGTCACAATTGAGATCCGTGCAATCGGTCTGAATTTTGCGGATATTTTTGCTATCCAAGGATTGTATAGCGCGACACCTAAAGGTTCTTTTATTCCAGGCTTGGAATATTCCGGTAAGGTAGTTGCTGTCGGCAAAAAGGTCAAAAATTTCAAAAAGAACGACAAGGTCATGGGAGTAACCCGTTTCGGAGCATACGCCGACCATATCAATATAGATTCCCGATATATTTTTTCGCTCCCTCCAAAATGGAGTTTCGAGCAAGGAGCAGGATTCTTAGTCCAAGGACTTACTGCATATTATGCTCTTCTTCCTTTAGGAGATTTAAGAAAAGGCCAAAATGTTTTGATCCATAGCGCTGCGGGAGGTGTAGGGATCTACGCTAATCGTATCGCTAAAAAGTTTGGAGCCTGGACTCTAGGTTCTGTAGGAAATCATTCTAAAATTTCTCTATTAGAAAAAGAAGGTTACGATGCCTGGATCATTCGATCTTCCCGCTTTCCGGAGGAATTAAAAACAGCACTTGGCGGAAGAGAATTACATTTAGTTTTAGAATGTATCGGCGGTAAGATCTTTAAAGCAAGTTACGAGGCTCTTTCTCCTATGGGCCGGATGGTTGTTTATGGTTCCGCTTCTTTTATGAGCCAAGGAGACAAAGTCAATTGGCTGACTTTAGCTTGGAGATATTTGACCAGGCCGAAGGTGGATACTTTAGAGATCGTTTCCGACAATAAAGCGGTGATGGGATTTAATTTGATCTGGTTATACGAAAAGATCGATGAACTAACTATCCATCTGAAGGCCCTTTCGAAATTAAATTTGGAACCACCTCATATCGATTCCGTATATCCTTTTGTGGATCTTCCGGAGGCAGTCAGACATTTCCAAACTGGAAATACTACCGGTAAAGTGGTGATTAACGTCGAATCAGGAAAATGACAAATCGAACGGAAACAAACGAACTTTCTCAATTATTAAAACGTTCCAAGGATCGTTTCGAAGATTATTTAGAAAACGAAGTGTATCCATTTTTTAAAAAAGAATCGGCTCCAGAACTTGCGGCTGCTATGGAATACAGTCTGAGAGCAGGGGGAAAAAGACTAAGACCGATCCTAACATTTGCTTCCTTCGGAAAAATAGATAATGATTCTCTTTCGATAGGAGCTGCATTAGAATTCATTCATACATATAGTTTGATCCACGACGATCTTCCCAGCATGGATGATGATGATTTCAGAAGAGGAAAACCTTCTCTCCATAAACAATTTTCCGAAGCGACCGCAATACTCGCTGGTGACGCTTTGCAGGCATATGCATTCGATTGGCTGACCCTGATCGACTCTTCCGATAAAGATTTGCATAAAGATTTAGTTAGGTCTTTGGCAAAAGGTGCCGGGGCAGCGGGGATGGTCTCCGGGCAAATGTATGATCTGTTAATGGAAAGGAATCCTTCCTCTTTAACCGGAACAAAAGAAGAATTACTTTCCAAAACGCATAAATTGAAAACCGGAGCATTGATCCAAGCTTCCTTTTTGATGGGAAATCGTTTGAGAAATGATTACCAAGAAAGAGAAGAAACCATTTCCGAATACGGTGCTAAACTCGGTTTATTATTTCAAATCACGGACGATATTTTGGATATCGAAGGGACTAAGGAAGATCTGGGAAAAACTCCAGGCAAGGACGGGAAGTCCGGAAAGATCACTTATCCTTCTTTGTATGGAATGGAAACTTGTAAACAAATGGTCTCCGATCTAGTTTCCGAATTGGAAGAATTAGGATCCGATCTGGATTCTCCTTCTAAAGTAGAAACTTCCGAATTTCCCGAGTTCTTTCGGTCCTTACCTTCTAACATTGGCAAAAGAAAAAATTAGACTAGATGACTTACTCTTGAAAAAGGGTTTGGCCGAAGATATTTCCAAGGCCAGGAGTCTGATCTTATCCGGTTCTGTCTTAGTAAACGACAGGATGTCGGACAAGGTGGGCGCCTTATTCCCAGAATCTGTAGAGATCCGTATCAGAGAAATTATCCCTAAATATGTAAGCAGAGGAGCTTATAAACTCAAGGAAGCATTCAAAAAATGGAATATATCCGTCAAAGGAAAGCTTTGTGTGGATTGGGGCGCTTCTACCGGAGGGTTCACGCAAGTTCTTTTGGAAGAAGGTGCGGACTTAGTATTCGCCTTCGATGTCGGTTACGGGCAGATGGCTTCCAAGATAGCGATGGATCCGAAAGTTTCCGTTCGAGATAGATTTCATATTAGAGATACCAGTTGGGAATTATTGTCTTCTTTGTGGTTTGAAAAAAAGGAAATAAAGTTTCCGGATGAGATTTTTTTGGTCATGGACTTAAGTTTTATTTCCCTTCGCACTGTTCTGCCTGTTCTATCCGAACTTAAAAATAAGAATTCAAATATTCGGTGGAATATAGTCAGTTTATTCAAACCTCAATTTGAGACAGAGCCCAGGAATTTGGACAGAGGAGTTTTAAGAGATCCTTGGATTCGTTGGAAAACGATCCGTTCTTTTTTACGATTTTTGAAAAATGAAGTAAAAGGAAAAAGGATAGGCTTGGAAAATTCCCCGATTACCGGGAGAGATGGTAATCGGGAAATCTTAGTGTATTGGACTCTCTAACTTAACCGAAGGTCGCGTCTAAAGCCATAGAGACTCTGGATCCGATTCCTGGTTTTTTTGCCTTTCCGTCTACTCGAACAAATTCGTAATCCTTAGGACGAAGGAAAAATGTCCTGGCCTTAAATTCGAAAGTGAACCCGGGCCAAAGAGTGGTATTTCTACCCGAGCTAGTATTGTACCAGCTTACACATCCTCCGGTCATCCAGACTGATTTGCTTAAACGCCTTTGGATCTCCTCATTATAACGATCTTGGACATCTTTGCGAACATCTATAAACTTTATGTTTTTATTAAGTAGGTAACGAATCCCTTGGAGAGTATATTGTACCTGGGACTCAATCATCAGGATCATAGAACTATGGCCTAATCCTGTATTCGGACCCACGATCATAAATAGATTCGGAAAACCGGATACTGTGGTCCCTAAATAGGCTTCTGCCCCGTCTTCCCAAGCATCAGCTAAAAGTTTTCCGCCTCTTCCTCTGATCTCAAAAGGGGAAACTGCCTCTGCCGCTTGGAAACCTGTTGCAAAAACGATCGCATCAACCTTATGTTCGACTCCGTCTTTTGTTTTTACTCCGGAAGCGGTGATCTCTTCTATACCTTCGGTAACCAATTCGACATTCTCTCTATTCAATGCCGGATAATAGTCGTTGGAAAGAAGGATACGTTTACATCCGATCGTATAATTCGGAGTTAACTTTTGTCTCAGTTCTTCGCTATGTATACTTTTGTTGATAAAACTTTTGGCGAATTTTTCGAAAATTTTCATTAGCTTTGGATTGATCGCAAATGCTAATACGCCTATTTCGTTCAGCCAGTAGATCGCTTTCCTGAACAGCCATCTTAGTGGGGGAATAAATTTGAAGATCCCTTTTACGGAACCTGAGATATTACTATCCGGTTTTGGGATGATCCAAGCGGGAGTTCTTTGAAATAGTTTTAATGTCCCTACAATTGGTGCGATAGCAGGAACGATTTGGATAGCACTTGCCCCTGTTCCGATCACTGCTACCTTCTTTCCTTGTAGATTATAGCTATGATCCCATTTTGCAGAGTGGAACTTTGCTCCTTTAAATGTATCTATTCCTTTGATATTCGGAAGAACCGGTCTACTTAAGCCTCCGGTTCCGCTCACTACGGATTTCGTTTTATAGGATTTCCCACTTGTCGTACTGATTTCCCAAAGGCCGGTTTTTTCATCAAACCAGGCGCCGCTCACTTCCGAGTTTGTTCGAATAAAAGAGCGGATGCCGAAACGATCCGTACATTGATTCATATAATTTAGGATCTCTTCTTGGGGGCCGAAAAGTCTGGACCAATCCGATTTAGGTGCGAATGAAAAAGAATACAAGTGGGATTGAACGT
Source organism: Leptospira licerasiae serovar Varillal str. VAR 010 (assembly GCF_000244755.1). NCBI lineage: Bacteria > Pseudomonadati > Spirochaetota > Leptospiria > Leptospirales > Leptospiraceae > Leptospira > Leptospira licerasiae. Next base: position 235,831 of record NZ_AHOO02000005.1, on the reverse strand, counting down.
CACACGCCGCTCCGGGATAATTATTATCTCTCCAGGTTCCTCCGATCCCATTTCCTTTTTCTAAAATTACAAATGATTCTATTCCGGCTTGTTTCAAGCGTATCCCCATACATAGCCCAGCGAATCCAGTTCCTATGATGACTACATCATATACTTTTTCCGCTTGGGAGTTCTGGTCGAGGCTCGGTCTTTCCAATGTCTGAGCTGCCATTCTTCTTCTCTCCTCTACACATTCTTTCCGGAAGGTCCCGGCGTTTTGTAAGATATAGATTACAGTCTTTCTCGGAAAGGATCGTCCGATCTTAGAATTTGATACCGGTAAATACTAATAAATTTCGAAATCAGTAAGGAATTTCATTCCACTGCATTTCTATTTTTCTTTTGGAATCAATATTCCGGCAAAGATCCATCAAATCTTGCAAAAAGTGTGAACCACTTTTTCCTCTTTCAGACCCGTTCTTCCAAAGCAAGTCGCTTGAAAATCAAATCCGGGAAGGATATCTTATGACAGAACCAATATTATTAGTTCCGAAAGCACTCAGGAACAGTTTAGGCGAAGAAGGTGCAGAGGCTCTTGTCAGTCTTTTAAATCAAGCCAATTCAGGAGGGAGAAAGTTTATGGAAGAATTCGTTTCAGAAAGATTCGAAAAAAGGCTAATGGAAGAGACTGGCAAGCTTCGTTTAGAATTTAAAGAAGAAACTGCAAAACTTTGGATCGCAATTGCGGAACTAAGAGCAGAAATGCATGCGGGCTTTGCAGGGATCCAAGAACAGTTCAAAGAAGTTTACAAAGAAATCGCAAGTATTCACGAGACAATTGCTTCTCAAACAAGATGGATGGTTGCTGTTATCATTACTTCCGTCCTTCCTATTTATATTGGATTAGCAAAACTGATCTTCCAATAAGGTCTCACCATTCATTTAGAAATAAAAAAACCCCGGTTTTAAAGCCGGGGTTTTTTCCTACATTGAAATGAAAAGAGAGGATTATGGGCGAACCGAAATCACTTCGTCTTTGTTAATCAAAGCAACGATGTGTTTGTATTCCGGAGAATCCTTTCCATATTTCAGCTCGGTAGCGCGGAGAAGGTGGATGTTTTTCTTGTGACGGAATTTGAACATCTGGTCTTCGCTTGCTCCACCGTATTTCTTGATCATGTTTTCCTCGAAAGCGTAGCAGCTTGCAAGATACTTGTGAGCTGGGTATTCTTTCTCGTTTTCATTAACCTCGATGTAGAGTTCCAGTATAGGAATACACTGAGGTAAGTTTTGTAGATCGTATTCAGTAACAATCCAAGATCTATATACATCGGAAAGTAGTCTCTTGAACTCGGCACGTTCACGTAAATCCGGGTTCTTGATCTCATCCAAATGATTGATTGCCTTGGTGAAATAATTCAATGCTTGTTGTTTAGCTTCCAACTTTTGGCGGGAAACGACACGATCCTCGCGAGCTTTGCGGTCGACCTTTTGCCAATACCATTTCTCGTCTAGACGTTTCTTCTCCGCTTCCTCTTTACGGTACTGCTCAACAGCTTCCCTCATCTTGAGGACGGTATTCACTCCGGATTGATAGCTAGTCAGGGCCAGGCGGAACTTGTTGTTCGCGAAAGCCTTAGAAAGCTGATGGAGTTCTTGGAAGTTCTTGTCGTAACCTTTGAAGTCAGGGTTCTTCCAGATCGCTTCCTGCTCCTGGATTTCTTTTTTACGTTTCTTAGCTTCTTCCGTTAGATTCTTGTCGTCGTCTTCCGGAACGAGCTCACCTTTCAGCAGTTCGTCGATCTTATCAGCTGCCGCCTTGGCATCTGTCGTATCCTGCCCCCCTTGGTTCTGTGCGAACAAGGAGAGGTTGAGTCCGACCACGGCCAGAAGAACGAATATAGTCTTCATCACCTTCATAGTGCTCACACCTGTGCCTTCTCTTTCAAAGATAGGATTTAGAAAAAGGACGGCAAAGTCCTTTTCTTCTGTTTAACTATCGGTCAAGGACCTTTAGATATAAACCTGGATTAAAAAAAATTTCCCATTTTTCCTATTCAAGGGACATAAACGAGTATCTTTTTACAATATCCATTAGCGAAATTCTATCATTTTTCGCTAATTTTGTTCCCTGAATCCGTTCAGAGACTCCTCCAGGATCTTCCTTAAAGCTGAACTTGTCAGCAGATTTTTAGGAATTCTTAGGAAATGATTGGTTCTTAGATTTCTTTCTTTCTATTACTTTCCTTTTTTCCAGTCTGGATCTAGACCATGAATTTAAAGAATTTAACCCCGATCCGAGAAGGTTCTCCCAGCTGCAAGTTCTGCACAGGCGTCGGATTTCTTTTGGAAGAGAATGTAAAGAATTCCAGCTCCGGAGTTCTGGTACTTTGTTCCTGCGTGGGAGAATCTTGTCCTTGCGGCGGCAAAGCTCCATACATGGTCTACGATGAAAGCCAAAATAGAATGTTACCTTGCGTATGTCATAACGCTAGAATTGAACTTGGTAGGATCGAATATTTGGTAAAAAAGGCGGGTATCCCTTCTAGATACAGATACCGAACTCTGGATCGAATGGAATTGAACGTAGATGCTCCCGGTAAAGACGGATTTTTAATCGCTCACAACTGGGCTCACGATTTGATCAAAGATTGGAGCAAGGGAGATAAAAAATTAGAAGGTCTGTATCTCTGGGGAGGAACAGGTTCCGGTAAAACCTTACTTGCATGCGCAATCTTAAACGAACTTATTTTTAATTACGGAACCGAGTGTAAATACGCAAAGATCAATCGGGACTTTCTTTCTACCATTCGTGATAGTTATCAAAAAGAAAGTGAACTCCATGGAATGGAACAGACGATCAAAAAACAATTCACTGATGTGGAAGTTTTGGTCTTAGACGATTTCGGGGCCAACAAAGAATCTGATTGGGCAAACTCTCAATTGTACGACTTAATAGATACCAGATACGAAGAAGAAAAATTAACCATTCTTACTTCTAATATTCCCCCCACGGATTGGAAAGACAAAGCAGAAGGACGGATTTTTTCTAGGCTCATGGAAATGGCACATCCTCTTCATTTGGATTGTCCTGATTATCGTCTAAGCCATAGCGCCTTTGGGACTCAGTGATGGATAAAAATACTCATATTGCATTTCTATGTTTAGGAACTAATTTGGGAGATCGTGAATTCTATCTTTCGGAAGCGATCCAAAAGATCGGCGCTCACCCTGAAATAAAGATCTTAAAAAAGGGAACTGCTTTAAATACGGAAGCTCTAGAAGTAACTGACCAGCCAGATTTTTTAAATCAGATTTTGCAGATCTCCACTCATCTTTCTCCCAGAGAACTTTTGGATTTTTTACTCGGAATAGAAAATGAAATGGGAAGGGTCCGCACAAGAGACAAAGGCCCGCGAGTCATCGACATAGATATTCTTTCCATAGACGATATGAAAATCCATGAGAAGGGTTTACATCTTCCTCACCATAGTCTGTTTATTCGACCTTTTATATTAGAACTTTTAAATGAACTCGGAGAAGGTTCCCTGATACAATCCTTTGGGAATCCTTCGGAGGGATAACATGAGAGATGTTAATAAAATATTTCCTAGAGGACCAAAACCAGTAGAGAAAAAGATCACTGTGTTGACCTGCTACGATTTTATGTTCGCAAGGATTTTAGAAGAATCCGGTGTGGATTGTCTTTTAGTAGGGGATACTCTGGGCGTAGTCTACCAAGGCCAACCTACCACCTTACCTGTTACCTTGGACGAGATGATCTATCATGCAAAAGCCGTTAGAAGAGGCGCCCCGAATACATTCGTAGTCGTGGACCTTCCGTTCTTAAGCTATCAAGTCTCTTTAGAAGAGGGCATCCGCTCTGCTGGAAAAGTAATGAAAGAAAGCGGATGTGATGCCGTAAAATTCGAAGGCGGCGGTCCGGAGATCTTGGAACTAATCTATAAACTAGAAAGGATAGGCATCCCTGTTATGGGACATATAGGCCTTACCCCCCAATCTGTGAACGTTTTCGGTGGGCATAAGATCCAAGGAAAAGCGGAAGAAGATAAAGCCAGATTGATAAGCGAAGCAAAAGGTATCTCCGACGCTGGAGCATTCTCGATCGTTTTCGAGCTGATCCCTTCTGCTCTTGCTAAAGAAATTTCCGAATCTATCCCAATTCCTACGATCGGGATAGGGGCAGGAGCCGCGACCGACGGACAGGTGCTCGTAATTTACGATTTTCTTGGATTGAATAAGGGCTTTAAGCCCAAGTTTTTAAAAACTTTCCTGAATGGATACGATGATGTCTCAGGTGCAGTCAAAAATTATATTCAGGAAGTGAGAAACGGGAGTTTTCCGGGGCCGGAACATTCTCATTAAACTCTTTTCTCTGCGGATTTCTTGACGTTCCGTGTGTGAAGTAAAGGCTGGAGAGAGAATCAATCCCGATTGTAAAATCGAACAAAGATAGGACGGAAGATACGTGGACATAGTCGAACTGGAGAAGGGATATCCGGAAACCGAAGCAAAAATAAAGGCTTTGGCCTCCGAATGTGGGAACGCCACCGAGATCATTCGCGGAGCGGTCGTATCCGATACCATTCATTTTATCGGGGATACCCGTAAGATCTCCGACAAGGAAGGTTACGTAAAAGAACTTCCTGGTGTGACTAGAATTTGGAACGTATCATTGCCTTATAAAAATATAGCTCGTACCGCTGCAGGTAAAAACGGAGAAGTAGTCCATCGTGAAAATCGAATCGTAGAAGTTCACGGAAAAGACGGACTCGTGCGTAAGTTCGGAACAGGAAAACATATTTTCCTAGTAGGTCCGGATTCTCCTCAAACTTATGAGCAGACGGTCACTATTGCAAAACAAGCGGTGGAGATCGGAAAAAAATTCGGGATCTTAGATCGTATCATCTTTAGAGGTGGAGCATTCAAACCTAGAACTCGTCCAACCGATTGGAGAGGAATGGGTTGGGACGGAATTAAATTACTCGATAGAGTAAAAGAAGAAACCGGACTTCCTTACGTAACCGAAGTAATGGACCATACCATGGCGGAAGAAGTTTCCAAACATGCTGATATGATCCAGATCGGTACAAGAAACGCTCAAGACTTTGAACTTTTAGAAGCGGTAGGTCGCACAGGTAAACCTGTGATCTTAAAAAGAGGTTTCGGTAACGAAGCTATAGAGTGGTTCTCCGCTGCAGAATATATCGCTAATCAAGGAAATTTGAATATTGTTCTTTGCGAAAGAGGGGTAAAAACTCTTTTCATTAAGGAAGGATATTGCCGTAACACTCCGGATCTAAACGTGATCACTCACGCTAAAAATCAGACAATTCTTCCTGTGATATTCGACCCAAGCCATGTTGCCGGGGACGATAAGATCGTGGTTTCCAATTTATTGGCTTCACTTCCGTTCAATCCGGATGGGTCGATTACTGAAACCTTACATGTGGAAGAGTTCCGTAAAGAACAGATGTGTGATGCCGCTCAGGCGCTTCTAATGTCTTTATACGAAAAAACTGTAGAAGCTATCTTAACTTATGAGGAAAAGATCAAACCTATAACGGATAAGGTAGATTCTTATTTTTTGGAACGTAAAGGAAAAAAATAAGCCGGCGATTTCGGACTTATTTATTCCGGAAATTTGGGAGCTAATTCTTTTTTGGTTTGCTCCCAAAGACTCGGAAGTTCCTGACAAAGAGCCAAACAAGCATCTAAGTTTCCTTCCTTCAATTTCAGTTCAGCCTCTGTAACATTTTTCTGAACCGCCGCGAGCCCGAAATTCGCTGCCACACCTTTTGTCTGATGTAATTCTGCTTGGAGTTCTACGCTTTTCTTTTCGTCAGTGAAACTTTTGATATTCTCTAAACGGCTGTTCATGTTCTTACGTAAGGAACGTACCATCTCTTCCAGCCAAATAACATCATCTTCATCATCGCCTTGTTTTAGGGAATCCAGACGAGACCAATCCACTAGCATAGAATTCTCCTCCCGAACCGCGTTTGGCAATTTAGTCCGGCTTTCAAAATTCGACGAAGCCCTGAACCGTTTACCGACCCCAATTATTTCTAGCTTGAATAAAAAATCCACGTCGATTTTCGTATTATGGAAGATTTAAGAGGCGAAACTTAATGAAAATTCACCCAACAGCCATCGTCGATTCGAAAGCGGAACTACACGAGTCCGTCGAAGTCGGTGCGTATACAATTATAGAAAAAGATGTGGTAATCGGCGAAGGAACCGTGATTGAAACGGGAGCCCGAATTTTCGCAGGCACTAAATTAGGTAAATTCAACAAAGTCCATCATGGAGCGATAATCGGTGTAGGACCGCAGGACTTGGGCTTTGATCCGAGCACTCCGAGCAAAACGATCATCGGAGATAATAATACTTTTAAAGAATATTCCAATATTCACAAGGGAACCAAGGTAGATTCTCCCACTATTATCGGAAACAGGAACTATGTAATGGGAAATGCTCACGTAGGGCACGACTGTATTTTAGGAGATGATAATATTCTGACCCACGGTCTTGTTTTGGCGGGACATGTCACCGTTGGAAATAAGGCATTTATTTCCGGTTTAGTTGCAGTTCACCAATTCTGTTTTGTGGGTGATTACGCAATGATTGCTGGTTGTTCTAAGGTAGTTCAGGACGTTCCTCCTTTTGCTACTGCTGACGGAAATCCTTGCACGATTATAGGATTAAATACGGTCGGTCTGAAAAGAGGAGGATTTTCTCCTGAGACAAGAACTGCGATTAAGAACGCATACAAGACGATCTATCATTCAGGTATGAATTATAGAACCGCTTTGGATCAATTGGAGAAGGAATCAGGTCACCCACCTGAAGTTCTACAGATTATTAAGTTCTTCAGAAACAGTGATCGTGGAGTAATGAACCACAGATAACTAAAAGCCAAGCGTGTTGGAATTCCAACACGCGGTTTTTATACTTAATCTATTCTGGCGCAGTCCGGATTGATGGATGTTACGTATTCCAAGGGCATATCCCCTAAAAATTCGGATCCCTGGAATTTTCCTTTAAAGTTCAATTTTCCCTTTTTATAAGCATCTACCCAGGCTTTTTGGAATTTATTAGAGAGAGGAGCATAGGACCAATGCCATTTCTCTTCATTATAACCTTTTCCGGCTCTCTCTGACTTAGGAGAATAAGGCTGACAGAATCCGAATCTGTGGGCATTCTTCTTCATCCAATTATAGAATGTTTCTCCCCTCCCTCCTTTTTCAAAATAGGAGTTTTCCAAGGCATTGATATCGATGTCGGTTCCCCAGTGATGGCGAGAAGTGCCGGGGGCGCTGGAAAATTCCAAAATTAAAGAAATGATCTGAGAAGGAGTTTTGTCTTTCACCGGTTCTCTCATCTTCTTCTTTCCGGAATATTTATCTTCCCAGATGGACTTTTGATCCGAAAAAGATCGATGAGCGGAAACAATGAATGGCTCTTGTCTTTCTTGTGGATGGTCCTTTTTATATTCTTCCTTTAATTTTATAAATGCGGCCTTGGTTTCTTTTCGTACAAAGAATTGTCTTGGATCTCCAGGATTTGTAAAAGGTACGAGGGCTTTTTCCTTGGGAAAATCTCCTATCAAATAAGAAATTTCCGAAACACCTTGGTAGATTTCGTCTGTCGGTTGAGATATTAGAGAGAAGTTACCGAAAACCAGAACAAGTACTAAACATCGGAATAGGGACAGCATAATTCCATAATCTTCTCTGGCGACTTGGGGAAAAGGGAAATTCTAATCCTATAGATTTGTTTAAGACACAAATGTAACTACAGAAATTTCTGGGACTTTACGACACGCTCAGGCCTTGAAATCAGGAAATTTGTATTGCATTACTTAGGAAATTCGGTTGAAGTTAAGCTCTAATTGGAAATTTTTTGTAAAAAACAAATTGGGAGAACCCTGGATGAAAAAAATCATCGCTCTTCTTCTGCCCCTGTTCCTAACGTTTAATTGTGTTCTATTTGATGCAATTGGTTTATCCTATCCGGATACTGTAGACGGAACTGAAGCAAAAAGTATTATCCTGACAAGCGCAGTTATTGGATCCGCAGTAAGCGGTTTCGAAGTTCTTTCTATTCTTGCTCCTCAATTAGCAAAAGTAGAAGAAGATAAATACTATAACAAATCGGATGTTGACGATTGTGCAAACGAAGCGTTGATCATTAACTTGCTCACTGTGGATTTAGGCGGTTTTACCTGCGATCTACAGCCTAGAGCGACGATCATTCCTTTTATCTACTGATCCGTTTCACGGACTGTTCATTTTCGGCCGACTGGTTTCTTAAGTCGGCCGAAAATTTTCTCTTCTCAATTTGAAAACAATAAAGCTCCTTCCGAAAATCTAGAAACAATTTCCGATTTTTCCAGATCTCCCAAATTCCCAAACTGGTTCGCATCTTCTCTAGAGATCTCGATCCATTGGCTGTCTTCCCTTAAGTCAGCGATCTTAAAGTCCGGCAATCCACTTTGTCTTACTCCTAAAAGTTCCCCAGGTCCCCGCAATTTCAGATCCGCTTCGGATAAGAAAAATCCATCGTCGGAATCTACCAGGGCCTGGATCCTATATCTTGCCTCTTCCGTAACTTTAGAGTCCGAAATTAGGATACAAAAACTCTCATGTTTTCCTCGGCCTACTCGACCTCTTAACTGGTGCAGTTGAGAGATCCCGAACCTATCCGAATGTTCTATCACCATGACGGAAGCGTTCGGAACGTCTACACCCACTTCGATAACTGTAGTACTGACTAATATTTGTATCTCATTTTGCTGGAATAATTTCATGATCCTATCTTTTTCGGATGTTTCCATTTTTCCGTGGAGAAGTCCCACTTTGAATTCAGGAAAAACATCTTTTCTTAATGTTTCATAGGCTTCTATACAGGACTTAAGATCAGATTTTTCGGATTCTTCCACCAATGGATAAACTATATAACATTGTCTTCCTTGAGAGACGTACTTTTGGATGGATTTGTATACTCCGGATCTTTTGCTTTCGGTAAACCACAATGTTTTGATCGGGATCCTGCCGGCAGGGCGATTTTTTAAAGTGACTAATTCTAAATCCCCGTATAGAGTAAGACAAAGTGTTCTTGGAATAGGAGTGGCGGTCATTGCTAGAATGTCCGGATTTTTTCCTTTGGCTCTTAACGTTTCTCTTTGTTCCACTCCGAACTTATGTTGTTCGTCTATGATTGCAAGTCCCAGATCTTTAAAGATCACATCTTCTTGGAAAACACTATGAGTTCCTATGATAAATAGGGATTCCCCCGTTTTGATCCTGAATATTTTTTCCGCTCTGGTCTTTTTGGGTTCTTTTCCTACCAAAAGTTCTATTCGTAAGAAAGGCATATTACCTAGAAAGTTCATTACGGTTTGGTAATGTTGTCTGGCTAAAATTTCAGTAGGAGCCACCATACAAACTTGGATTTGATTATCTGTGTATCTAAGTGCGGTAATAAGCGCTACTAAGGTCTTTCCGGAACCGACATCTCCTTGTAACAAGATTGCGGCAGGAGTGTCCGACTTGGTCCATTCTCCTATTTTTGCCAGGCTTTCTTTTTGGTCTGGAGTCAATTCAAAAGGTAGATTTTTGATCAGATCCTTAGCGGTCTTGGACTCTGGAAGTGGCCATAAAATCCTGGGGACTTTTGCTCTTTGAGAACGTTTGTATTCTATCAACAGATTGAAATAGTATAATTCTTCGTATTTGAATCTGGTCCTTGCTCTTCCTAATTGTTCATCTTCCGTGGGAAAATGGATCTCGTTATAAGCAAGTGCACGATCCATCAGATTTCTTTTTTTGACCACTTGGGTAGGAAGGATTTCCTGAATTCTACCTTCTAAAAGTTTTAATGCAAAATGGATAAGTTTACGAAGTTCTCTTGAATTGAGATGTTCATCTCTCATCGCCTCCGTAGTAGGGTAGAGAGGAATGATCCGTCCTGTATGAATACTCTCCGGAAGATCATCTTCAGAAATTTCGGAATTTCCACCGTAAGATAGAACTTCGTAATCCGGATGCATGAGTTGGAAACCTCTGAAATATTCCAGTTTACCGGTTACTGCTACTAGAATTCCGGGTTGGAAGACCCTGCGAAAAAATTGGATGCCCCTGAAGAAAACTAAACTGATCGGTTCGTTGTTTTTGGTTTTTGCGGAAACTACCAGTCTGGATTTTTTTCCATGGGCCAAATAGGAGTCGATTACTTCTAAAATTAAGGTAACAGATTCTCCCTGCTTCAGTAGAATGTTTTCAGTTAAGTTCCGATCTAAGTATCTACGAGGAAACCATCCTAAAAGATCTTGGATAGTTTTGATCCCTACGGACTCCAAAACCTCCTGCTTTTTTGGACCGACACCTTTGACGACTCCAATGGAGCTGCTTAGGGAAATATCAGATTTTTTCTTATCAGAGACCGAGTTCTTCATCCTGAATTGGTTTCGGTTGAGGAGAATTTTGTATCATTTCCTCCGGAGCCGAACTTGAATCATCCAATCCTAGGTAACAGTAGCGGCAACCATAAATCCTTGCTTGTCGTTTTGCTCCGGGAATTGCAGGTTCAAAAAGTACTGCGTATAAATATTCATTCTTATCCAAGAAACGACCGCATACAGGACAAAGTCTGGGGCGGGGAACGTTCGGATCCCAATTTCCACCGTATACCTTTCTGGGATTTCCGTAGTCGTTGTCTTTGGGACGTTTGGAATCTTTTTTATCCAGACGTTTCGTATCCACCGTATATAAAACATGGAAGAATATTGCGGCGGCGGCCAAACAAGCAACTAAGGTAAGAAAGGTGATCATTGTTTTAGATAATCCTTTATTTTTTCCGCCATGGAGCCGGGCAATTTAATTCCCTTATCCGCCAATCTTCCTGCATATTTATGAAAAGAGTAAGTGTGCTGGGAAGATTTGATAATTCCTTCGAAACATTCTTCCAATGATTCGGAAATTTTTTCCCAAAGAGGAAGATTTTCGGCGATCATGTTTTCGTATTTGTGTAAGAGTCTGCGATTTACTCCTCTACAAATCGACCTATAAAAACAAAAACGGATGAGTAAGGCCGACTCTGCATTTTTATCTTTTATATCTTTTTCCAATTGGTTCAGGTTGATACAATCCACAATCTCCAGCTTATAAGCTTGGGAATTGTGCTCGAATGTCACCAGGTTCAGGAACATATGCTTGAATAGGGAAATTTTATAACAATTTTCCAATCCACATTCTCCCATTTTGCCTTCTTCACATCTGGTATACATTACTATGTCTGTGTCGGAATCCGTAGTAGCCTGGCCGAAATTTAAGGAACCTAAGATATCAAACGCTACTTCGTCTCCTCCGTAGTTTATGAGTTTATTAAATTTTTTGAAATCTTCGATCCTTTCTCTGGAGACTCCAGTCTCATGGGACCTAAAAAACTTTTTCAGACCTACGAATTTTACAATATTGGAGTTTGAACTAAGTCTTGGAAGAGTCATAAACCTATCGGATAAAATCTTCCGCCGAAACTTCCGAGTCGCTGCTTGTATGGACAAGCTCTAACTTGTCTCCAGAGCAATCGATCTCGAGAAGGTGGCGAATTGAGTGATCCGATAGTCTATTCAGTTTTACATTTTTTACAAGATCCTTTTCTAATTCTATTTCGGAGAAGAAACCGCCCGGTTGAAATCCGAAGACTGAATCAACCGGTCCAAAATTAGAAGGATTCAAAAACACTGTTTTTCCTTTTTTCACGATCCCTTGGTCTTCGTGAACATGACCGGAAACGACTAAAGCAGGGGAATAATCGTCCAAATATCTTCTGATCCCTTGGGAACCCACATGTCCGAAACTCGGGATCTTGTCCAAGAATCCGTAAGCAGGATTATGGATCACAACTACGTCAGGATTTTCTTCTTTGAAGAAGTCTTCCGGCTCGCTGTAATTTTTTCCGTTACGATTGTATTCATGGAATTTTACCGCTAACTTTTCCGGGATACCTGAAGTGATCACAGGAGCTCCGCCGTAACCTGCGAACTTTAATCCTCCCATATCGAAAGTTTTTCTGTGCAGGTCTCTTTCGTATAACGCGGAATATTGAAGATCTATATCGTAATTTCCCGGGAGTAACCAGACCGGCGCCTTTGCGTATTTTTGGATGATTATCTCGATGAGTTCGTATTTTTCCTTCATCGTTTTTGCTGCTTGGTGGAATAATCTTCTGTAATCGTGGGATTTTTCCACTACGTTAGGTTGGTACTTTTCGGGAAAACGTACCGCTCTTGTTGCGTAATCGTAAGGATTGATATCTTCTTTGATATCATCCATGATCCGATACATATCTTCTTGGAGTGTTACAAATTCGATAATACGTTCTGGATTAAAAAAGGCTTTGTAGATGATGTCGCCGGAGAAGAGGTACAAGTCGCATTCGGTTCCTAGAAGGACTTCTTTCAATCCTCTGAGTCCGTCGTGGATATCGGTGAGGTAAATGATCCTCATTTGGACTTATCCTAATTTTATGTTAAACGACTTAAAGCCGTTTGACCCTTTCTATACTGATTCTTGAAAAACCCACGATAATGTCCAATCTTTCTAATCCCGCCACAGCATGAGCATGCTGTCTTCGTTCTCCGAAATCGGTTCTATTCTCAGATAGTCCGGACCAAAAAAATCCAATAACGGTTTTAAGATCGTGTTAGAGCGTACGAATAAGAATACGTTTCCTTTTTCAGGGATTACTTTTTGGACGGTGACTGCTCCCGCTACTTCCGGAATTTCCGCTAAAAAATAATTTAGATCCACTCTGATCTCATTCCCTATATCCGTGAGGGATAATATTTCCGGAATTTCCTCGACTATCTCTTCTAAAATCAGTTTTCGATGAAATTTGAAAACTTTGGAAAAAATCCGTATCGGATCTATCGATCTCGGGTTATGATCATAGAGTCTAAATGCTTCTATCCTAAATACCACTCTGTTTCCGTCCACTTTTACGGGTCGTAAAGAGAGTTTGTATCTGATATGATTCGTTCTTAAAATTTTGGACCAGGCTAGTCCTTGGATGGAATAATGTCCGGAAAGGTATAAAACACCCCGACCGGAATCCATCACTAAAGACTCCAGATCTTCCGTGCCTTCGACCACCTTTTTTTGCAGAACCTTGTTCAGAGAATGAAGTAAAACGGCGATCCTGTAATTGCTCTTTAAGGACTTTTCTTCGAAGGAATTTTTTCCAGTAAGAAAATCTAAAAGATTGAATCCCGAAAGTTTCCGCAAATCGAGCATGGAAGAACAAAATTAATCCCTCTGATTCGGTCGGTAAACTTCATTTCTGTTTTATACCAAAATAAGAATGGAAAGGCATTCCTAAATCCCCGCTTTTTTTTCTTGCCGTTTAGGCTTTCCAGGTCAGGATCATCACTCCTTAGGGTTAGTCGGGGAAAGGGTATCTCATGCAAATCGGCGTTATCGGATCCGGAAGTTTCGGTTCTTCTTTAGGTGTGCTCTTGGCGGATAAAGGTTATGATGTTACCATTTGGGGAAGGAATGCCGGCCTAATCCAGGAGATCAACGAGAACCATCGAAATGAAAAATATCTACCGGGCATAGATCTTCCCAAAAATCTAAAAGGAAGTACAAGTTTAGAAGAAGCGGTCCGTGACAAGGACATGATCGTTTCCGCTCCGCCTTCTCACGCGATCACGGATATTTTAAAAGAAATTAAATCTTTTCTTCCCGAAAAGGCTCCTATCGTTTCCGCAAGTAAAGGGATCGAAAATGGAAGTCTTAGATTGGTTTCCGAAATTTTTGAAGCAGAACTTCCTGGAAAATTTCATAGCAGATTATCTTATCTTTCCGGACCTAGTTTTGCAAAAGAGTTGGTCAAACGTGTACCTACGATAGTGAGTATCGCATCCAAGAATGAAGCGACTGCAAGAAAGGTACAAGAAATATTCAGTTTCACTTACTTTAGGACTTATTGGACTCCGGATGTGGTCGGAGTAGAAGTCGGCGGTTCTTTAAAGAATGTGATCGCGATCGCAGCAGGAGTTTCCGACGGATTGGGATTTGGGCAGAATACAAGAGCGGCTTTGATCACCAGAGGACTGACCGAAATTTCCAGATTAGGAGTCAAATTGGGAGCGGATCCTCTTACGTTTTTAGGACCTTCCGGAATGGGAGATTTGATCTTAACATGCTGCGGAGATGCTTCCAGAAACAGGACCGTAGGTTTTAGATTAGGAAAAGGAGAAAGCCTGGATTCCATTTTAGGCGGCATGGTAGAAGTTGCAGAAGGGGTAAAAACCGCAAAAAGTGGATTCGAATTATCCCAGAAATTAGGTATAGAAATGGCCATCACCACCGAGGTGTATAAAATGCTTTACGAGCATAAGAATCCGAAGGAGGTTGTTAGAGATTTAATGGGCCGTGACTTAAAAAGAGAAGGTCTATAAACCGGACTTAAATCGCGTCGATTCCCTTGCAAAATGCAATTTTAAATATTCGTAAAGTAGGCGGTATTAGCCTAATTTTAAAGTATATTCCGTTTTTATTAATCTCATTCTGTTCCTTTTGTACATCTTTGTCAGCGCAAACCCGTAACGATTACGGTTGGACCGGTTCTCCCGGTAATTTTTATCTTTTGATGGACGGCAAAAACGTTCTGACTAAGGAAACCGATTTTAATTCCTTCCCCGAAGGCCTAAACATTGTGCAAAAATCGGAGTTTGCTCTTTTGGCGGGGGAATATCTGCTTCTAAACAAAGATTCCGGAAAATTCTCCAACCTGATCAATACTATCAGAAAAGAAAAAGATCTAGGATTTGCGGAAGTTCTTCTGCTTTATTTCCAGGATATCTACTTCTCTAAAAAAACGAATGGGGAAAATTTCCTAAAAGTTTGGAATCCTCCCGCGGGAGATACATACCAAAAAGAATTGGTTGAATCGACGCGTAACGTTCTTCTTCATAAGAAGCCTTCAGACAAGATCAAATGTTCTCCTAAAAAACAATATTATTCACTCTGCAGAATGCTTCGTCTCGGAAGTTATATGGCTGACTTCAAACTTTCGGATCCGAACCATGATCGAGAATATACGAATCTACAAAGAATACTTTCTCCTTTTCCAGGCGTTACCGATCCGGAGGAGAAGGAGCTAAAACACATTCCTTTCTTATCGAATTTTCTTCCTAATATTGCGGATTATCTTTCCGAGTTGGGATTCGCAAGAGATGCGATCCAATTTTCTAAAATAGGGATCGTTTCGGAAAATTTGGGTGGAAGAATGCTTTCTCATTCTTATGAAAAATTAGCATATTATTACTTGGTGGATGGCGATCCGAATTCAGCCGAAAAAGTTCTAAAATACATTATAGAAAGACAGGGAGAAATGGCTCCCGCTTATAAAAATTCATTGTATCTGAAGTTAGGAACTCTTGCGTATTTGCAAGGTGAACCTGCAAGAGCTTTAGAATATTATTTGAATTTAGATTTTTTACATTGGTCTACAAAAATTCTCCATCCATTTTTGGGAGAACCCATTCCGATCAATAGCGCTCGCGACTTAGTTTCCGTTGCCATTTGGAAATCCAAGAATTCCCATAAAGCGGTGGATGCTTTGCAGTCGGTTAGTACTCCTAAAAATCTGACGGAAGACGATCTATTTACTAAATTAAGGATTATTCAAATACTTTCCGAGGACGAACCGGAAGTCGCCTCCAAACTTGCGATGGACTTAAGTTTTCTCGCACAAAGTAAAGGATGGAGAAGAGTAGAATATTCCGCCACATTGCTTCACGGTTTCTTGCAGTTAAAAACCAATAATCTGAGAAAAGCGATCATAGAATTTACTAAGGCAGGCGGGATCTTAAAAGAAGATCCATCCTACAAAGAAGAATGGATCCGCTTAAGCGGATTATTTCTTTCTCATAAGGAATCATCCAATCTGAGGGGAGTAAAAAGTTTCTTAGATCAGGCTCTTAAGATTTCCGCTTCGGGTCATACTGACGACAAAACATTCGAGATCAAAAATTATCTACCTCCCGCATACGGAAGCAAAAGTTTAGAGAATTCAGCGATTGATTTTTATACCAGACATGGTTATACGAACGATCTACTTTCTCTAATGGTCCATTATGAGGAAAATTCGGAACTTCAAGAAGAGGATTCTCCCCCCGATCTTGCGATCCTCAAAACTCATAATAGGATTTCTAGATATAAAGGATTTTATCCTCCAGGAAGAGAACCCTGGAAATCCGCTTGGTCCGAAATGAGAACCAAGGAGTCCGCACGTATTAGGGAAGAATCGGATCCGCTTAAAAATGCGAATTTCAAAAAGTTAACTCATCCTTTACTCGCGATTTTTGTGAAGGATAAAAGAGTGTTCCTATTTCACAAAGACGGGGATTCTTCTGAGCTGGAAGCAAGAGAGTTGAATACGGACAATCCTACCAGTTACACTGCTCAATCCGCTTTGAAAAGTACGATGGAATCTTTTTCCAAAAGGGACAAGGTCCAAATTTATCTGAATTCACCCGGAGTGGAAGCTGCGGAATATCTAAGAAAGGAATTTACTGATTCCGAAATTAAGTTATTCCTTCGTTTCGATAAAAGAGACGAGTCCGATTCGGCTAAGAAGGTGTTCGGACCTGCTTGCGAGAATCTATTTCCAAAAAATCTTCCGGAAGGGGACGGACATTTGGGTTGGCAATCCTTTCCATTACAATATTACGATGGATCTAAATTACTCCAAGGAAAGTCGGCTCTACTCGTTTGGAATATGAAAGTGACTTCTAAATCTCCAAACGGTCTGAGAGATTACGAATGGTCTTGCGGTTCCGATTCTATCTCTTTCAGAAAGGCAAAACGTAGATTGGATTTTAGGAATTTACCGGATCGGATCGCATTCACTAAGGATTCCCTTAGCGGCTCAGGCTGGGGAGATAAATCCGAGGACTTTTTGGACTGGGCTAGGTTCTGGTTATCCGTGGGTACTTCTCGCCTTTACTTTGTTAAATACTGGAATCCTGAGTCGGAATCCGACATAAATTTATTAGAGAGACTCGCAAACGAAAATGGGGACCCGAATCTGAATTCGAGAGTTCTTAAAATGGTCCGAAATGCAGAATAATCCCTCTAAACCGGGTTCGGTAAAAGGGCAAATTTTCATTTTTTTGTCTCCAAAACACTCGACAATGCACCGTTTTTCATGGATGGTATCACAGATAGATGGACCCCGACAGTAGAAGCCGGATTTTTCCGGACCAAAGCGATATTTTTCCCACCTTGTTTTATTCTTTCGATCTAGCAATCCGCCTAAATCTTACATTCGGAAGATCTTGCCGTTAATGGACGTAATTGGATTTTTTGTAATACTCCTTCTTATATTCGCCAACGGATTTTTCGTATCTGCGGAATTTGCCTTGGTCTCGATCAGACCTTCTCGTTTGGAGGAATTGATCAGGGACGGTATACCGATGGCTGTTCTCACCAAAAAAGCGGCCAGCATGTTGAACGATATGCTCTCCGTCTGTCAGGTGGGGATCACAATTGCAAGTCTACTTCTTGGTTGGGTAGGAGAAGGGTATCTGTCCAGTTGGATAGAACCCATTTTTCATTACGCAGGCTATCCTGATTCAGATCTAACGATCCATGGAATTGCAGTCGCCATCTCATTTGCATTGATCACATTTTTGCATATTCTTTTAGGAGAACTTCTTCCTAAAACTGTTGCTATCCAAAAGACCGAGACGTTGGCCTTGGTGACAAGCGCTCCTATATTCTTTTTCTATTATCTGTTCTTTCCTATTACATTTTTCTTAAATGGAATGACTTCTTTTCTTCTTAAGATGATCGGTTTTAAGGAAGATTCCCATCGTATTATCCATTCTCCTGAAGAGTTGATGATACTGATCCAGGAACAGAACAAACAGGGAAATATCGATCAGGAAGAATTTCAGATCATTCAAAATACTTTCCAATTCTCGGAACATTTGGCTAAGGATGTGATGACACATCGTTTGAGTATTGTAGGAATCCCTGCCGACAGTCAAATGGACGGAGTGCTTTCTATTATCGCGGAACATCATTTTTCCAGATATCCAGTGTATGACGGAACAACTGATAATATCGTTGGTATCATTCACGTGCAGGCTTTCTTAGCTTGGCTTTCCGAATCTAAACGGAACAAAAAAGCAAAAGTTACTACGATCATGCAACCTCCAATCGTCGTTCCGGAAGGTATGTCGATCGAGAAGGTACTTCAAAAGTTACGACTCGCAAAACAACATATGGCGATCGTGATCGACGAGTACGGTGGAGTTTCAGGACTACTTACTATGGAAGACATAGTGGAAGAAGTTTTTGGTGAGATCCGGGACGAGACAGACGATCACGAAACGGACGCAGTTCCATCACATTCTCCTGATGCATTTGATATAGACGGTGAAACCGAACTCGACGAATTAAAAGAGATCTTAACCGGGATCGAAGAAGAAGAGTTAAACGATATCCGCACAATCGCAGGTTTTATTTTAGAGAAGTTAGAAGATATGCCTAAGGAAGGGACAGAAGTTGCGATCCCGGAGGGTAAACTGACCGTAGAAAAGATGGATGGAAATAAGATCATGACCGTTCGTTTTACAAGGCTTTCCGCTCCTTCTTCCTTTGCGATTTAAGTTGTAAATCTAATAGATCGGTTTTGGATCTGCACTATGGACAAAAAGGATATTCTGATAGCAGTCAGTGGAAGTATCGCAGCCTTTAGGGCATGCGAACTGGTGCGTAATCTTACCAAAGAAGGTTATCCTGTTTCCGTGATCATGACCCGGAATGCCACTAACTTTATAGGTCCGATCACATTCGAAGCTCTTACCGGAAAAAAAGTCCAAGTAGACGAATATGAGCAGGGAATGGCGCATATAGATGCAAGGAATCGTGCTGCGGTGATTGCAGTGGTTCCGGCTACCGCAAATATTATCGCTAAAATGGCCAACGGAATTGCGGATGATCTTGTAACTTCTACCTATCTTGCTGCGAAATGTCCTGTGTTGGTCGCACCTGCGATGAATCCGAATATGTTCACTCATCCGGCGACTCAAAGGAATCTTGCTCGTTTGAAAGGGGACGGAGTGATCATTTTAGATCCTCAGGAAGGAGTAGTGGTCTGCGGTGACGAAGGTTACGGCAAACTGGCTGATGTCCCGGTAATGCAAAAAAAGATCATAGAAATGTATCTGAAAACTTCTAAATAAGATGTTTAATCTTGGATAAATATTCAAAAATTATAATAAGTTCGGGACCCACCAGAGAGTGGATCGATCCAGTGCGTTTTATTTCTAACGCATCTTCCGGAAAAATGGGATATTGTTTAGCCCAAGAAGCGACTCAAATAGCCAAAGAAGTCGTATATATCCGCGGATTAACTGAACCGAAATATTCCGAACCGAAAGGAGCAAGAGTCGTAAAAGTAGAAACTACTCTGGAAATGAAGGATGCAATCTTGAAAGAGGTGACTTCTTCTTCTATACTCATTATGGCTGCCGCTCCAGCGGATTTTCGTCCTAAGAATGCAAATGAATCCAAGATCAAGAAAGAAGAAGGAAGCGAAACCCTAGTTCTGGAACTGATCAAAAATCCGGACATACTTGTTTCCGTTCATGAAAAGATCCAAGAACAAGATCTGAAAGATGTGCTGCGTGTAGGTTTTTCTGCCGAAACGGATCTTTTGGACCAAAACGCACTTGGTAAGCTTGAAAGAAAAAATCTGGACTTTATAGTAGGGAATTACGTGGGCAAAGACTCCAAGGGTTTTGGAGATTTGGATACTAGCGTAGTCATTTACGGAAAAGAAGGTTCTAAAAAGGAAATCGGTCCTGCCTCCAAAGAGGCTATCGCCAAAGGTATTTTAGAATATTTGGATATTCTTTCTAGGCAAGAAAGTATTAGATAAGGGCCTGTCCCAAAAGGTCCAGTCTCTTGAAGCCCATGCCATGGTATCGACCGAAAGCCTAATTTTGGGACGGACTATAAGATTATTTAAAGACCGCTTTGGCCTCGTCGAGGGTATGATAGATCGCCACCTTTTTAGGTAATTCCATCAATCGGATCACATTCTCCAAGAAGTGATTCAATCCACCGATTACGATCTTTCCGTTATGTTGGTCTACGGTTTTGATTAAAGTTAATAGTGTCGCGACCCCAACACTATTGATATATTCCAAAGAAGAAAGGTCCAAGATAATCTCGTAGATCCCTTCGTCGAAAACGAAGTTGATCTTTCTGGAAATTTCGAAAGCGTTCGTATTCGTCACTTTTCCGTTCATAATGACGATTAAAACTTCTTTGTCTCCGACGGAGTCTTTTTTAGTTTCTATGTATAGGCCTTCGAATTCCGTTTTTGCCATTTTATCCCGATCCGCGTTAAAACATCATTGTTCCGTCTTTGATGGTGGCTGTCAATTCCGTCCATCCGGAGACTTCTTCCGATCTGGAATCCGTTTTGGCGGATCCGCGGTAGAGTATCCTAAGTCGTCCTTTCTCTTCGATTTCGCCTTCTAAGTCCAGATAGATCCTTCTGTGATCTTTCTTTCTTTGAAAAGTTATTTTCGATCCACTTTGGAGCAAGTCCCAATAGGAAGCGACCGTTCCGAAGGTGATTAGACGAGAATTTCCGTCAATATCCAAAAATAAATCCAAATGTGAATCCCCGAATCCTTCATGTAAGGATAATGTGCAGGGGAATTCGCTCATAATTTACAATTTGTCTTCCAAGCGGATTGCAACCGAGGGTTCTAAAACCACTTCAGAAGCGTCAATCCTTCCTAAAGACGCAGAAATCGAAGCTTCCACACAAGGATGTGTTACTACTACTACTTCTGCAGGTTCCTTTTCAGATTCGTTTTGACGGACAGAAGAAATCGATACTCCGTTTGTTCCCAAATCTCTTGCGATTTCCGCCAAAACCCCTGGTTGGTCCAAGGTATTGAATCTCAGATAATATCTAGCTTCCGTTTGATTCGCTTCCGATATCGAGGCTTTTGGAAATCTGTTCTTTTCCATCGGAAGATTTTTGCCCCGCCTTGAGCCGTAATAGATCAGATCTGAAACAACTGCAGACGCGGTAGGCAAAGCTCCTGCCCCTTTCCCTACGATCAAACCTGGGCCGGCAAATGCAGTCTTATAATATACTGCATTTGTCTCATTCATCACGCTTGCAAACGCATGGTGTTTTGGGATCATTACAGGTTGGACTCTGGCTTCTACCTTGCCGTCCAATTTTCTTACAAGGCCGAGTAACTTTATTCTATAACCCAAATCTGAAGCGAACGCGATATCTAATCGTGTAATCTTTGTTATACCTTCGACCACTATGTTCTGTAAGGGGATCTTTTCGCCGAAGGCCAAAGATCCTAAAATACTGATTTTATGAGCGGTATCTATACCTTCGACGTCGAAGCTAGGGTCCGCTTCCGCAAATCCCTTTTCTTGAGCGAGTTTTAAAGCTTCTTTATAATCTAAACCTTCCGTTTCCATTTTGGAAAGGATGAAGTTAGTTGTTCCGTTTAAGATCCCGTAAAGTCCTAGGACCTTATCCCCCGCCAAACAATTTCGTATGGCTCGTATAATGGGGATCGAACCTCCCACAGAAGCTTCAAATCCTATTTCCGTTTGGTTTTCTTCTGCGGCCCTAAAAATGATCTCTCCTTTTTCGGAAAGTAGAGCTTTGTTGGCAGTGATTACAGTCTGTTTGGATTGTAATGCTCCTAATACGATCTCTTCGGAGATTGTTGTACCTCCGACAAGCTCGATGATCAAATCGATTTCGGGGTTTCCCACCACTTGTTTGTAATCGTCTGTTATTCTTACTTTGGAAAATAATTTCGAAATAGGGGCGATTTTAGAGGGAGTTCGGGTACAAATCGTATGTACATTTAGGGAGATACCGTATTCTTTTTCGTATCTTGCGGATTCTTCCGAAAGAATTTTAAGAACTCCTGAGCCGACTGTGCCTGCGCCAATTAATCCGATTCGAATCGTCTGCATTCTGGGACAATCCTTTCGGCTATACTGGAAACATTCGACCTTTTTTAAGTATGTATAGGGGCTTTCCTTTCGGCCTGGCGGTTTTTTCTTTACTAAATGAGCTAGTCTTGGTAGAGATTCTTTTACGGACGATTTTAAAATTCGTCTCGGACCTTTTAGAGTAAATTGGTCCAAATCCATCGACTCAAAGGATAACCCACTTTATGGCGAACCGTCGTAAGCCTCCCCGCAAAACCTCCGGGAATAAAAAACAAGAATCTTCCCACAAACATCCAGGAGGAGGAAACCGCGGCCATCAGCAGAAAAAAAGGCCGGATCACGGTCGTTCAAATCGCCACCAACAACAGACTGTCGCTAGTAAAATCTCAGAAACGATGAAAGAGCTCCCTATGAAAGCTCCTCAATCAGGAGGAAGTTCCGGCACTCTCGTAAAAGTTTTAGGATTTCTTGCTGTAGCATTGATCGTATTTTTCGGATACTTTATCGTTCAGGAATATTTGGATAAGACCCCTGTTTATGGAAAACATGGCTGGGATGAAGAAGCTGGATCCCCGGTTGCTTGGGAAGATGCGGTTCGTTATTGTTCTTCCAGAAGAAAGAGACTCCCGGACAAGGAAGAGTTAAAGACATTCTCCAAAAGAGCGGATAAAAAGATCAAAGCCATCGGATTATTTTGGTCTACAAGCGCTGCTGGAGATAAAGGGGACTATATGACCGTAAACTTAAGCAGTGGAGATTTCTCTCCAAGTCCCAGCACGAACAAATTCGCTGTAATTTGTGTAAAATGATCCTTTGATCCATCATGGCCGTTTTAACTTTTTCCAGCGTAAGTTACCTCACCGGGTTTATTCTTTCCGGGCTCTGCGCTTTTTTTCTATTAATTAGAAAGGAAAAGTACGAAACAACCTTACATTTAGGGTGGGTATTCCTATATTGCGCTTTACTCGAACTTTCCTTTTTGATAGGGACTTCCTTTTTCCATCCTCTTTCTTTTTTGCATAGATGGGTTTCGCTTCCTTCTGCGTTTTTACTATGTGCTCACCTTTGTTTGTATTTTTTCCTACTGAATCCACAGGCCTCGGAAAAGACCGGAAGGATTTTATTGGGAGCCGGATATTTTCTGGCCTTAAGTATTTTGGTTCTGCATATTGTGGGCACAATATTTTCCAAACCTGTTTATGATTTTGGCGGCGGGGTTTTCGACGTAATTCACAGGGCCGACGAAAGAGTGATCTTTTGGTTCGGAGTTATTTATATTTCCGTAATATTACTTTTTGGTGTTTGGAGAGGCTTTCAGGCACATCGATCCGATATACAATTAATGGCGCTTTCTCTTTGGGTGCCTTTTTTACTTCTTCTTGGAACTACTATACTTTTCCATTTAAAAGAGATCGCTTATCCTTTGGATAGAGCCATAGGGCTTTCTTTTTGGAATCCGATCTTTTTGACTGCGTTGTTTTTAGCATGGTTGATCCATTTAAGGGCATCAGGAGAAGCTTTCAGTCTTAGATCTCCCGTTCTACTAGGGATTGTATTGTTATTATTATTCGTATTCCAAGGAAGCAGTTGGTTATTTTTACAACCCGGATTAGAATCCTTTAACGAAACAGTTAAGGAAAGATTAAAAGCTCAGGATCTATCTCCAGATTCTTATTCTCTTTCAGTGCAAGACAATGACGGGTTTATTTTGACTACCTCCGGCGGATTAGAGACTTCTTTTTTCACGGAGTCAAAAAGAGATCTGATCCTTTCCTTTATTTGGAATAATCCCTCCGCTCTAAATAAGGAGTTTCCTTCCTACGCAAAAGTTGCGGAGTCATTAAAGGGCTCGGAGAAATATTCTGAAAATCTAATAGGCTTTTCGAAAAGTTTGGAGAAGGTCCGTAAAAAAATCAGAAATCTTCCTCCTAAAGATATCCGAGAAGGGATTTTGGAACAGATCTCTCCGGACGGTAAAGAGGAGAAGTTGGCATTGTTCTTAAAAATACTTTCCGGGTCCGTTAAAAACTCTTCTGCAGAAGGAGAGGCGTTACGAAGTTTTACGTTAGACCAGATGAGAGAATTGGTCCCGGAAGGAGAACCTCGTTTCAGAAGGATACCAGGACTTGCGATGGGAGAATATTATTATTCCATAATCCAAAAATCTCCCGGTAAAACCCAGATGAAAGAGATCGGTATTCCATATCAGGAATTTCTGTTATTCGAGACCGGATTGTTGAAAAAGCCGGTGATTGCATTCTTAGTTTGTCTTCTTCTTTTTTCAATAGCGATCAATTCGTTTTTCTCCTTCTTCGTGATCTATCCTTTGGACAGATTATACTCTGCTTTAGAACTTGCGACAGAAGGGGATCTACAAAGAGAATTACATCCCGAAGCCTGGGATGAGATCGGTAGTTTAGCGGATCAGTTTAACAGAATGATCCATTCGATCCGGACGGAAGAAGTTTCGGAACATTCTTCTTTTAGTCTAAATGAAACTTCGCCCAGACATAGCGGAAGCATTTCTTCTTGGAAAGAAATTTCGGATCGGATCAAAAGAACTAATTCGGTTTCCGAATTGAGAAAATTCCTCTCTGATCTACAAGGAAGCAAAGAATCGCATCCGATTCGTTCTAAGTTAATCTTAAAGCTCGGGCTGAAGATCAAAGATTATCAAACAGCTTATATGGCTGCCAAAGAATTGAAGGAGATGGGGATCGTAAAAGATCCAGAGATGCTTTTTATTCTCTCTTATTGTGCAAAAAAGACAGGAGATATCGAAGAAGCAATTCGTTTGTCGGAAGAGCTGAGATCTATTTCCAGAGATCATTCACAAAATAATCTTCATCTTGCGGACATGTATTATCATACAAATCGTCTGAACGAAGCCAAAGATCTTGCGATTCAAATTCGTAAAGAGCAGGGACCCTCCGAGGCGGTTACTAAACTTTTGAATGCGTGTCCGCGAGCGTTACCCCCGGTCGGGATGTGCATTAAAAACGTAACTGAATTTGGGATTCTTTGAGAAAACTTGGGAAAAAACGGGGGCTTTCGCTGATTTCTAATAAATGTTTATTATATAGCATACTCAAAGAAAGCGAAAAAGATCAAATAATATTTGGGAATCGTCCCCATTTCTGAGAACGATTCGAAAAGGAAATTAGGATCCTGAAGAGTTTCCGGTACTTCCAAATGGTAGGAACTTAGAAATAAAAGGGATCTGGATCTTACCTCTGATTATGAGGTAGAGAAATAAAATAAGAAAAACAGTTATCAATACCACAATGAAAAACCAACCGAGATCTTGGAGGCCATCTCCCCATCCAGCTTCTCTTTGCAAGTTGGAGTTTTCTTTCTGAATCTCCTTTTCTCCTTTGATTGCGGCTCTTGCGTTCTTGTCTCCTGCTTCAATGGAATCGGCGGCGGCTTCGAGCAAATTTCCAATTCGCTTTTCCCCTTTTTTGTATTGGCTTTTTGCCTCTTCTCTAAGAACTTTCGGCATACCGACAGAATCCGGAGTTTGCGCGACAGTCGTTATGCAGGAATTCAGTGGAAATATAATAAGTAATAAGAAGAGAAAAAATCGAAACGTTTTCATTGATAGTCCTCGCTATTGATTGGGTTTTCCAAACTGGAATCCGTTGAACCGCGATGTCCAAATCCTGATTTCTCGAAGAGGCGTTTTACGATCTTCTCGTAGAGTAAAATCGTACCAAGATAGCAAACGAAAAGCCGGAGGGATTGATAAACAACTAGGGTCCATCCCGGAAGGGTTTTACAAATTTCTTCCTTAACGAAATCGAAAGAAACGCAGTATGTGTAGACTTCCGGTTTTGTAAGCCAGTAAAATAAGTTATACGGAACTGCGATCAAGGTGGCGATCACGAAGACTGTAAGCCTTTTGTTTTGGTGCAATACTCGTACGGAAAAATTCCGAAAGATAAACTGGGAGATGGTAAGTACCAATCCCATATAAAGTCCGTTTAGAAAAACCGTAGAGAGAAGTTCGAAAGCTGAATCTACCATTATGACCTCCTTAGAGTAGTCCTTTTTCCTTGAGGAAAATTTCGGGATCAATAGGCTCTTTCCACTTCTGTTCTTTTTCGTCGAAAGGCCATACTTCGAAATGAAGATGCGATCCTAGAGAATAGCCGAAATTCCCGGTTTTCCCGATCACTTCACCGGCTTTTACTTTTTGTCCTTTTGCCTTACGGGCATCGGTGTGTTTGAATTTGTACTGATTTTTTGTATGGACACCGACCGCTATAATATAGGGAGTCCAAGCACGCCCCTCTGGGATTTCTCCGGATTTGATGCGGTCTTTCCATGTGCCATTTTCCCATACGAATCGAACTGGATATTCTTTGTCCTTACCGAGGACACTTTTTATGACGCAATCCTCCACTGCGATAACGTCGTTATAACCTCCTAAATCAATTCCGAGGTGGAATTGTTTAGAGGGTTTGCCGTCAAGGTTTAACACTCTCCAACCAAAGCGCGAGGTAATGTGCGGATTTTTTACAGGCGCAAAAAGGACTGGTTCTCGCTCGGTCGCGATTCTGGATAAAGAATCCAAAACCTCTTCTTTGGATATTTTCTTTGTGGAAGCGGAAGCAAGATCCGAGTCGTTCCAATAGTATTGTTTCTTTTGGATCTTATCGAAATTTAGAAATTTCTTAACAATCGGATAGAGAAAGTTGAAGTACTGTAGAAGATTGAGAATCACGAATTAAGTCCTCCTTTTTCGATAATCCCATGGATTTTTAGGAGGAGTTCTTTTTGCTCGTCGATCTTTACATCGAGCTTTTCGATCCTAGCCTCGATCGTATCCAATCGCTTTTCGGTGGTGGAAGCCGTTTGCCTAAGAAGTGCGATTTCCAGAGCATGAGTCTTTTCTAACTCGGCAACCCTATCGGAGAGTTTGTCGATTCTTTGATGCTTTCTCAAGGAAGAGGAATACTGTTCCGTTTCGATCACTTTCATTTTTGAATCGACGTATTCTCTTTGTTCTTCCTTTGATTTCTGGATTTGGATCCTGAGTTCTCTTCTAAAAAGAATCCAGAACAGAGCCGACAAAGGGGAAAAGAGATTTAGATATTTGAGAACCTCGTCCATCTCAGGATGGTATCGGAAAGATGCTCGATGGGGACAATTTTAGAAAAGTTCGATGTCCTCTAAGTCTTTTCTTTTCTGGCTTCGTTCCTGTTTCAAGTTTCGAAATCTAAACCAAGACTATATCTTTTCTCAGCCATTCGAATTTTCGATTCAGCTTTCTTGAAGTAAGATCTTTCCTTCTCAATTCCTATAAAATTCCTTCCCAGTTCAACAGCCGCAATGCCGGTCGTTCCGTGTCCCATGCAGTTATCTAAGACTAAATCTCCTGGATTTGAAAAAGATTTGATCAGGAATCGAAGTAAGCGAGTTGGTTTTTGGGTTGGGTGCATTCCAACTTCTGATTCACTTGGGAAACATAAAACCGAATCCGGATACCTACTACCACTATCTAGATACTGATAGTTCTTGCTCTTCTCCCCAGTGATGCGAAAGACCGTCGATTGATTTCCGTTCCCTAATGTTTTTCCTTTTCTACGGTAACGCTCGTCGATCTCATACTTTATAGGATTGTAAACTGGTTGCTTTTTGTAGAAGACGAGAATGTTTTCGTGGCTTTTGTTCGGTCTCTTCTTTGCCAGCAAAAATCCGGAGGCTTTTGTTTTATACCAGATCAACTCATATCGAAAATTCTTAGGATTGCTATTTATTAAGTAAGTCGTAAAAGGCTGACTTGCGGTAAGAATGATCGGAGTATTTTCTTTCGAAATTCTTTCATACTCCGGCCAAAGTTTTTCCATTGGAATAATCTTATCCCAGGGACAATCCGTTGTGCCGTACGGAAGATCACAAAAGATCAAATCGATAGAGGAATCGGGAATTTTGGGAAGAATTTTTAGGCAATCGCCTAAGTGTAGTTCTGTGGACATGAGACTAAACAAAAGAATAGTCCTTTTCACCCAAAACAGATTCCAAACCAAGAGTCTGCTAAGTCGCCAAAGTCTCATCATTGTATTTACGGATCGAAAACTTCCAAATATTCGAAACGAACTACCCAAAGAGAAACAGCACTTTGCTTCCATTCGTTGAATATTTTTTTCAGATCCTTTCCCCTGTATGGACCAGTCTTGAGATCTGGATTCCGATCTAAATAACCGAAACCTTCTTTTTCATAGTCTTCGTCAGGCATTATAAGAGTACTCTCTTTGTAAGGTTTCTCTATAAGCCGAATGATACCGACACGCTTCCCTTGGAATCTCGGAGATTTATTCCATCCCTGAATTTCTTCTCCTTTTTTGAAACGAGCCGCATAATCGTCGTTCCAGTCCCTTCTTGTAACCGTTTTTTCTTTTGCGAGGAAGGCTGGCGTCGTATATGCAAAAGATATAATTTTCATAAGCCATGATACCGATCTCTAACGTCCGATTCTTCGATACCAAATTCATCGATTAGGTTTAGAAAGGAATCCTCGTCGTATGCAGGGGAATATCCATTTTGAATCCGCTCCTGGTTCGTCCAGTGCATACCGAGAGCTGTAATCAGAGCACTCACGCTCTTTGCGAAACCAAGATCTAGTTGTTCCGCACAATTACGAAAATTTTCCATTATCCTTTTTCCTTGGAAACTTTATTCTAAACAAGATGATTCTTCGTTCTTTGATCCAATTGATGAGCGAGTCTATAAACGGAAAAAGGATCCCGAAAGCATACGGCAAAGGACCGGCTATAATTGCCAATGGGATCCAAAAAGTCTGTGTGAGTTCTAACTCATAAATCTTTCGTTTTCCCCACATCTCCGGAGCTTCTTTGCATGATTTGTATTCTAAATACTGGAAGCATGTCCAAGTAAAAAGTCCGATCACACCCCATGAGAACACCGAAACTTGAATCCTATTTTCAATGATAAACTTTAAGATCTCATCCATTTTTATACCTTCTTAAAAATACAAATCGCTCTAACTCTGTGGTTTGTGGAAATAGAGAGATAAATTTTCCCTTCCAGGATCCATTTATCCCCGTCGTATTGCGGAACGACCTGGTCCAACCAAACAAGGTGGCCACCGACGCAGAGACTTTTCCATGCTTCTTGGATTACTTTCGCTCTTTTTACCATTATGAATCCGTAATGCTCCGCATCCTCTTTTGTATACGGAGGATCCGCCTTGATAAGATCAAAAGGAAGACCGATGAAAGTCTTCACATAGGAGGATAAATTCTCTGCATCGCCTACGATTTCCGGTTCCAATGTTGGATTTTTGTCCATTCGCAAATACGGACCAGGAGGTGTTTTTCCGCTGAATAAATGTAGGATCCTTTTTTTATCCGGAAACATGGGATCGAGTCGTTTTAAGTATTGTTCCGGATAGGCTCCATGATAGTCGGAGGTGTTTTTGTAATTTTGCCCAAGCTCCCACTCACCATAAATTCTTCCTTTGAACACATGCAAAGGTGCATAATTCGGAAAGCTTTCATTATATAACCTTGCACGGTCTTTGGCAGTCAGACTTTCTGTTTCGATGATCAAGCGGTCCTCCTTAATTCTGTTTTAAAGTCTGCTACTACAGTGGTACGGCATCGATTGTGAAAAGGTGGAAGTTTGTTATTTAGATGTTTGGATATTTCATCTCCCGATTTGGATTCGATCCCGAGTTTTTTGATTTGAGCTTCCGTAGGGTTTTGTCTATCTTTCCAGAAATTTTCTTTAGTAGGATCATCGGCCAAAAACTCTCTAACGTACTGTACGCAAGTTCGAATCTCGACACTCTTACCGTTCATGAGTTTGCAGATATAGGATGTCTTTTGGTCCATCACTGCCACGATTTCCAAACGTTTGATTCCAATTTGTTCGAATCGTTCAGTACGGGAGAAATTACGTGAACGGAGAATTTGTCCTCTTACGATATCGTTTAACTTGATCCTTAGCTTTGCATTCGGATCTATCGGCGGAGCCTGGCCGTCTTTCTTCTTTCCAGGTTTATCCTTTGGCGGTGGGCCTAAGAGTTCCTCCTGTAACCTTTGGATCATTTCATCTGTGGATCCGGAATCCACTGCTTCGCGAATTGCTTCTTCAATTTTGTTTACGTCGTCTTTTCTTTTGAATTGTTTTCCTATATCGAATTTGTATCCCTTATTAAAGAAATCTAAAATGTCTTTGTTTGCTTGTATTCGTGGAACTTTGGTTTTGGAATTCGGACGATCAAAGTCTTGGCCGGTATCCCAAGCTTTGGAAATAGTTTCTCTCCAGGAGGCGACAGTCTCTTCTGGAAAATTGACTCCAAGTTCCTTTTCTAATAAATTCCAAATCGTATCGACCGCTTCATTTTTGGTTAGTTTCGTTTTTGAGATTTGATTTAGAACTTCCGATACACGATCCTCATACTTAGAGAAGAAATTACTTGCGAATGATTCTTCGATTGCTTCGTAAACTTCTTTCTCCTTCTTCGTCCATGCTCCTAGTTCCACAAAGGAATCCAAGTCTCCGCAGGTATGTAACGTTTCTTCATTCATGAGAAGTTTTTTTTTACCTGTTTCGGAACCTTCGGAAAAGGCAAGTCCGGACGAAATCGGAGCTTCTAATTTCTCTGGATCATTCCAAGTGTCATATCCGAGCAAATTCGCTCCTTCGTTCGGTGAAATAAGGCCGGTTTTCACCATCCCTGTAACTCGTTGTAAATACTGATTGTCTGCTTGTTCTTCTGTAAGTCTTGCTTGTGCGTCCGTCAATGGGTCGAGAGAAATCGACTTCTTCCAGCTTGCCTCAACGGAATGGAAGCGGTATCCCTTTGCAAGAAGATGGAAAGTAATCGCTTTTGTTAGAAACTGTTTTACAGGATGACCGAAGTTTCCTAATTTCAAGAGGAACAGTTTTCCTGCGATTTTTGCATAAGCCTCAGTGACGGAGTAAGACCGTCCCAAAATGAACAGGTCGGTATCTGCTCCGGAAGAAATCTGTTCTTCAATGTAACGAGAGATTGACTCAAATCCTCCGGTTTTTGAGGCATCCGTCAATGTGTGGTGGTCGACTGTTGTATCGTCGTACGTTGCCAAAAATCCAGACTGAGAGTTTTTCTCGAAAGATACCTTTGCTTCTTTTAAGAACTCCTTTTGTTGGTTTTCGAAAGTTTTTGCATCCGTTCCGGGGAGGAAACGGGGACGCCTAAACTTGGCGATGATGAATCCAAGGAGGCCCCATTTATTCAAAGTCTTGTCTATGTTTTCCTGGGCTTTAAATTGAGAATAAGCCCAACGAATTGCGGAGATAAAAGGTGGAATCGCATACGGAGAATCTTCTTCTCTCTCCAATGCTTCGTAAGTATATTGCTCTTCGTTTAACTTAACGTATCCAAATTTTCCTCGTTCGTAAGGAACAAATCGAGTAATTCCATTTTCATCCGTTTCTTTTTTGAACCGGATCGTTTCGACAGGGATCAAACGAATTTCTTCTACTGAATCCAGATTTAAAGAAGGAACGAATTCAGAAGATAAAGCCCCTGTAGTGATAACCTGTCTTAGAAGATAATTTGTGATGCCTGATTTCTTTCTGAAAAAATCGTCTATCTCTGCTTGGATTGCTTTTGCCGCTTTTTCGTCCGCATCAATTTTCCATTCAAGTCCAGGGTTTCCAAGTGTAAGTGCTCGCTTCGTTGCCTGAGAGAGATCTGGAAATGCAATTACGAGTTTCTTAATAAGAGGAATGTATTCGAGTGGAAAGGACGGATTGACTTCCTGTACAAAAAACTCAGTCTCGTTTCGAAAATCTTTTAAACTTTTTTGTCCGCCTGCAAACTCAAGAAAAGAGGATGTTCCGAAAAGAAAGTTTGCGATCCGTTGGAAGAAGCCCATTTAAGCAAAGCCTCCACCGGATCCACCACCAACACCGGAAGTCTCATACGCAATCCGAAGAGAATTTAATGCCATTCCGTAATGGTTCGGAACTTTTTTCTTGAAGGACCAAAGAGATTTCCCATTCTCGTCTTCTCCTTTTTCTCGGATCAACATAGTAAGGTGAAACTTGAATTCTTCGTATGCGGCAAGTTCAGTCGAAGAAAGTAAATTCGGATTTGGAAATATGAAGAGACCGCTTTTAATTGCATCGACCGTATCCTGCAAAGAGTCGTCCCGATTTACATTGACTACTCCGATTTCCTCTTCCCCCGGAACAACTTCGGAATTCTCTCGATACTTTTTCGTAAAATATTGGATCCTAAGATTTTCAGGATACCGAAGGGCCATACGAAGGGACCAGTTTCGATTCGGCATCGCATCGATTACTCCTTGATACACATTGAATCTTACGATTTGTTCTTTATAAAGTTCCTCATCTAAAACGCTCCCTTTGAAGAGTCCAATTACACGGATCCTTCCTTCTAAAGTAGGTTCACCGAAAACACCGTGGACTGTATCTCCTTGGTCTGCTCCGTGATATGTGAAATATGGAGAGCTATCTCTTAACCCTTGGTCTCCTTCCCATTTTTGGATATCTTCAATCCGAAGCGGCTGTTCTTCCTCGGAACTGTAGGGCCAACCGATTACTGAGATCGTAAGGTTTTTTCGTTTAGCAGTAGTTCCGGCATTTAGGAGTTTATTATAAATAAAGAATGGAGTGATCGGTGTGAAAAGTTGAGAGCATTGGTATCCTCGACGATCCGATTTCGTTTTGGCAACGTATTCTCCCTTCTGATTGTTTAATCTTGAACCGCAGTTTTCACATGAGTAAAAGACATTTTTCACGTTCGGAGAATGGAGTGAGTCCCTATCTTCAAATCCAAATATGGAAATGGGATCCTTTAGCCAACGCTCCACTAGGTTATTCCAATGTCCGCAGGAGCCACACTTTAAAAGTCTAAACCTTTGGTCTGTCTTTAGAAATTCCGCATGAATTCCCACGTTGGGCAAGGAAGGCTGGGATCCCTTCATCATCCAGTTTAACTTGGAAGCGAGTAGTCGGTCTCCGACGAATTCGATATTCTCTTCATCATGTTCGTCTACTTCGTCAAGCATCGCAATGTCTAAGTCGACTGTTTTGGTTCCTCGTTTTGTCCAAGTCCCTCTCATAATAAGAGTGGCTTTATCGATCTTTTTAGTTCGAGTGTTGTCTACGTTTGAATCGTTTAGATAAGGCTTTAAGATAGGACATTGATTGATAAACGGTTCTACCCGGTCCTGAACGAAATCTTTCATGGAAGTATCGTCTGGAAAATAGATACCTGCTTTATAGCTTGTACGAAAGATCTTCCAAACCATTCGGGCAAGAGCCCAAATCGAATAGCCGATCTGAGCGGCTTTAATGAAAACCAAATAAGGATGATTTTGAGATTCTCTACAGATATCTTTCCAAAAAGAATATCCCTTAAAACTGTACGGAATTAGATCTTCGTCACCTTTTACGAAAACATTTTGAACGAGGAATTCCTCCATCGTTCTTCCAAGAACAGTCGAGGGTTTTCCTGCGATATTGTCTAGTTCCTCAAAGAATCGGTCCTGGTCGTTAGTTCTAGTTTTAATCTTCGCCATCGGTAATCTCCGGCAAAATACTTATGTCGACCTGCTTCATCGAAGATACTTCCCGCTTGATATTCTCGATGTATTGTCGCAGTACCTCGGGTTCGTTTTGGAAAAACTTATTCAGCTTTGGAGTATTCTTAATTGCCCTATGTACTCCTCGCGCAACTTCTACGGGCTCGACTCTTTCCTTTTCTTTCTCAAGCATTCGCTCAATGTCGTTCATCAGGCCGCGAAAAGTGTTCCAAGCTCCTTCTCCGGATTTGAAACTCAAATTCAGATTTCCATCTTCATCGAAGATTTGTTTTTTGAGTGCCTTGAAGGCCCGAACCGTATTTACTCGAAGAGTCGTTAAATTGATTTCCGCTTCTTTTAAAGCTTCTTTCTGAGCGTTCAGTAGAGTTAAGTCTCGGTCTTGTTCTGCGGACGTTCCGGTAATCTCGTCTTTTTCTGAGAGCCAGTTGCGGATTGTTTGGGCCGTGATTTTAGGGAATTCCGGTCTAAGCGTATTTGCAATCTGTTCCGGATTGTATCCGGATATTACAAAAAGATTATATGCCCGACGTCTTGCTGATTTTGGATAAGACACAGGGACGGTATTCCATTTCGTTTGTCTTTGCAAAACAGAAATCAAAAAATACGTCCCTTATGTCTGTTCTTTTCACGCGGCTTCTATGTCCGCGTCGGCTGAGATCTCGTCTTCCAATCTAGAAGGTTTGATATAGAGGCGTTCCTTTGCCTCGTTCAACTCGACTCCGATCTTCTGTCTCGCATTCAACGGATCGGCGAGGATTGCTTCCTTGTTCAATTCGAGATTTACTCGAATGAACACGTTTGATAGTCGAGCGACCCACTCATTGAAAAGCTGTAAAAGACCGTTCTCTGCTAGGATCTTCTCGAAAAGTTTGCTGGTTCCTTTCGTTTTCACCGAAGCAGGTGTCCTTCTAAGTTGTAGAGTTCCCGAAATCAATTTGCAGGTTTTCAGATCTGGATCCGGGAATAGTTCGTCCCTGTTCTTCTTAACGAAGAACGCGATTCCATCTGTTACGTGCTCGATCCGAGCTTGTAAAGGATAGAGGGAGTCTTCCAAACTTGATCGGATTTCGGAAATTTTTGCGTTCGCCTCGTTTACGAGCCGATCCTTTTCGAGCATCTGCTCTCCCATAAACTCGACGGCTTTCTCCAAGTCGGTACGATTCTTGTAGTCGTTATTCGGTAAATCTACAAGGGGGCGTTTTGTTTCTTGTTTCTTTGTCTTAGCCATGATCGATTCCTCCTTGTTCCTCTTGGCTTACATCCACCGTCACCGATTTAGAAGTCGACTTGACTACGTCGGCTTTAGGGATTCGTTTTTTCCGTACGACCTTTTTGGCCGCAGATTTCTTCTTTGCCGTTTTCACGGTCTTTTTCTTCGTTTTCTTTTTTGCTACCACCTTGGTTTCCTCCTTTATTATGAATTTATGATTCGATTTCAGAAAAAATCGACTCGTCGTATTTCTTGGTCTTTTCACGGATCCGGTTCACTAACTCGGAACGAACTACGGACACGATTTCAGGAGAAACAGTGTCTTCGCCTTTTAAGGCCGCTTGTATCGTTCCGTTATCCAAAAGTTTTTTGTGTCTGAGTCGGATCCCTTCTTTGATCTCTCGAAGTGAAATCCTTAACCTTTGCATGATCTTCGTATATCCGTCGGATAATACGTTCCGAACGTGAGTTTCTCGAACAGTCCGATCGCTTTGGATTTCAGGATAAGCAAAGACCAGACCTTCGATCATATGCTTTACTGCCAAAGGCGTTTGCCATCTGCATCCACGAACAAAAAGGTCCCGAGTAGTCTCTCCGGCTTTACCTCTTTCGAACTTGATACCGAACCCTTCTTCTGCAATTTTTAGAAGCTCACTTCTTTCCAGAGGAGCCATGTATGAACTTGTCACTCGGTGTCCGATTTCTGGTCCCGCGAAGATCGCGGATATTTTAGTCTCCGGTTTTAGAAACATGATAATCGAAAAGAGGTGATCAAATTCTCCGGAAGCAATCTCCCATATCTTTTTTAAGTCCCGCAGTCCGGATATTCTCAAAGCCTGGGCCTCATCTATCACAAGCACCACTTTTCTTCCGATGCTATTTGCCCAAATAAGATGTTCGCGAAGACGAAAGTATCTTTCGTTCAAGTTTCCCGGAATCTGCTCACCCGGACGAATCGTCCGGATCATGTGTTTCATTACGAAAGGAATGGATATGCCGCATAATGCGCTTTCCCAAGCTGGCCCTGCATGTACTAGGATATACCGATTCGGTTGGCTCGAAAAAAACTCCACCAAGCTGTTGTATAAGAAGGTTTTACCCATTCCCACTTCGCCTGTTACGGCAAGCCAGGAATTGTTTTTAACTGCTTGGTAAGCCGATCTCGTGATCTTGTCCGTATTTCGAGTATGTACGAAGTTCGGTTGTTTAGATAGGAGTCCTTTCATTTCCCTGACTCCTTGTTTTGGAAATACTCATTCAGCATTTCCAAAAGATCCAGAACCTCTTGGGATGGAATGTTTCCGATTTTCTTTTTGCAAGATTTCAAATTGTAGAGGACGATCTTATCAATTTCCTCGTCTTCAATTTCCCCCGTAAATCCAAGCTCTTCGACAAGCCAGTCGTAAGCTTCATCAACAGTCAAAAATTCCGAAGGCGGAGCCGGTGTGTGGGTCTTCATCTCCAATTTTGGAACATGCAATTTTCCAAACGGAGTCTCTGGAAGATCTGGTAGAACGTCCGAGAGTGTGATACTTTTTTCGCGTATCTTTGCTCCTTTCAAAGCCTTCTTACGATTCTTAACTCTCTCGGTATCTCTAAAGCCCTTTCTTCCTCCGATGTTTTCGTAGGATCCTGAGCTTCTTCCAATCGGTCCTTGGTCATCTAGGCTTAGGTGTTTTCCGTCCTTGGTGACTGCGACAAATGATCCGTCATATCGCTTGAAAATCGAGACGGCTTCACCGCAACGATCCAAAGCGATTTCGTCGGACGAATATCGAAGCAAATATTTCCGAGCTTCGATCGAAACACATCCATAAGCATCTACGTCTCGAATCTGTTCGGAGATCGTTGCGTCTTTTAAGTTCTGTTTTGTTACTGCTTTGATTGGATGCTCTTGGACAGACGCGAGCCACTTCGCATAATTTCCGATTGTATCGTTTCTGTGGATCTGATAACGGTACAAAAGCTCGTTCAATTCATCCAAATTCGAGATCATTCCCTTAGTGATCCGAACTTCGCAGGAGCGTTTGATCGCAGAAATCCTTCCCTCGACGAGTCCCTTTGCTTTGGAGTGTCCTGGAAAATGTGAGGTCCTATCTATTCCAAGACGTCCGAAAATTGGGTCGAGTGTCTTAAAAGCGGTGTGACCGTCCGTATATAACTTTTCGGGAAGACCTTGGAGGGGAATGTAATCGTCTTCCTTTTCTAGGAAAGTCTTCGAAAGAAAGTCCAACCAATCCGTAGAGTTCTCTCCTCCGTAAATCGAATCTTCTCCGATCGCCGTCGGTGCATACGCCCAAGTAAAGAACGCTTTCGAAAACACATCCACGGCCACATAAATATGCACCTTTCGAAGTTTTGATTCTTCCGAACCTTCGTAGATCCTTGTAAGTCCTGATTCTATATCTCTTCGGATCGCAAGATGTTTTCCTCCTGGTTGCAGATAAACCGCATTCAATGGAGAGGCGTCTATCATCCAGGCTCGATTCGCATAAGGCTCCATCCAAGAAACGGATGCCAAAGGTTGTTTAACTTGGCGTCTTGCGAGTCCTCTTTCGTTTAGCCATCGGCCCAATTTGAAACGATCCCAAACTCCGGCTCGAACAAGTCCTAGCTTCTCTCCTTGTTCGATTGCAAATTCCATCGACTTCCCGTATTTTCGATTCAACGAAAATCCGACTGTTCTTGCATTTCCTTCCGTTCCGGTCCCTTTCTTCTGTTCGTGTAAGACTTCTCCGGAATACATGAGTTCGGAGAGAATGAATCCCTCCTTTTCTCTAAGTTCTTGTTCCGAATTTCCAAGTCGGGATCCTGTTTTTTTGCGGTCGACCTTAGCAACGGAGACAACCGATTCTCCTTTTTCGAGCCTATGAAAAACGTCGTATACTCTGGGCTTAGAAAGTCCGAGAATGGACATCGCTTTTTTCACGATCTCACCTCGGACTTTCGCGTTCTTTACAACAGTTTTTGCGTAGTTCCACTCGCGATAAAGCGGCATAACGATACCGAGATCTAAGACTTTCATCCAAGATCCTCCGCCATCGGAACCGGTAGACAATCCGCCCACTTCTCATGTACGGATTTATAAATTCCGGAAATCGAAGTAAGGAAGAGGGAAACTACTTTACCGTTTTCTAAACTATGCTCGTGTTTTGAAAGATCCGCGTCATGAGCGGCAAATATGATATCCGCCTGAGCTTGAATCGAATTTAACACGTCCGTTAGGATCCCAGAAAGTTCCTTTCTCTCTCGAAATGCTTTTCGAACCTCGGGAGAAATCCCCGTTTCTTGAGTCTGGTCGTCCACAATTTTTGTAAGATCCGTTACCAGGTCCTTATAGGTCGCGGCCTCTTTTTGTGTGTTCGAGACTTGGTTTTCCAAATCCCCGATCTTCTTATCTTTCTCCGAAAGTAGTTTTGAGATTTCCTTTTGATTCTTTGATATAAGGCTTTTTTCGAAATCGGAAAGATTCATCACTCGACCATCTGGAAAACGAACTTCGCCTTCTTCGAAAAGTGCATTCTCTTCCTTCAACCCTTCAATCAAACGAAGAAGAACTTTGTCGCTCTTTCCGTTTAAAGACTTCCGGTTGATCTCAGAAGAGAAAAGTTTATTTACCGCAGGAAGAGCTTTTTCGATCTTCCACCATTCGAAGACTGTATTCTCATTTACGAATTGCTCCATTCCGTTACAGCCTGGAACTTCCAAATAAAGTTGCTCCCGGTTGATTTCGGCAAGAGCTACGAGAACCGTTTCTTGTCCGACCCGAATCATTTCGGTTCCGGCTCCGATTTGGCTCATTAGATAGTTGAGTCTTGTTCTTCTCTGTTCCGGTGTGACAAGCGGAACTATAGAATTCGATTCTGGAAGAGATATTTCCGAGGGTTTACTTACCTCAATTTCTCCTCCTTCCTCTTTCCAAGCCTTTTCGATTGCTTTTTTCTTTTCGGGCTTGGTGGTTTGTTTTACTGCCTTTTGCTCCTTAGTCTTTGTTTTTGACATTCTGTTCCTCCGTGTTTATATCTATCTTGAGTTCGTTGACAAATTCCTCGTAATCTTGTAGTAATCCGTTCTTCTTCAAAAATGCCATGTGGCATACATTCGAATCGATCATCGTTTTTGCGACTTCTGTCATGTTCGTTAGGCCAACGGCGAGTAATCCTTCTATAACGGAATGCCGAGCAAGTATGATTTCGGAAGTTTGTTTAAGCATTTTCTCGACCTCCAATCCTCAAGCTAGCTCTCCGCTATTCCAAGCTGACATCGCTTCTTGGGGAGTTTCGAAAGGCTTCGTCTCCGCAAAACAATTTAAGCAGGATATAACGAATCCCCAACCAATCGAAGGAAATAGTCTTTCTCCTGAATAAGGCTTCGTAGCTCCACATCGCGGGCATGGTTTTAGGAGAATGTTGGCAGAACTTGTCATTGCCGATACGCTCTCCTGGTATTTTGAAAATTTCCGTTCTCTTCCTGTCCGAAGAGGAAATCTTTGATCTTACTCCAAACAGTAGGCTTTTTGTAGTGAAGCTGTGGAGGTTGCAAGTAAACGTAATACTTCATACAATCGCCTCGAAAAACCTTTTCTCTTTATCGGGGAGCATCTCGTTTTTCTTATATTGTGCCGCTGGATTTGGATCCATCGAGGCTGGCCTCATTTCCACTTCGATCGTTATGAGTAAAGCCAACTCTTTCGCGCTCAGTTTATCCTTTTGGAGATCATGAACTCGATTCCAATAAACCCGAAACTCGGTTTCAGAGAGACCGGAATGTATAAGGGCTTTTCTGAATTTAAGCGGATGCTTTTCTTTCATATTTCTAACTCCCGCTCATCTCGGATCATAGCTTCTATAAG
The DNA here is from genome assembly GCF_000244755.1 of Leptospira licerasiae serovar Varillal str. VAR 010. NCBI lineage: Bacteria > Pseudomonadati > Spirochaetota > Leptospiria > Leptospirales > Leptospiraceae > Leptospira > Leptospira licerasiae. Next base: position 196,147 of record NZ_AHOO02000005.1, on the reverse strand, counting down.
TTCCTTGTTCTGCCATTCTTCGTAATCTGCTCTCTCTCCATGTTGCTCAATATACGTTTCTGCCATCGCCGCGCGAATGATGGCTTTGTCGGAAAGTTTGCGGTATCTCAATTTCCCGTCTGGGTCTAGTTCTTTAGATATATCGCGGATAACGTCCTCACAAAGTTTAGTATAGATTGCTTGGCGTAAGAAACGGATCCGATCGACGGTGTTCATGCGGCAAACCTCGGAGCGTACGCCGCACGATATATCGGATATACAAGATCATATTGAGATTTACGGAATTCTTCCCAAGAGGCTTCGAGTCCTTTAAACTTAGTACGGTAATCGTATCTTTTGCGGACCATCCATTCGAAGGCTTCTTCGAATGTAACAGGCTTTCCTAATGCTTCTCTTTCTTTGTGTTCTTGGTAAGCTTCCCGCGCATCGGCGACGGAGATTTCCCATTCGGCGAGGAGGATTGAATTTACTCGTGCGGAGGTTTTGTGGCCCCGTAAACAGCGTGAGATTAAAGACTTATCAATAGAATTTTTGTGCGAAATAGAAGATATGGTTTTCCCCGATTTCGCAACAAGTTCTATCTTGAAAGGAATCTTTGGACCTCTCCTTTTAGGTAGAAGCATGATTAGCCTCCTTAGGTACTTGGAGAAGTCCTTCTTTCTCTAATAGAATACGTATATTATGACCAGGGGCCACTCCGTTCAACGCCTGGCTGACATAACCGTAATTCAGCTCATGCATTCTAGCCCATTCCGCAATGCTTCCGTATCGGTATCTTAGCTCGGTCTTAATTTGCCGCCTGATTTCTGCGGAGAGAAAGCGAGAATGAATATTCTCAGAAGTGAAATTTTTTTCCTGCTTTAATGAATCGTAATTGTTAATGGTTGACCTTAACCTTGGTCGATATACTATCTAATTAACTATTAGCGTATATACTCTATAGACGTATTTTTGCAATGAAAATTATCTGCAGGCGTATTTTTTTTAAAGGTCAACAATTCTTAGAAATGTTGACCTGCGGGGTTTGAATATGGGCGAACGAATCGCATTGCTTATCCAAGCCCTCGGAATAACTCAGAGAAAATTCGCAGAAAACATAGGTGTTACCCCTGCTTTCGTGAATGATGTGATTAATAGAGGAAAATCATTCTCCCAAGAAACGATCGTAAAGATCTCTTTTAAATTTCGAGTCGATATAAACTGGCTATTGACTGGCGAAGGGGAAATGTTTATCCCGAGTGCTGAGGAAATTTACAAAAAAGCAGATGAAACTCGGGAAATGATTGGAGTATTACAAAAGCGCGAAGGGATGAAGGATTTCCTACGCTTATTGATGAATTTGACCGATGACGAATGGAAGCGCCTACGAGAAATGGCCCGGCTTCTTTTTCATAAATAATCCGAACCTTGTGGCGAAATTATCTCTCTGATTCTCTCCATTGCTCCGTCAACTAAGACAGGCATCGGGACATAATTTAATTGGCGGGAATTGTGAACTAGAACTTCAAGAACAGTGCGGATCTCTTTCAAGACCTCTCCTTTATTTGATTTATCCAACATAGTATTTTATCTCTTATCGTCTGTTTAGTATCTTTTTCGGCCTGGACAAATCAAGGGGAAATTTTGATAAAAATATTGCTTTTTTGCGACTTTATGGGTCATAAAATCGGATAAGTCTTTAGGTATATAAACTATGGGTGAAGCACTTGTATGGCTCTTTCGGATCATGTTTGCGGTTGAGGATCACTACATTGAATCCGGCAAACACCTCCCAAAACATATCGAAGCACAATGCCCTAATTTTGGGATCCTTTCACCCGGACCGGATTTCACAAGTGCGAAAGTTGAAGAGGATCCTACGAAGATCTGGGTCAAAACTGCAAAAGGAGTTTTAGAAGCTGTTCCTTCTCACACGGCCACTGATGCCCTCAAAATCAGTAATAGTCGTGAAATGAGAGAATTTATGGTGGTCTATGAAAGGATTTGTGGCAAAGGCCAACCTTCCTTTTACGATATAATCCCTTATATTGAGAAAGAGTCTTTGCGAGCTTGCTTGGATAAGGCTAACGTAAATCGGTATTTAGATCCACGAGCCGAAAGCAAATGCTACGAAGATTGGAACTCGAATAGACATTAATCCCAATTGAACCGTGAGATATTCTTATTTGAGTCAAAAATTTAACTAAATTGAGACGTTTTTAAATCTTATAAGCCAAAAAAACACTGGAAACAGCCATACAAAAGCCTTCTTTTGGTAAATCAATCCCTTGATTTGAGGAAGTGCAAATGACGCGACTTATTGCAATTTTAGCTGTTACCTCCCTTGTGACGATAGGTTGCGGTAGGTCCAGCGAGAATAAAGACGGACTTTCCATTTTTAACTTACTCGGAGTCAAAAATTCAGATTCTGATGAGAAGTTAGATACTTTATCCAATGACGAAATAATCGAAAGAGCAATGAATTCGCGTTTAGGGAAAAACGGTTTCTATGGAAAAATCATCGCATCACAAACATTTCCTAACGGCGTAACGGAAATTCCGATCAATGATTTATTACCGGAAATACTACCAGGAAACACTGGTATTCCAAATATTAGTAAGCAAACACTTTTAGCGAATGGTATAGTCGCGTTAAAATCCATCTCTCTTCGTCCAGGTGCTTCTATCAATAGCAATTTATTCGCTCTTACACAATGCAAAGGTTTCTTTTCTAAAGATTCATGTAAAGGGTTTAGAGCTGAGTTGGCCTTCCAAAGTTTTGCTTCTCAAGAGCAAAACTATATTTCCAAAGCAGATACAATATCTTTAAATTCGAATTCGAAGATCTTAGGTAAGGCTTTTGCAAACGAATACAAAATCGGCCATAGCGCTCAAATTACAGAAAAAAATACCCCCGTAGGCGACTTACCAATACTTCCAAAGTTTTTAATAGGAACTCCATCCGAAAACTCTATTGTAGCAAAATCAGATAAGGCATTAAATCCAGGACAATATAAGGATTTAATAATATTTCCAGGGGCGAAAGTTACTCTGAGCGAGGGATACTACCAACTTAGATCAGTTTATATAAATCCAAGAGGTTCCCTTTTCTGTTCCGGCACTTGCGTTCTAACCGTAAAGAACGACCTATATGTACTACCTAAAGGTCTCGTTACACCTCTATCGGGAGATCCAAAAGACCTTTTGATTTATGCCGAAAGCAAGGATCACAAATTCTGGGCTTTTTCTTTCTCATCGGTAAACTTTGGTTCAAATACAAGCATAACTGCAAATGTATACTCTCCTTATGGTTCCGTTAATGTGGATAACTCGGTGATCGTTAAAGGGACAATTATTGGAAAAGACGTTTCCTTTGGAACGAAATCGAAGATTTTCGATAGCCTTTTAGGTGATGCTCCTACTGCAATTTCGTACGATACGCTTTTGGTCCCGGTTAGTAAAGTTTCTTTATTGGTAAATGATGGTAGCGAGATTCCAATTTTCTCGTCCCAGGCCACCTTGACTTTTGATAAAGACTATTCCCAGAATATAGCTGAACTGTTAGGCTATCCTGCTATTATTAATTCTTCTTTGAATATATCTGGTATAAGATTCTACGTAAATGGGGCAGTCACAGCTAAGGAAGGAAATAAGTCCTATGAAGTTAAATTAATAACACCAAATAACGAGAATAAATTCGATGCCCTGGGATCCTTTTCCGTAACTTCAGGAAAGGTGACCGAGATAAAAGTCCTTCCAGGTCCAAACTACTCAATGATCCGAGCATTTGATACGGAATATGTTTTGAGCCCAATGTTTTCTCTGGACAAGTTTAGATTTTTCGATTCAACAAACGAGTCGTTGGTGGAACGTTACGCGGGAGAATTCACGCAATCTCTTATTCAAGAGTCTGATACAATCGCAGATGTTAGTGTGCAGAGCCTTTCGTCTTCGCTCGAAACAATAGCGTCCCATGAACTGATTACGACTAATGTTACCCTTAGGACAAATCAAATCTATCTGGATGAATCAGGGGTTTTGACCGAGGGGGATACAATCGTAGTGAAAACTCTCGGCGGAGAGGTCGACGGAATCAAACTCTTCCCTTCTCATGTTGCCTCATTCACATCTGGAGAAAGGGTTCTTGTATTTATCAGGACGATCGATGGCGTAAAATACGTTACGTTTGGGCAGATCGGAAAAATCAGTTTTTAAGACGGTAACGAATTATGAAAAATATGAAAATCAAGCTATTTGCTATTATAGCTCTTCTGATTATTTTAACTGGAAGTCTTTCTTCCTATACGATAATTTTTTTTCGATGGCAATGGAATGTTATCCAACCACTTGTAGGATTTCGCTATAATTTGGAAATGTTTTATACAGATACTGTGAATTCGCCACCTAGGGTAATATCAGAAGTTCTTTGGCCATCATACTCATCTTGGAACAATGAAGGGAACTCAAATGTCACTGTAGCGGATTTTGGCTCAACATCTAATAGAACTGTGGCTAGAGATTTTAATAACTCAATTATTGCAACGCTGGATTTAGATATTCTTGCGAGATTATTCTATATGCCAAACGCCATCGCCGCTGCTGTCCCATGGGGGGTTACTCAAACGCTGGAAATCAATGATTGCGATGTGATGATCTTTCCTCGTCCATTCTTTATTAACCCTGTTGATTATACTAAATTGTCATTACCTACTGCATTCAAGCATGAGTTAGGACATTGCCTCGGCTTACTGCATTCTTCTGAAAGACCTTATGAGTCGAATCCGGTTTTAAAAGGAGCGTTGATGTATTATTCTCTTGGGTATGGTGAAGTTAAATCGTTGAATTCTGATGATATAGCCGGGATAAAAGCACTGTATGGTGAACGAATCGATCTTAACGAAATATTGGGAAACTTTTGCCGAGCTTTAAATATAGATCCCGCTGATCCGTGGTGCATTGTGGTTGCCTGCTTTGCCATTGGCTATTGCCATCTTTGAAGGAATATAGCGTATGAAAAATTATCTATTTATATTATCGTTTTGTCTTTTGATTCACGTTGAAATCTTCGCGGCGGAGTCCTGCGTAGTAAACGCGAGCGCGACTTGTGTAGACTTTGTTTCAAATTATTCACAGACCCAGGCAAACGAATATTGTTCAAAAATGTCAGGCGGTGATTTTCGCTTGAAACAATGTCCCACAGGTGGTAGCGTCTATAAATGTTCTTTAAATAGCTCCTCTAAAGTTCTAAATATGACATATTATTCGGAAAAATGGACGCAGACGCTGGCCACTTCTCATTGCGGAAAGCTGCAAGAGATTATTGCAAATTGATTTCCGAAAACGGAGAGCGGTATGTATAAATTCTTTATTATTCTTGCTTTTGCTTCGTTATTCTATGTTTGCGGGGGGAGCAAGGATCAAAGCCAAGAGGCTCTTTCTATAAGTTGCGCAATCGAACCCGTTTGTTGCGGGTTATGTTCTGGGGTTTCTATCGCTAAGTCAACTCATCCTGAATTTATCGGCATATGGAAAAATGAGGATTTTACTGATGCATGCACCCAAACAACAATTACATATAATTTTAACGATACTGTTGTGTCCCTTTGGACATTCGACCAAATCAAAGACGCCTGCGCTACTCACAGTAACTATAATCTGCAACTAGAATGGAAAATCGAATCAGGTCAATATTGCGAAAAAGTGTGGATGAGTGATTTATCCCCCTGGAATTGTTATTCTTATTCGATAAATGCAACTGATTTGACTATAGATACTAAAACCTACACAAAGCAATAAAAAGAATTTCAATTCAATTAAGGTATACAATGGGAACTTACAGTTATATCGAAAAATCTTTTTTAGTGAATAACGGAGAAGTTAGAATCCCGATGGCGGATGTAGGTTGGAGATTTTGTCGAGTAATCTTCATTATAATCGATAAAGCTGATGGCAATCATAACATACTTCGCAATCGGAATGCTACGGCCTGCTTAAATAATCAAACGTATCAGCTTACCTATGAAGGGGTTCAAGATGGCGATCAAATTAGATTACAAGCTTTAATTGAGGATGCAGATATTATAAGGTCAATGATTGACGGTGTAGACCATATTCTTTTCCCCCCTCAAATTGATTTTCCCATTTCGGATAGATGCGATTAATTATGTAAAGCCCCTTAGTCCTGAGTAAAACACGAAAAAATGATAAGATAAGGCATTCGATTGCTCTCATTCGTATTTATTCCTTGCTACGGTCACCCATGCGATTTCTCCAAAATCGCCTTTAAGCCCTGAATTAAACCTGACGCCTGGCCGCGAGTCAAAAGGCTAAACGGCTTACGATACTGTCTTAACGAAAACTCCTCCAAGTCGATCGTATAAACTCCTTTCTCATTAATCTTCCCGCAAAGGACCTTTGCCATTTCCGATTGCTCATAAGATCGTTTCTGAAGTTTCCTCTGTAAAATGGAAAGCGGATCCTTCGGTTTTCGTTTCGACAAATTCACTCGGAGTAAGTTCAAAGATTCGATTACTTTCTTAGCTTCGGAAGAACTGAGGGAAGAAATAGACTCGGATCCTGTATTTTCTAAAACAAGATCGTATACTTTGGTTTTGTCCAAACCTGCTTCTCTTGCAGTGACCCAAAGTTTTCGTAATTGATCTTTAGAGATCTTAGATTCTGTTTTCATCGCCTAAGTCTTTAAAAGAATCTTACGTCTCTTTTTTCTCATTGACAAGTATTTTTAGAATTTTAGGGAAAGGTTATATATGAACGCTGTCTCTGAAAAACCTTCTCGTATTAAACTTTCTTCTCACGTAAGAAAGATGTTTTACTCGACGAAAGAGTTTGCGAGGATACTAGGAAAGAGCGAGAAAACAATCCATCGTTGGGAAGAAAGCGGTGTGTTTCCCTTTTCAAGTTATGAATTAGGAGAGAGATCTACAGTGTGGCTAATCTCAGACGTCGAAAGCTGGATCAATTCCAGAAGAAACAAAAAAGAACGGACATAGAGGACATTCGAGTCTAACGTTTTTCTAAACCTCTTCCTGTAAAAAACCTAACGGCTATTCTTGCCGTGTGGCAACTGCAAAGCTTCAATTCGATTCCAAAGGATTCACAACTTTAGAATCCGGACTCGTCCTTCATCACTCTGGCACAGCGCGGGGGGAATTTCGTTCCCTCCACGCTACTCTTTTGCAAGGTGGTCCGTCCTTTGCGGGAACGCAAAATCAAGTAGCACTAACCGAGAATGAGGAGTTTGCGGAATTTCAATTTAGAATGCTGTCTGCGGTATTGATCGAAGGCTATTGGACCGATTTTTCCAAGCCGGGAGTTTTGGAATCAGCCGCTTCATTCTTTGTAACCAAAGTTTATACGGATCACCAAAGGAGTGTTCGCAATTCTATAGGAATCACAAGAGAGCCGAATTTCTCCGAACGAAACGGAATCCCTGGGATCGATGCAATATTTCGAATTTATAAAGCTTTCGGTGCGGATGTTATCGGAAGACTCAAAACGGATCCTCCTTTAATCGATGCAAATTCGGTAGGCATTACATTCGCGTACGAAAAGTCTCATCCGAACTTGGATAACTTCTACTATCGCTTAGGCGAAAAGGTGGATGGACAAATCGTAAGACTCATCGTTACGAAAATTTTGTCCGTACCGGAAACAAGCCTTGTAGCAATCCCTGCGGATACAACCGCAAGAAAGTTTTCCGGATTTCAAAATTCAAACGGCAATCATTTAAACCCAAACTCGCAGGAGGATAGAATGAAGATCAAACGCACTATTTTATCACTTCTGGGGGTAGATACCCAAAAATTCGGTCTGTCCTCTGGGGAGGGCGAATCTTTGGAACTACCGTCGGAGAAAGTCGAATCCGTGCTCGAAGAAGCGGGGAAAACAATCACCAAACTACAAAACGAAGCGCGTCAAAACGCTGTTTTGCGGGAAAGCCTGAATCAATTCGCGAAACTTTTCGGAAGCGAATCTTTTCCGGAAAACGTCGACCTTTCGGGCAAGGTTTCGGAACTCCAAGCACTCTTGGAGGAACCGAAGAAAATTTTGGGATCCGAAAGAGAAAAGGCTCTGACAGCTTACAGACTATTCTCCAAAGGAAAGCCGGATTCCGTAATCGAATCCTTGATCCAAGGGGCAAACTTAGAGCAGGCCAGAGCATTCGGAAGACAATACGGAGCCAAGTTAGACGAAACGCATTCCCTTAAATGTGAGGATTGCGGTTCTAAAAAAATCAGCCGAGCTTCCGGAAGTTTAAGTGAACCACCGGGAGAAACAATCCCCCGGAAAAAAGCCGATTCTAAGAACTTTAAACTTAGGAAATAAAGGGAGGAAATATGGCTCTTACAGATCCTTTTGATGTCGGTTATCGCGGGGTTATCGAACCCAAGACGATCGCCGTAAAACATAGCGGCCTTACGAAAGAAGACCTAGGAAAACCGGCAAAGATTTCTGCAAATATGCAAGTGGTTCTTTGTGCGGATGGAGAAACTCCCGCAGGTCAGATCGTGAGTGTCGAAGACAAAATCGCGGCCTTAAAGGTTTCCGGAGTTTTTGAATACGATTATTCCGGTGCAGATCCAATACTCAATTTCCAGAACGTCCAAGCAGACGGTGCGGGAAAGATCAAAGCCGTAGTTTCCGGTGGGAACAGAGTACTTGTGATCTCGATCGATAGCGCGAATAAGAAAGTCGCCTTTATTCTTTAAGGAGGGAAGCAAATGGCACACAGAAAATTAGACAACGGCATCGTTTTACTCGATTTAGAAGCCGGTGTATACCATGACGCGAAGGCTCAAGGCTTGAGTATGAGCGAGTTCATGGAAAAAGAAGAACTGGACGCCGGATACGATCCCGAAACGCCAGCGGGAAAAGATCTTTCTGCATTCGAACGCCAGCTTATGGCGAACGATCTCCAAATTGGAAGAGCAAACTTCGCGGTGGAGGATTTCATCAAAGCTTCTAACCAGTCCAAGTATCTTTTTCCGGAGTTCGTAAACCAGAACATCTATATCGGGATGAACATGGGACAACTCCAAGTGAAACTCGAAGATACCTATTCGGTGAAAACGAGAGTAAGTCAAGGAGCAGTCGTATCCACCGCCTTTGATATTACCGGATCCGATTTAAAGGCAAAACGCAAAACGAAAGAGGACGGACAATTTCCAAAGGCGGTCATTGCTACCAAAAGCAAACCACTCAAAACGAATAAGGTTGGACTCGAAATCGATTTCACTTACGAAGTTTTGAAAAGGATGCAAATCCTAAAGGCTCAGAACGTATTCCAAGTCTTCGGTTGGAAACTATCCCAACAGATCACCCAGAGAGCTTTACAGGTTATCAAAGACGGAGACGGAAACGAGAATACCGCGGCTCCGACTTCTCCAACTTCCACTACTACATTCAAGTATGCGGATGTGGTTAACATGTTACTTTCCGCTGATCAAGGAGTCGAGTTCACTCATGCTGTAGTGAATAAGACTTTCCTTGAAAAGATGCTCACAGACGAAACGAACTTTAAACAGTTCCAGTCGATGAACTTACTCGAAGGCTATGTCAAGACCGGACAAGTCCTGAACTTCTTCGGGGTGAATTGGAAAACCCATCCAGAGATAGCGGACGACGTTATACTTGCATGGAACAAAGACGTCACTCTAGAACTCTTCGAAGATTCCTCAGGTCAACTTGTAGAAAGCGATCGTTTCATCCGAGAGCAGATCGAAGGAACAGTGATCAGCTACGAATTCGAATTCGGGAAATTATTCTCCGCAAGCTGTCACTACAAAACTAAGGCGGCCTAAGAAGAAGGCTAAAGCAATGTTAAACGATCCTGTCGAGTTAAAGAAACAACTTCGTATCCAGGCTAAGAGCTTGGATCTCTCCGATGAAGGAGAGGGAAAGAGCGTGTCTCCATACGAAGAATATCTTTACTCGGCGGCGGCTTTAGCCAAGGTCCGGATGAAATCTTGGGGAATACAAATCCCAGATTCCCGTCCAGTTGCGACAGAGCTTCGGATGGCCGAGGTTCTTCTCGTTAAGGCGGAGATTGTAGAAGAATTCGGCTACAATGACGCTTTTGATCCGGAGGAAGTATCTTCCGGAGGTGGAGAAGGAACAAGAGTAAAACGCTCCCGCATGGGAACGGATGAACGCGGAGAGATCGCGGAAGGATTTCGGAATAAAGCATATTTTTTGCTTTTTGGTAAACATCCTTCCGAATCTCCAGGGGTGGCATAAATGAGTATTGCCGCTATGCTTGATCGCGCCTTTGAAAAAGGAACGCAAGGCAAAATCCAAATTCTCACCCCGGTTTCTGTAGCTGGTCCTTCCGGACTAAACGCATCCAAAAAGATCACATACCAGCCCGGAAAAGCAATTCCATGTGTATGGATTTGGAAAGATCCGATTTCGGATACGGAAGTCGGTGAAAGGCAAGAATATCGAGCCGTTTGCCAAATACGTCCTGGGGATTTAAGCAGTGAATCTCTCGGACCGGAATGTAGGATCCGAAAAGAAGATTCCGGTGATTGGCTTGTAGATACCATTCATCCAGCACAAGAGATCGAAGGATTTGTTTTAATTCGAATCGAAATCAGAAAACCCAAAGCAGGAGGAAACAAGGCATGAACAAGTTTCTTTCCGTAACGGATACTTTCGGTCCAAAGCTGAACCAAGCGATTTCTCAAGGAAGAAAAAAGATCGAACATGTACAGGAGCAGAACGCGGCTCTTGTGCAAGCGAATGTAATCAAAGGGATCCGTTCCCAAAAATACAAATCCAATTGGCCGGAACTTTCGGAAGAAACGAAGGAGAGAAAAGCAAAACTTGGACAGTCGAATCTGACTCTCATCGCGGAAGGAGATCTCTCTTCTTCTTTTGAGATCGTTAAGGAGAACGATTCGACTTTTGTAGTAGGAACAAACAAGAAGCAGGCACGGGCTCAGGAATTCGGTTTCGAAACTATTGGAATTCCGGAAAGACCTTACTTTAGACCTGCATTAGAAGATTCTAAAAAACAGATTCTCGAAAATTTTAAAACTGCGCTCGGAGAAATATTCAAATGAGACGTACTCATATAGAATATCTTCGAGCGATGGTAGAAGGTCTTGTGCAAGGAGAAGACTCTGCAATTCCTTCGGATCGATTTTTTGAATACCAACCCCCTTTGGATTCCATCCAAGAGAAGATTCCTTGTGCAATTTTAAAAGCAAGCGAACCGACAAACAGCATTGCAAGAAAAGTGAAACACAGATTGGCGAAAATCGTTCGAGGAAGAGACACATTCCTTAAAAACGCAGTACGCCAAATCAAACAAGATTTCAAATATACTGTCGACTTTTGGTTGGAAACACCGGACGCGGATGTCGTAAGCACCGTAACAGAACGCGGGATCCTTGACCAGTGTCTTTTGTTCGTGTCAGAACATCGCTGGATCCAGACAGACGAAGGGATCCCGATAGAAGTCCGGTTCGGTAAAAACGGAATCATCACCGACCCGGCTAAAGAAACCGGAAATTATAAACTCTATGTGGAGATCATTTTTAGAGACGGTCTCTATACGATCGAAGAGGAAGAAACTTTGGGAGGAGCCGAGCTCGAAGAGTCAGTTCCGACTTTGGAGAGAGTGTGATCATGGACAGATACCAAATAGTGACGATGATCCATAAGGTCCGGATACCGGATAACGCTATATTAAAGAAGGAGATCATTTCTACGAATTCCTTCTTCGACTGCGGGGAAGTATTGGAGAACTATTCGATCAAAGTTTCTCAAGCGTCCGGACCCAAGAGTATCCCAATGCAGGAACTCACCGAAGTGGATATAATTCACTTGGAAGGTGTTTGGGACGAAACGAATTCCAGTTTTGGAGTGAAAGAGGGAGAACCCGCTTTGTTCGAATTCGAATTAAATGACTCCGAAATTTGGATCGGAGCAAACGAGTTAAAACTTGCAGGAACGCAAGCTTTAACGGGAGTCAAGGTTCGCTGTCCGGACATGAACGGGCTTCGGATGAAAATCAAAGTCTTTATAGGAGCAAAAGGAGAATAATATGGCCATAGGTTCCGTATCAACTACACACGTTTCCGGCGGACTCGGAAATAGTTTTCCTTACGAGGATAAGGTTCACGCCAAAATTGGACAGGCGGAAGGTTACGATGCAAATAAGCCGATCCTGATCTCAACGTATGGTCAAGGGAAGGATGTATTTGTACAGGGTGAGCTAGTCGATGCACTCAAACAACATTTCGAAGAATTCAACGAGGAAGCGGGAGAAGTTCCGGTTCCTGTTCTTTGCATCCGGCCCGAAAACGACCAGCCCGGAAGTGTAGATCCCGCAGTAGCCGGAGAGGAAAATACAGGGCTTGCAGATCTTCCGACAATCGAAGGATCCCCTACCGGAAGTAGAATGGTCGTTTTAAAAATTACGAAAGCCGGTGCGTTGGGAACTGCGGAGTATCGCAAGAGTGAGAACGGAGGCGAAGCTTTCGGTCCTCCTGTGATCACTCCTGTAGGTGGAGTCATTGCACTTGCAGTAGGTGTTACTGCAACTTTTACAAACGACACAACTGCGCAAGCAGACACCTTCAAGGTTGGAGATACCTTTACTTTTAATATCAAAGGACCGACTGCGTCTGCGGCCAAACGTTTAGTCGCAATCGAAGTTTTAAAAACAATCGATCAAGGAAATAATCCTTTTTACTGGTTCCACCATATTGGAGGAGTCAATCGGGCTTTCGCGGTCTCCGTTTCTGTTCTACTCGAAGAGATGAGAACTCAAAACCTTTTCCGAATTTTCGGAGTTTTGGAAACTGAAAGAAAACAAACCGCAGAGACAGTAGAATCCTATTTTCTTCGGATGCAAGACGAATGGGACTCTTACGAAAACGAAAGGATTGCCGTAATCGGTGCGGAAGGTCGCTACATTCCGGGCGGAACCGATTCCCAAGGAGGATGGAATGCCTCTCTCGAATTAGCCGACTCGATCGGAGAATGGAGAAACGCGGCAACTTTTCTTTGTGCAAGACTTGCCGCATCCAGGGTAAACGTAAGTGCGGCCTGGGTTGCAAAGAACAAATCCAGAACTTTTATCGGGATCCGTTACTGGATCGAAGGATATAAGAACTATCTTGGTGCGTTAGATGATCTTGGCCTTACCATGCTCAAGATTTATCCGGATTGGCAAGGAGTGTATATTGCAAGCGATAATCTCATGGCTCCACCGGCTTCGGACTTCCAAAATATTCCGGAACTTAGAAGAGCAAACAAGATGCACCGGATTGTTTACCGGGGATCCTTACCGTTCCTTAAAATGGACACAGAAACAAATTCTGGATCCGGCGGCTTAGATGCGATCAAGGCCGAGGTGGATAAGAAAGTCTCCGAAGAAATGGAACGTCCGGGAGAGGCGGAAATTTCCGGCCACGAAATCATCTTTGGAACAATCAAGAAGGTCGGTGAGAAAAAGGTCCTTCCGGCAACCATGAAGATGAAGATCAAAGATAGGCTCGATACGATCCAATGGACGACCGAGTTCGTACTAGGATAAAGAAGGAGTAGAGAATGAAACCCGGTGATATTTTACCTCAAGCGATCAGTTTCGAAAATTTTACCTTAACCCTATTCGGGCGAGAACTCATAAAATTCTCGAAATTCGATATCCAATACGAATCCGACATTTCCTTTAAATTAGGAAAGGGAGGAGAACCTGTAAGCTGGTCCGTAAAAAGCTATAAACGATCCGCAAAAGCAACGATCGAAATAGACGAGTTAAAGTATTTGATCCAGCTTGCGGCTCCGTTTGGAGGCGACTTACTAAAACTTCCTCCTTCTCCGTTGACCGCGCGTTGCGAAGTAGAAGGAGGAACACTTCTTCTTGTAGTTCCAGCCGTAAAGATCATGAAATTCAACTTACCGACGGAAGTGGGATCCGACGTTTCCGAAACAGATATGGATTTCGCCGTAGTGAGTTATCCGATCATCACGTTTTCTTAAAATAAGGAGGAGTCAAAATGGAAATGCAGGGAAAACAGAAATACGACGATTATAGGGAAGCAGTCGCACAGTTGCCGAATACCTATATCCCCGTGGACGAGGAATTTTTACAGAAATACCAAGTCGAAATTGATGCGATCAAAGAGTTTCTTTCAGACAAGGGAGGGTTACATCACTTAGCGGTGGAAGGAGAATTCCATACACTTTGCCGCGTTCCTTCCAAGGAGATTCTATCTTCTGCATCCGAAAGAGCGAAGAAACTGGATCCGATCGAGTCGGATATAGATTTCGTGCAACGTTGTTTGGTGTATCCGTCTGCGGAGATATTCCGAGGTTGGATAAACTCGGGTGCGCCCGGCCTTGCGGCGGCGATTAGCAGAAAACTTTTCGATCTTGCAAAAGTAAATCAAGAGGCAATTTCAAAAAAGCTTTAGAGGATCGGGAAGCTGAAATCCATTCGGGAATCGGTGCGTTTGAAAATCTGATAAGGCTTCTTTTTCCCGAGGATTCTCTTCCGGATCCCTTCGATGCGAAGGAAGTTGCAAAACGAAGTAAGGACCTACAATGGACTCAAGAAAGGATCATCGATATAATTGCGGCGGGGGTCGCAAAAGGCATTGCAAAAGCCTTTAGTCGGTGAAGAATTTGTCCGGGGTTATTGGTAATTTAGAATTAGGAAAACTGGAAATGGCAAAGGACTGGAAAGGCTATGATTCACAGAACCCGAAAGCAAGCGATCTAATTCCGTTTGCCGGGGTGATCTACGGATTTTTACATCTTTTATCCCTCTTCCCTTTGCTTGGAATTGTTCCGGCACTGATTGTCATTCCTTTTAACAAAAACAGATTTTTAAAATACCTTCCCCTCGCAACTAATCTTTTCACATCCATTGTATATCTCCTTTGGAGAAGTGGATGGACGCCTTTGAATTAGGGGTCGTTTTAAGCCTCAAAGACTATGTTTCCGGTCGACTCGGTGAAATCGAAGGCCGTTGGAAATCTCTTCGGAAAAGTATGGATGACACAAGTGCGTCTGCTCAACTTTTCGATCGTTCTATGGGACTTGCCAAAGCGGGCCAACGTATGCTCGAATACGGTTCCGCTGGACTCTACTTTTCTAAGTCTCTTATCGATGCAGGAAGAGAAGCGGGTAAACTCGAAAAGAATATAGAGTCTTTAGGAGTTTCCAGAGAAGAAGTGACTAAAATTTCCTCTGAGGTTCGCGGGATGACCGGGGATCTTGGGATCGCACAAGAAACGTTCCTTTCAGGTATTTATGACATCAAATCCGCAGTTTCGAGTTTAAACCCTGCGGAACTTTCTAGTGTAGCGAAAGCTTTGGGGCAAGCGGCCATTGCAACCAAAGGAGATTTTGCAGGTCTTGCGGATCTCTTTGGTACAACCCACGCACAATTTAAGAAAATGTATAACGAATCGGATGCGGCTTTTGCATTACGTTTTTCGAATACTCTATCTATTTCAGTTCAAAAATTTAAAACGGATGGCGCGAAAATGCAAGCGGCCATCCAGTCCCTCGGAGCAACCGCCGCCGGAATGGGAGTCACTTTAGAAGAGCAAATGAGTGTTCTCGGTTTACTCCAAAATACGATGCAACCGGGAGTCGCTGGAACAAGTTATCGAGCTTTTTTAAGTACGGCAGGAGAAGGATTCCAAAAGCTAGGACTGAACGCTAAGAATGCGCAGGGCCAAATCAAAACAATGCCAGCACTTTTGGAGGAACTGAACAAGAAATATTCTAAATCCTTTATAGTCGATCAGGCAACGGGGAACAAAGTTCTAAAACTGGATGCAAGAAACGAAATCAAAAAAGCACTCGGCTCCGAGGAAGCTGTCGCCGCAGTGGAAAACTTAATTCCAAAAATTGGAGAATTGAAAACTTCCATCTCAGAGATCAAAGACGCAAATCTGAGCGGGACAGCGGACGCCTTAAATAAGATGGCCGGAACAAATTTGGAGGATTTGGATTCTCAAATCGGAAGAGCAGAAAGCGGATGGAAAGCATTAAAGGCAAGTCTTTCCGAGCCGATTCGAAATGGAGCCCTGCTATCCGTCACCAAAGGATTTGCGGATATGCTTTCCGGAGTTACGAGGCTTTTGGATGCAAATCCGACACTAAAGCAATTTGTATCCTATCTTGTATTCGGCGGGTCCGTTGTGCTATTCTTGGGTGGATCCTTTCTTACTCTTGTCGGAGTCATTGGAATGTATACAGCCGTTACTAATTCTGCGGCGGCGGCCACTTTGTTTAATACAGCGGCTACCGTAAAAAACTGGATTGCGAAAGTGGCAAATAAAACCGCGACAATCGCCTTGACCGTAGCAGAATACGCACTGATCGGAATTGTGGGTCTCGCCACTTACTCCTGGATGGCCCTAAGTTTTGTCTATGGAATTGTAACGAGTAAAACAAAAGCACTTGCGGCTTGGCAAGCTATCCAAGCAGGAGCGACAAAAGCACTAACCTTTGCAACTACACTCTTGAATGCGGCCTTCTGGGCGAATCCGATCACCTGGGTAGTTGCAGGGATCCTACTCGCAGTGGGAGTCGTTGCCGCCGCGATCTACTATTGGGATGAATGGACTTCCGCCGTTTCCAAAGCATGGAATGAAAACAAGAATCTAGTATCAGCCATCCTTTTACTCACGGGTCCGATCGGTTGGACGATTGCCGCTCTTGTTAAGATCAAGGACAACTGGGGATCGATTGTGGGATGGATTGGCAAAGCAGTTTCAGCGGTAAAAGAATTCTTTGGTATGGGTGGAGACAAGGTAACGGTTGGAACCACAAAAGACCAAAAGATCACAGTACCGACTCCTGCAAGTCCGAGTGTTTCCGCTACAAATACCGTCTTTGATTCCTTGGGAATGAGCGGAAAAGATAGAATGCTCACACAAACAGGCGGAGCAAAACTGGATTTAAAGAAGGATGCACAATACTCCAAAGCATTAGAACTTCCTAAATTCGATTCTTCTGGACTCGCAAACAGTCCATTGAGCGGAATCCCGGGAGGAATGGGAGCACAGGCCATCCAAATCACAATCAAGAGCCTCGTTGATAAAGTAACATTCCAGAATAATTCTTCCGGTTATAGGGAATCTGGTCTTTTCATAGGTAACTTATTCGAAGACGCAATCCGAAAATCCGCTGAAAAAGGGAATCCACTCTCGCCTGGTTTTGGATTTCCGGTGGGGGGATAAATGATTTTAGATCCTTCTCCAGGCGGAAAGTTCTTAGCTGTTACTGGAAGCGACTTGGATCCTGTTATGATCGAAGGATACGCTTGTCCCCGAGGAACAAAAGTCACGGCTTCCCAAGAAAAGAACTATTCGAAAACTTCCATCAACGGCATGGAGGGAACTATAAAAGAGGTCGTAGGATTTCGCGACTGGCTTCTTACAATCGAATTCGAATTCGTAAGCTCGACCGGCCTTCAGCTTGGCGCAATCTCCGAAATGCGGGATGTGGTATCCAAATGGAAGAAAGAAGAATCCTTATCAATCATTCACCCAAAAATAAACGCATTAAAGATTTTTTATATACTACTGACACGGATAGAATTCCCAGACGAGGACCGAGCTTTCGAACTTCCGTGCAGGATTGAGGCTGTAAGTGATGATCCTCTTTTTGATTTGGAGACTCCTCCCTTATGATCGAAAGAGTTCACTTCGCACGCGAAAACGACACTCTCCAAAGGATTGCTGCATCTTATTGGGGAGATTGGACAATCTGGCCACTCATCCGAGATACGAACACTCATCTAAATAGAAAAATAGGCTTCGACTGGACCGATAAACTAAAAGAAGGAATCCCTCTTCGGATCAGAATGGATATTCCAACTTCGGTTATTGATCATACTGTATTGGAAACAGACACTTACGAATCCTTGAGTCTCTTGTATTACTTCACTGAACATTTTTGCGAACGGATCCGTATTGAGAACGAGCGTAAAATTCTCCGATATGAAGTCGGAAACAAAATCATCATTCCTGCACTCGTTGATCGTAGGACTTTCCAAGCTGCAAAAGAGAGGCTAAAAATATGGCCTTAGTTATGAAGCAACGTCTTCGCATTGGGACAATGGTTTTGCACAAAATCTTAGAGGCCGAACTTGTCAGCGGAAGAAATGAACCGTCTTCTCAACTTACAATCAAACTTCCTAAAATGAAGGGCTGGGCTAGGGAAAGCGTCAAAAAGGGAGATCTCGTCCAATGGTATGCTTGGTATGAAGGCTATTCGGAAAGTTTAGAATTTGAAGGAACAGTGGTGAGTGTATCTCCCAAGCTCCCCTTAGAAATCGTATGCCGGGACGGAATGTTTGATCTGCAATTAAAGACTATAAACTTTAATGTAGACAATATGACCGTTTCTTCTCTTGTAAATCGGTGCATTCTTCCGGGAACATTGACCAAAATTGATCCCTCCGTCGCATCTACAAGAGTAAGCTACGACATCACCACAGAAGGAAGACGAGCCTCCTACGTCTTAACAAGACTAAAGAAATACGGAATAGACGCATTTTTTAGAAAAGGGATCCTTTACGTTCAAAGTCCGTCGAAACTTACTATTCCTCCGAAACCGAAACGTTTTCATCTGGCTCACAATGTGATCAAAGATAATCTTTCCACAAGAGAAGGCAGAGACGTAACGGTAAAATTAAGGAGTTATAATAAAGATTCGGGAAGAATGCAACAGGTCACTTATACCGAAGCGAAAGGAGAAGAAATCGTTTTCGACATCGATGGGATTTCCTATGCCGAATTGTTAAAACGGGCAAAAGAAGTCTATCATGAGATCGCAGGAAAAGGACTTGTGGGAGATTTCGAGACCTTCGGTGCTCCATCGGTCCAACACTCTGAAATTATCCGGTTCGAGGATCCGAACGACAAAGAAAGAACTAAGGAAATCTTTGTAGATAAAGTCGTAAAAACCTGGTCCGCACAAAATGCTCAGTTTCGCCAACTCATCTATCCTGCGGTCGTAAAATTCGTGGGGGTCGCATGAGTGTTGCATCGGACATTGTAACTCTATTTTTTAGTGAGTACACTATCAACTGGGCAACGATGGGAACCGTCGTAAGAGTCCAAAGTGAACCAGACGAATCCGGAAAACCGGGACTACTCACCGCCCTGATAAATAATGCAAATAAGGAAGACATCCGATGGTTTTGGCCCATAAAACCGATGCCAGGAAGCCGGTGTGTCATTTTGTTTGGAGATAACAGTGCGGCCCGTGCAGTCGCGATCGGTTTTAACAAAATCGCAAAAGTTAAAACGAGCATCATGGAAATGCGGGACATCGAGATCGACGAAACCGGATTCAAGTTTGGAGAAGGATCCGTTCAGGCAGTCGATACAAATTCTTTGGAAATCTGGATGAATCAGATCGTTTCTTCTTTGCAAACTCTTTATACAGCGATCCAAAATGCACCGACGACTCCAACAGACGGGGGAGCTTCTTACAAGGCGGGTCTTTCTTCTGCAATCGAATCTCTTCCGATTCCCCAAGTTCCTCCGGACTTAAAAGTCGTGAGTTTTAAATACGGGAAAATATAAGGCTCAAAAAAAGAGGACATTGCGGACATATTCGATCCTTAAAATTCGAACCGCTTGCACAACCTTTACGAGTGAATAGTCTGTTCTCGTGGACTTGCTTACAGAAGAAATCTCCGGAGATCTATTACTCGATTCGAAAACTTTCGATTTTGCAACAAACGAATCCGAATTGGACGCCGTTCGCTCTATGGTAATCGAAGCATTCGATATGACACTTGCGGACGACATTGATTTTCCGGAATTCTATAGCCTCCAAAGAAAACATCTATTCGAAGAAGATGAAAGCGGTCCGCAAGAAAGATTAAACGACGCATATCGCATCCTCGCACAATTTCCCCAAATCGACCAATCCACCGTCGAAGTGTCTTCCTTAGATAAAGGAATTGGAATTTCCTTTCGACTGAAATCCGGCGAGGAACTTTCAATCAGTCTTGGCGGTACTTAAATGAATATAAAGGATTTCATTCTAAAATACTCTATTCCACCAGCCGAGGCGGAAGGTTTAAAAGAAGCCGCTAAATTTTGGGCTCGCTCCAATTTCGAAGAGAAACTTTTGATACTCGTTTACTGTCTTACTTTCGGAACTTTTCCCGGAGGTGTAGATGCAGAAAGTTTTGAAGAAGAACTTTTAAATAACTTCTCTCAATTCATAAACGATAACGTCACTTCTCCAAATCTTCTTTGGTCCAGCTTAAAGACAAATACCGAAATTTCTAATGCGATCTCCAATCTATCCACAGCACTCCAAAACTTGATCGCGGGATCCGTTTTACAGGAAAAAACGGAACGAGAAAACGCAGATCAAAATCTTACAGGTGCAATCCAAACCGAAACAGAAAATCGGGAGAATGCGATCTCCGGAGTTCAAGCCGACTTGTCGGAGCATGAAAATAGAAACGACAATCCTCACTCAGTGACTAAAGAACAAGTAGGACTCGGAAATGTTTTGAATGTTATCCAACTTACGGAAGCGGATGTAATCGATTCCGATACCTCTTCCTCTACAAACAAGCCAGTCTCCGCCGCTCAAGTCGCCTCTTTACGCCAGTCTTTGAACGCGATACAATCTCTTTTGAACTCTGATGATACGGATCTTGATACATTCCAAGAAATCGTAAACTTCATCAAAGCCAATAAGGATGTAATCGATGAAATATCTACCTCAAAGATTCCTTTTTCCGATATCGTAGATGATTTCAATTCCGAACTTGCGGATAAAGTCGCAAGTGCCGGAACTGTTTATCGTCTCAATCAAAATAAAAGGAACACCGGACCGATTCCGGTATCGGATATTTCTACGGATCCTGACCACCAGTTCGTTACCCAAGCGGAAAAAGACGATTGGAATTCCAGCGGAGGTGGTGGAATCGGAGAACTGCAACTTTTTATCTATCAACCCGGTGGAACACCAAGCGGCAACGTGTTTACCGACTGGGCATCGTTATATTCTGCGATTTCTTCTCTACATGGTTTCCCGAAAACGATATTACTCGATTCTTCCTTTCTATCTACGGGAAACAAATTCTCTATTCCGGACGGAACCTATGATCTCGACTTCGAAACTACGATCCGAATGGATAAAGGATCGCTTCTTAAAAACGTAAGCATTGATCTTACTTCGGATCTTGTTCTCTTCACTGGGATGCCTACATTTCAAGATTGCGTAATAGACGTTACTGGCAGGTCTGTCCCCTTAGTTACGAAAGCGATTTCCTTCTTATATGGAAATTTCAAAAACTCCCAATTTATTTGGGATAATACGACAGCTTGTTCGTTTCTTTCCATATCAAAAGATCCAGCTTCTCCGTTTGCTTTAGCTCAAATAGTAATCGATAACAATTCCAATACATACGATTCGCATTTCCAATTCATGGAGATTCATCCAAACGTAACGGTTTATCTGGATGCGATCAATGAAACACTTTTACAGGGAAGCTTCGCTGTAGCAGGAGGATTAGGTGGCACGATTTCCTACCGTCCAGACGCTTCTGCCTTGGTAGAATCGAGCGTGTATGCAGCGTTCGGTGGTTCATCGGGAATTTATCGTAAATCATTACGAACTCCAAATTTCGATTCCGGAAGTGAGCCCTACGCAGAATCGGGATCCGCTCCAGCCTTGCCTGCAAATCCAGCGGGCTATCTAAGGATATTTTATCAAAACGCTCCCAAAGTCATTCCGTTCTATGATCCACCTTCACCATAACTAATATGATCCTTTACACTACAAAATCGAACGTCCAAAGAGAAATAGAACGGAATATTACCGGATCTAAAGTCTTCGAAAGTTTGGACCTTACTCAACTTTCGAAAGCTAGTACGATTTTGAGAGCCTTGGCAAATGCTGTTTTCTTGTTCCTAGACCAGAATCTCCTTGCTCTTCAAAAAGCAATCCACTACCACACTTCGGAGGAAGAGGATCTTCACGAATGGCTAAAACGATACGGCCTAGAATGGAAAGACGAAACGTTAGCAAGGCATAAGATCCGAATCGGTTCAAAAACTCCCGTGCCTTATAGTGTTACCATACCGATTGGAAAAGTTATCGGAACAGCCGACAGAAAAATCCTCTTCCAAATCATTCAAGATTCGACACTTCTCCCCACGACAACCGTTGATGATAGAGGATTCTATACAGTGGAAGTCCTTTGCGAAGCTTTAGAGCCCGGAACAAAGGGAAACGTTGTTCAAAATGCGATTTCAGAAATTGTCGATTACATCGAAGATTGCGATGTGGTATACAACCCGTATTCCACTCCCGAATTCGTAGCAAGGGATCGCGAAACAATACCAAGTGTTCGTGCTCGTATCCGAGAAGCAGAGATCAAATCCAGTTCTATGTGGACGCCGGAATGGTACGTCACGGAAGCTTTAGGTTTTTCTTTTGTAGAAAGAGCTATTTTCAAGAGTAGTAAAGCGATCGGGATCCCCGGCGTTGTGAAGCTACTTTTGAAAGGCGCGGGTGGAACTTTATCCGGATCCCAACTTCAAAGTGTAATGGATCATTTCGACGATGAAGACAAGAATCCGGGGGGGACTGCAAAAGTCGTTTGTGAAAATATCGATGCGGTTGAGATCAATAAGGTCTTTAACGTTTACTTCGCTTCCTCCGAATCCATTCCGGATTCCATTACTCTGGAAAACTTGGCCGAAACATTCTTCTTTGGCTTAAAAGATGGAGACGACTTCGTTACGAACTCGCTCCGTTCCAGCCTATTGAATCTCCCCGATGCAGTTCAGTGCGATGTGGACGTCGAGGATAATATTTTCATCTCTCCGGGAAGCCTCGCTGTTAAAGGTCCAAGTTTCGATATTATTGCAACGGTGTATTCTGGATGAGTCGGTTTCGTTTTTCATTCGATTCTTTGATTTGGAAAAACATGAGAAGAACGATCAGAGAAACTACACCATCACCCGAGGAGATGAATGCCGATGGAACGGGAGGACTATCCAATAGTCTTTGGTATAGAATCCTTTTTGCATTTCTAATCGTTCTCCAAGAACGCTTAAATCGAGCGAACTGGTTATATCAACAGATCTGGCTTGATTCCGCTTCTGGGAAAGGTCTCGATTGGTGGGGTGCACGTTACGGACTATTGCGGAGTCCAGGAGAAAAGGACAGTTCTTATTTTCTGCAAATTTTATTCGTACTAGAATACAAAAGACTCCCCGCAACGATCGCAACTAAGAGAGCTTTAATTTCAAGAGTCACAGGACATTCGATAGATCGAATTTTAGTCGAGCAAGTTTACGATTATCAATACCGAATGGGAGATCCTATCGGATCAATTTTGGGTTCCCGCGATTATTGCTTTCATGCTTTTCGAATTTACGTTCCGTCCACGAACAAAACAAACCGTCAAAATCTGATTCGGATCCTGAATGCAACGAATATCGGAGGAAATGTTTGGGAGGTTTGGGAAGAACTGGATTCGTTAGATCCGCTTCCTGTTTCTTCGGAAGGACAAGTATGGAAAGGAACTAAACTCAGCGAAGGACCATTGGGGTCGGAACGTTATTGGCTGGTATATTAGGAGTTTTTTATGAGTAAACTTGGTGGTTTAAATTTCCCTTCGAATGGAAAGCCCGTATTCCAAGGCGACTTTCAAAGGGAACAAGATGATTTAGAATCCGAAATTTTAAACAGGAATTCGGATCTATTCAGCGGTGAAATCATTTCCGGTGGTGAAGTTACTCCTGGTGAGAATCCAAATACTGTCAATATCTCTGTCACTATCGCTTACGATCCTGAAGGTAAGCGGATCGTTTTTCCCGCTTCTACTGATCTTATCGTTTCTCGCCCGAATGCCGATTCGTTTGTAGTATTGCGCCATAAATTTGTGACGGAAAATTCTACTTATCTGGACTCTACTGGTTATGCGAATACTTATCGCAAAAACTCCTTCGATGTTCTCTTTAAAGAATCTTTAGAAGAGGGTGATGTTCCTCTCTTTAAAATCCGATCTTTGGTTGGGACAGTGACTATTCTCGAAGATCTCCGTTCTTGGCGTAGAATTAGTGAAGAAATCATTCGAAACAATTCCATCACAAATTCTAAACTCGTCTCCGACATTAAGATCGGTTCTTTAGCGGAGCTTGTAGAACGTTTTACTGGTTCTCTCAGATCCAGCGTCGTGAGTGCCTTGAATGCTCTCGCTTCTTGGATGAGCACAGAAGAAACTGCTCGTCAAAACGGAGACACAGGGCTTCAATCTCAGATCAATAATTTAGGAAGCGTATTCGCTCCAATCAATCATACTCATTCTGGTTTCGCGCAAGTGTACAAGATCAGTTACTATGGTGAAGGTAAGAATTTTGATCAGACTGATGGCATTCCGAATGTGGATGGCACGATCGTTGTTTACCGGATTGCGTACGGTATTAGCTTTGGTCAGGGTTATAGTATCCACGGCCACGGCCTCGGTGGAATTAACCCGATTGGTGGCGTTCTGTACGGGGTTGCCGCTCGCGTGAACGGGACTTGGATCGCTACTACTGGGTGAGGTTATACTTGCTCAGTTACAGTTTTAGTGCTCATTCGCACTTATAGTAACGCTCGCGGACAAATGCGATAGAAAAAAAAGGCGCCTGAGATAAACTGGGCTAATGGCGCCTCAAATCCGGAAAATTTCAGGAAAATTCCAAAACTCAAAAGGATCTTTTATAGGAACCGTGGAGCTGGACCCGAAAACGGGCCTAATACTTTCCGTCCAGAAGGGTAAAGTATTACAATCTTCTAATGCGGAGGAGCTTGCATTCGATCCTGACAAGTTTGTGATCTTTTCGGGGTTCGGCGATATTCATGTGCACGCTAGAGAAGACGAATCCGGAAAACATAAATACAAAGAGGATTTTTTATCCGCAGGAAATGCTGCGATCAACGGAGGTGTGATCCATATTGCGGACATGCCTAATAATCCGATCCCTCCGACCGACGATATTACATATTCAAAAAAAAGAGAACTTGCAGATCATTCTCCTGTTCGGATCACCTTATATGCGGGGATAGGTCCTCATACCAAACCTCTAAAGGCGCATGTTCCATATAAAGCATTCATGGGTCCTTCTGTCGGCGAATTATTCTTTTATTCCAATGAGCAGTTGGAGGAGACAATCCGACATTATAAAGGTTGTAACGTTAGTTTTCATTGTGAAGATCCTGAAATTTTAGAGAAGAACCAAAACGAAACATATCATGAAGACAGAAGACCCGCTATTGCGGAAACTTTGGCGACCGATTTTGCGCTTTATCTGATCGAAAAATACGACCTGGTAGGGAAGTTATGCCATTATTCAACGGAAGAAGGTTTGAAGAAGATAGTAGAAGCCCGCAAGAGAGGAGTTAAAGTGAAATGCGAAGTAACTCCTACTCATCTCTATTTTGACAAAACCATGCTCACCGACGAAAACCGTCACTGGTTCCAGATGAATCCACCTCTAAGAGGACCAGAGGACAAAGCAGCTCTGCTCCAAGGAGTCAAAGAAGGTTGGATTGACTTCTTAGCCACCGATCATGCCCCTCATTCTATAGAAGAAAAACTAAAGGGTACATCCGGTATTTCCCAGCTGGATACTTATTCTTTATTCGTGACTTGGTTGCATAAGACAGCAGGTGTTTCTTTGGAAAAAATTTCCGAAATATGCGCGGAGAATCCTGGAGATTTTGTTGCGGAGTTTTTGCCTAAGGAATACGGAAAAGGTTTCGGAAAAATAGAAGAAGGTTATTGCGGAAGTTTTACCGTTCTGGATTTCCAAACTCCGACTACATTCAGAAAAGAAGATATAAAAAGTAAAAGCGGATGGTCTCCATTTGAGGGATTTACTTTTCCGGGAAGCATTGCTTCCGTCATTCACCTTGGAAAAAAGGTAAGGTAGGAGAATCGGAAAATTTCTGCTCTAATTCTAGCAGGAATTTTTTTCTCCAGAGACCTCCACCATAGCCGGTTAGATCACCACTTTTGCCGACAATCCTATGACACGGGATCAATATGGCGATCCGATTTTCTCCATTGGCTTTTGCAACTGCACGGACCGCATTTTTGTCCCCGATCCTTATCGCTTGAGACTCGTAAGAATTTGTCTTTCCATAAACGACTGAATGTAGCGCCTCCCATGCTTTTTTCTGAAAGTCGGTGCCTAAAACTATGAGTGGGATATCGAATTCCTTTCTTTTACCTTCGAAATATTCCTTAAGCTGTTCTTCTAATATAGAGAAAAACTTACTTTCTCCCGGTTGGACATCCTCTCCGAAAATTTTTTTGAGCCGAGTAAGTTGGAGTTCTAATCTCTCTTTTTCTGTGAATTCCAAAAGACACAGACCTTCTTCCACCGCTCCTGCGATAAGTATTCCTAAAGGGGATTGGATTTCTTTTATTAGGATCATTTCTTTGTCTAAGTATAAAAGATTTTTTGAATTTCACACAACCCGAAAATTGCTGTAAAATATCTTACAAAAACTCTTAAGATTTAATTAGCGGCCGACCTAAGGCCAAGTCGCGGATAAAACCGTTTTTGCCTAGTCTCACGTTAGCTTCGTCTAAGTAATGGAAAACAATACATGGATACCCAAATCTGCATTCTAATATGATACGATTAAGCGTTTTAGATCAGTCTCCAATTCGTAAAGGTGGGACCGCATTTCAGGCGGTCCAAGAGACGATTGAACTTGCGAAACTTACAGATAAGCTTGGCTATCATAGATATTGGGTTTCGGAACATCATAATATTTTGGGACTGGCTGGGTCTTCTCCCGAGGTCTTGATCTCACATCTTGCCGGTGAAACGAAAGGTATCCGCATGGGTTCAGGTGGGATCATGCTTCCGAACCATAGTTCTCTTAAGGTGGCCGAAAATTTTAGGATGCTCGAGACTTTGTTTCCAGGAAGGATAGACTTAGGACTTGGCAGAGCTCCCGGTGGAGATCGACTAACGGCTGCTATATTGAATCCTTCCAACAGTTTTGTTCAGAATGATTTTATCCAACAATTGATGGACTTACGAGATTTCTTGACGGACAATGCGGAGCCGGATTCCATTCAAGAAAAAGTAAAGGCCATCCCTGTCGCGGAAACTTGCCCTGAACTTTGGATCTTAACTTCCAGCGGGGAAAGCGCTTTAATCGCCGCTCATTTTGGAATGGCTTTATCGTTTGCACAATTTATCAATCCGACAGGAGGATACGCAAGTATCCGGGCATATAAAGAAAGATTCCAACCTTCCGAAGCTCTTTCCTCCCCTCAGGCGAGTGTGGGTATTTTTGTTTTATGCGCGGAAACAAAGGAGAAGGCGGAAGAACTACAGGCAGTAATGGACAGGCAACTTTTAAATATTGAAAAAGGAATTAGCGAGGGTATACTTTCTTACGAAGAAGTTAAGCCTTACATATATTCGGATTTGGAAAGGGTCAGGTTATTACATAATCGGGGTAGAATGATCGTCGGAACTCCTGATACGGTTAAAAAAAGGATTTTAGATCTGACTCTGGAATATGGAATAGATGAAGTAGTGGTTTCTACGATCACCTACGATTTTAAAGATAGGGTTCGTTCTTACGAACTGTTAGCAGAAGTTTTTGAATTGGAAAATAGATTATAAAAGCGTAAACTAGGGAAGTGAGAACTGGACTATGTCCTGCAAACGAGCAGGACATAGTCTTTTTTTATTATGCTTCCGGATTTTCTAGAATAATAGCGATCCCTTGACCGCCGCCGATACACAGAGAAGCGACTCCGTATTTTGCCTTTCTTCTTCTAAGTTCGTAAGCCAAAGTTATGGTTACTCTTGCACCACTTGCTCCGAGCGGATGTCCTATCGCAACTGCTCCACCGTTTACGTTTGTGATCTCAGGATTTAGGCCTAATTCTTTTTGGACCGCAAGATACTGAGCTGCAAACGCTTCGTTTACTTCTACAAGGCTCATGTCCGAAAGTTTTAAACCGGCTTTTTTAAGAGCGATCGGAATTGCTAACGCGGGTCCGATCCCCATTTTCGCAGGATCACATCCCGCGTGTCCGTATCCTCTGATGATTGCTAAGGGTTTTTTACCGATCTTTTTAGCGTAAGAAGCTGAAGTAACGATTGTCGCGGCAGCTCCATCATTCAGACCGGATGCGTTTCCTGCGGTAACCGTTCCACCTTCTCTGAAGGCAGGCCTTAATCCGGAAAGTTTTTCGATAGAAGCGGCGCCTTTGATAAATTCATCTTTTTCTAATGTAACCGGTTTTTTTCCGCCTACAGTTACGGGAAGGATCTCTTCTTTTAGTCTACCTTCTACCGTTGCTTTTTCCGCCCTGGTTTGAGAAATCCCTGCCCATTCGTCCTGTTCCGCTCTACTGATCTTATATTGGTCTGCGAGATTTTCTGCAGTTGCGCCCATGATAAGACCAACGTATTGGTCGGTTAATCCTTGCTCTAATGAATCTTCGAACTCGGCAGAACCGTATTTGACTCCCCATCTTGCGTTACGCACAACATAAGGCGCGTTGCTCATGGATTCGGATCCACCTGCGAGAACTGCTTCCGATTCTCCCAAATAGATCTTTTTAGCTGCTTGTATGATTGCTTCCATTCCGGAACCGCAAAGTCTATTTAAGGTCAAAGCGGGAACAGTAATTGGTAATCCGGTTTTGAGTCCAATATGCCTAGCTAAATAGATGGCTTCTTTACCTGTAGGGACTACGTTTCCGAAAATAGACTCGCCTATATCGGAAGGATTAACTCCTGTTCTTTCTAGCAAGGATTTAGAGACCAAAACTCCTAAGTCCACTGCGCTTACGTCTTTTAATGTTCCGCCGAAATTTCCGAAAGGGGTGCGGATCCCGTCCAATAAAACTGCTTCTTCCATTTTTCCAGTCCTAAAAATATTAACATTATGCAGTCGTTAACTGCAGATCAATACGGTGTACTACCATTCCAATTTACATCGTTTTCGAGTCATACTATTTTAATTCGAATTCTGGGCAATCAATGGAGAATGGGACTTCTTTCCCTTCTTTGTTAATATAGAAGGAAGAATGTCTTAGCCTATAAACTCCAGGAGAATCGTTCTTATCTGTTTCCCAAACCAATCGGATATTATCATCGAATAAGGGTAGAAAGGATTTTTTATAATAGAATTTAGTAGCCCAGTCTGAATCGGTATAAGTAGTAATCCACTTGTCTCCTTCTTTTTTCTCCACATCAAAATAGGATTTTTGTTTTGGATAAGAGATATTCGGATTTATGGAACTCACTTCGCAAGAAACGGATTCTCCGATTTTTGCAATAGTCCTATTCGGGGTTTTGATCTTAGGTTCGAAAGAAGAGATCTTATCTCTATTAGGAACATTAGTGCCTATAACCGTAGAACTCAGATCTTTAGGAAACGGTCCTTGAGTGCTTACCTTGTTTTGCAAAAGATCGTTTGCAAGCCTATCATATTCTTGTCTAAAAAGATCCAAGCTAAACGGACCATGAAGAGTATGACCGCCTTCGTATTGTTGGGTAGAATATTCTTCCTTTGTAGTTATATATCCTGCAAAATCATTGGTCAGCCCTGAAAGAGCAATGTCTTTGATCTTGGATCCTAATACTTTTTTGACCGTTTCTTTCATTCTTCTACTGGACATAGTAGTAACTTCGTTAGGCGAAACAATCAAAGCAAAATCACCGATTGTGGCAAGGCCCAACGGTAGGATCTGAGAAAGAGAAGGATCGGGTTTAGTTTCTCCCATTGGAAATAAGATCGCCTTAGGTTTTTGGCAGGCCCTTAGATCTTCACTCGGTGCTTGGAGCAGTCTTGCCGCCAGCCAATCAATATAGAATTTTCTATCCTCATCCTTCATGCCTTCGTGGAAAAGCCAATGCCCTCCTCCTTCTTCCGTAGAACCGGCAGCTAAAGCGTATCCGTAAGCGGACAAACAAGTTCTTTCGTCTTTTCCAGTTTCTGAAAATTCCTTACGAACGATCGAATTCGGCATATCTATAAAAGACTGAGTATAATTGAGACCGGAAGGTAATACTCTCAGTTTGTCATCGTTTAAGATCTTAGAACTCGCAAGATATTGTCTTTCTCCTATGATCTTTGTGCTCTCAAACATATCCTTTCCGGGACCTGTATTATTCAGATTTAGGTTGGGAGTCACATCTCCTTCGTTTGCTTGTGCAAAGATGGCAATAAAGTCCTTCTGTCCTTTTTTTGCTGCCTCGGTTTCGGAAAGATAAGACGCATATCCTTTATTATCCGTAGATACTAAGTGATTGTCGAAAGTCATACTTGTTGTATGCACCCCGAACCAGTTCACGATACCGATCACACCTCTTCTCGTATTTACCGAGATTTGGATCATTGTTTTGTCCGTATCCGAATTATACCTATCTCTTTCTTCTTTCGGATTTGCTTGGTACGCTACTAAGGAACGATTTACCCCAGCGCCTTCTACGGTCGAGCTACCGATCAATAACTGTGCGATTTCCTTTTTGGAATAAGCCTCTTTGATCGCTTGAAAGATTCCGTTAACGATTACCGAATAATATTCAGGAAAAAACTTAGTGGTATATATTGAATTTTGAATATAATGGAAAAATCCCGCAGG
This sequence comes from Leptospira licerasiae serovar Varillal str. VAR 010, assembly GCF_000244755.1. Classification (NCBI taxonomy): domain Bacteria; kingdom Pseudomonadati; phylum Spirochaetota; class Leptospiria; order Leptospirales; family Leptospiraceae; genus Leptospira; species Leptospira licerasiae. The sequence goes on along the minus strand of NZ_AHOO02000005.1, from coordinate 165,513 downwards.
AGCGCTATGTGTGTGAGAAGCGTTCAAAAGAACGTTCGCTAAATTAAAATTAGGATCCACTTCCTTCTTCAATCTGGCGACTACATCTCTTTGCACTTCATGAGGAACTCCGCCTAATTCCGCAGTCACATAGGCTAATACTTTTCCGCTCTTTGGATCTTTGATGACCAAGGCTCTCGCAAATTGTCGTAGATGTATACCTTCTCCTTTTTGTCCCTCTTGTGCATAACCCCAGAACATGATCCCTGTGGGAGGTCCCGTAATATCTACTTTGGACATTCCTGCCTCATAATTAAAATCTTTAATTTGAGGTTTGGCTGTTCCGGAAAATCTAGGACTCGAAAAGAACAAAAATAAGAACGGAATAACAATCGTTATACGGAATTTTTTCATAGCAGGGCTCCTTGCGGATTTTTATTAAAACTATTTTATCAAATTCGAATATTCAGCTTATTCAACGTGTTCTGCGACAGGAAATGTGAGATGAAAAGGAGAAGCTCCTATTCCTGTTCTCATTCCTCCGCCCTTTATAAAGTCTGGAAAGATAGTTTCATCCGACCATACGGATTCTATTCTCGCAAATTTTCCTTTGCCTGTGCCGATAAACGCAGTGCTTAGTTTGGATCCATCTTCTGCTTTTTGCAAAAGAACATAAGGAAGGATAGAAGTGCTTACAGGAAAATTAAAACCTAATGTACGGATCTTAATTTTGAAAAAAGTTTTTCCATTTCTCGAAACTTCTATCTTAGTTACTGAACCTTCTTTTTTCCAAACAAAGTCAGCTCTTTCTTTCGGGATGGCCCAATTACGAATTCCTTCTTCTACAGAAGTTTGGCTGGATACAAAAATACGAGTGATCCTTTTATAATTTATCTCTTTATGTTCGAAATTTCCCGGAATATATAAAAGTTCGTAATAAGGTCCCACATCGGATCTTTCGTAATTCACTAACATCAGAGAACCTAATCCTCCTTTGAAGGACTTGCGGTCTTCTTCATCCAAAAACGCCATTTCCAAATTGTAGGACTTCCTACCGAACAGTGGGAACAGGAATCCTTCTCCTGTTAATGACCAAGGCGCTGGAAAATGCCTCTTAGGGGATTGGACTTTACTCTTTGTATTTGTGGCTTTTTTAGGGGAATGTTGTGTAGTTTTTGAGGCTTTGGTCTTTGGTTTAACCTTGGAAGAGGCGGTTGCTTTCATTCTAGGGGTCCGTTTCTATCTTTTTTGTATCCTATACTAGGAAAATCCCCAAATTTGAAAAGGAAACTCTTGAACATCCTGCCTATTTTTGGGATAACTGGACAATGGGGACGATATTCGAGCCGTTCTCGGCTTTCGAATGTCCCGAAGGCAAAAAATATGACTGCAGTAGCTGCTACGCGTCCTAGAAGACGCACTAGAAATAGTTTAAATAAAGAATCCATCGTCCAGGCGGCGTTGGATATATTGAACGAAGAGGGAATTGATGGGCTTTCCATGAGAAGGATCGCCGAAAAGTTGGATTGTAGTGTAGCAAGTCCGTATTCTCACTTCAAGAGCCAACAAGATATCATCAAAATTATCATTTCTCAGGGAGAAGCTCAGTTAACCGAAACTCTAAGAGCTTCCAGACTGAACGGTAAAAACTCTTACGAAAAATTAACCCTAATCGCAAGGGCTTATTACGATTTTTCAGGGAATAACCAAGAACTGCATAAGGTAATGTTCAACACTGTTCATGGTCATATGCACAGAAAAGCATTCCCTAAACTTCCAACCAGTTACCGCGTATTTTTGGAAACTATCCGAGCGGGCGTTAGATCGGGAGAATTCAAGATCAAAGAAGAAGATTATCCTTCTCTAGCGAGAACAATGTATTCCTGGATGTACGGGATCATCGTTTTAGATATGACCGGCATGTTGAAAAAAAGAGGGATCGGCGATCCTCTTGACGAAGGCTTTTTATTTTTCCGTAAAATTCTTTTAGACGTAGAATGAAAAAGAAACTCCTCCTAGGCCTGGCGGTATTTGCACTCATCGTACTTACCGTTTTGCCATTCGTACGTTCTAGAGAAAAAATTGAATTAAACGAATCGATACGTTCCGGAGTATCCGGACAATTTGCGGAACTTCCTTTGGGCTGGACTCATTACGAATTGTCAGGGCCCGAAAAAGGAAATCTTGTAGTCTTAGTTCACGGATTTTCGACGCCATATTTTATCTGGGACCCTATTCAAAAATCGCTGACGGATGCAGGTTATAGGGTTCTACGTTTCGATCTTTATGGCAGAGGATATTCCGATAGGCCGGATGCAGTTTATGATCTGGACCTGTTTACTACTCAGGTCTCCGATCTATTAAATTATCTGCATATAAATGGATCTTTCGATATTATGGGACTTTCTATGGGAGGTCCTATTGTTGCTCATTACGTTTCTAAACATCCTGATCAGATCAAAAAAGTTGTTTTAGTAGATCCGCTCACCGCAAAAACGAATACTTTCCCTCTTACTGTTCCTTTGGTTGGAGAATATTTAAACTCTGCTGTTTATATTCCTTCTTTGCCGAAAGGGATTTCGGCTGATTTTGTAGATCCTTCTAAGGTTCCAAGCGATTGGGTGGAGAAGTATGAGACCCAACTTAGTTTTAAAGGTTTCGGAAGAGCTATTTTATCTACGATCAGAAATATTATTTCTTTAGAGCCTAAGTCTGAATTCGAAAAGTTGGCATTAACTAAAAAGCAAGTGTTGGTTTTTTGGGGAGACCAAGATCATACCACTCCTTTGGAAAAAGGGGAGTATGTGAAGGAACTTTTGAACGCAGAATTTATTTTAGTAAAGGATGCAGGGCATCTTCCCCATATAGAAAAGCCGGAAGTAGTTCTTCCGGCTATCTCTAAGTTTTTATCCAAGTAGATGATAAACTTTTAATATTTAGCTAAAGAAGGGTCTACTTCGTCGGAATATAAAAGTATCCCGCCTTCTAAGTTAAATACTTTTGCAAAACCTGTGGATTTTAAGAATCCGCAGGCATTCGCGGATCTTGCTCCGGAACGGCAATATACTATGATCTCTTTTCCGGAAGATTTCCAAGAATCCAATTCTCCGATACGAGCAGGCAATTCAGAAACCGGGATCAAAAGATCCGTTCCATCTATCGTGCAGATCTCTTGTTCATTCGGGTTACGAACATCCAGAAGGTAAAAGTCATCGTTTCCCGATTTTCGAGCATCTAATCTGTTTTTTAATTCTTTCGGATTCATTCAGTCTCCTTATGGATCAATTCTTATACTACGGAAGAAAGTTCTTCCATTTCGATTTGCAGCTTTTCCCAGGATTCGGTCAACTTAGAGATCTCTTTTTTGGTCTCGTTGTAATTGTCTAGTTCCATTTGATAACTGCGCTTTTTATAAAACTCAGGATCTGCGAGAAGTTCCTCGGAGTTTGCTTTATTCTTTTCTAATAGAGCGATCTTAGCTTCGATTTGTTCTATTTCTTTTTGTAATTTTTTAACCCGATTTTTGTCAGCGTTCTTCTGGGATCTGCTTTTGTTCTCGCTGCTTATGTTTTCCGTCGGGGCTTTTATTGTAAAACCGCCTTCGGCTTCTAATTCTTCCGGAGGGAATTTTAGATAATCCGAAAAGCTGGTATTCAAATCTTTGACCTTTCCGTTTGAAACGGATACCGTTCTCGTACATAGATCTTTTAAAAAATCGGGATCGTGAGAGATGACTAAGACCGCTCCAGGATATTCTTGGAGCGCACGTTTCAAATTGTCTCTTACCACCAAATCCAAGTGGTTGGTAGGCTCGTCCAAAAATAGAGTATTGGAAGAGAATCGGACTAAAAGAGCCAATCTTAATCTACTTTGTTCTCCTCCGGAGAGAAGTCCTACTTTTTTGAAAACCCTGTCGTCGCTAAAGGAAAAATAGCCTAACAGTTTTCGAGCTTCCACATCCGGGAGATCCGGATACACAGAAAGAACGGTTTCCAAAAGATTCTTTTCAGGATCAAGGTGCTCGTGATGGTTTTGGGAGAAGTAGCCGATCTTAGTTTTAGGTCCGAAAGTGACGGAACCTTCGGTTAATTTATGAATCCCTAATATGTTTCTTAAGAATGTGGATTTACCCGCGCCGTTTGGACCTATTATCGCGATCTTATCCCCGTTGGAAACATGAAGTTCCGCATTGGAGAAAATGTTTTTTCCTGTTTTTTCATAAGCAAAGGAAGCGTTCTCAATTCTAAAAGAAAGATTGCCGCAAGGAGTATAATTGAACTTGTATTCGGTTTTGGAATTCCAAAAGGAATCGTCAGGCGCTTCCACCTTTTCCCTTTTTTCCAACTTTTTGATCACGCTTTGGACTTGTTTCGCCTTAGTAGCCTTGGAGCGGAAACGTTCTATCCACTCGGTCCTCTTCTTTAAATAAGCTTCTTCTTTTTTGAATTGAAGCCTTAACTTATCCAAGAGTTCGTTTTTATGTTCAAAGTAATCTTCTAAGGTTCCTTTAAATTCCAGAACGCCGGAAGGATTCAACTCTGCAATTGTATCCGTGGTCGCATTCAAAAACTCAGGGTCGTGAGTCACCAAAACGAAAGATCGATTCGTATCCGATAAATATTCAGCAAGCCATGCCTTAGACGCATGGTCCAAGTGGTTGGTAGGCTCATCCAAAAGAAGAAGGTTTCCTGGATTCAAGATTGCGATCGCAAGTCCAAGTCTGTGCTGGTAACCGGGAGAAAATTCTTTTACCTTTTTCTCCATTTGATCATTAGAAAAACCTAAACCGCCAATGATCTTTTTTGCCTGGGCCTCCAATTCATGGACGCCGTAGGTAAATGCGTATTCTTCCAAAGAGCTTTGTTCTTCTAATAAGGCAGTAAACTCTGGAGAATCGTGATCCGTGTGATCCATTCTAGAATGAATGTCCTCGGCACGCTTTATATATTCATTATAATGTTTATGTTTAGAGAGCGCAGTATCGATCACTCTTGCTTCAAAATTGAAATCAGGGATCTGTTGGAATAAAGAGATCTCAGTATGTTTTGAGCGGCTAACTAATCCTTCTTCCGGATTTAGTTCTCCTACTGCCATTTTGAACAGAGTCGATTTACCTGAACCGTTCGGACCTACTAAGGCAATTTTGGAGCCTGGTTTTATATGCCAGGAGAAGTTTTCGAAAAGTGTGGAGCTACCGAACCGGTGCTTGATATCAATGAATTGTAGCATGGTTCCTGGGAATTTTGAGGTCCCTCCGCACGAGTCCGCGGAGGGTTTTGCGGGTTTTGAAAGTAGTGCTTACTTCTTTTTAGCGAGTTCTTCTTTTCTCGCTTTAAGATGTTGTACGTACTTGCTCGTTTCCCCGTTCATCTTCTCGACTGCGTCTTTTAAAGCTTGGTCAAGCTCTTGGGCGCTCATCTTGTTGATTTTTTTGTTCTTCTTTTCGGCTGTCTCTTCAGACATAGGTACCTTCCGATGCGTTCGTATTGCCAAAATTTACGGAAATACCCCTTTCGACAACCTATTTTGGCCCCTAAGCTCGCTTCGGACTCCGGAGAATGTAAATTAGAATGGAAATCTGACCCGATATGGGTTCAATAGGATGCACATTCGGCATGTTATATAATTTATTTCAAACAAGAGAAGGTTTGGGGCCTGTATTTCTCCGCTTGGGTCTTGCGATCTGTATCTTCCCGCATGGAGCCCAAAAGGCATTGGGTTGGTTCGAAGGTTCCGGATTTTACACCGCAATGGACTACTTTACCGAAACCTTAGGCGCTCCTTATTTTTTAGGAGTCCTGGTAATCGGTTTCGAGTTTATCGGAACTATCTGTTTTGTATTCGGGTTTTTAACCAGGTTCTGGGCATTGGGACTTGCGATCACTTTGACAGTCGCAGGTTTTACTCATCGAGATTACGGTTTCTTTATGAATTGGTTCGGGGACAAAGGCGGAGAAGGTTTTGAATACCATATTCTGGCTGTATCTGCGGCGCTTTCCCTTTTGTTCAGAGGAGCAGGTTCCTTCTCCTTTGATAGAAAATTAGGGGAATGGTCCGTCTAAGAATCTGCTCTTAAGTTCAAGTTGTTGAAGCCCGTGGGTGGATTATGAGTAGGCATAAAAAAACCCGGGGAATCAATCCCGGGTCTTTACTTAAGGAGCTATCTATTAATTTTTTTTAATAGATGATCTTTTCGACCGAATTTTCGTCCAGGATGTAAGATCCTTTTAGTGTTTGGACGATCAGCTTTCCTTTTTTCTGAGATACAACTACACCTCTGATATCGCGGCCGTCTTTCATGATAATATGTTCGATACTCTTATCATAAAGTTCTTCCAACTCTTGCTCAGTCTTAGCGGTTTTTAAGTTTTGAGTAGATGCTAAAACTTCTTTATCTAAACCGCTAAGATTCTTACGCATGTCGCCGTATTCAGGAGATTCTTCCTTAGCACGTTTTTGATCTTCGATCACTATAACTTTTTCGTCAGTGACTATGATCAATCCACCGGTAATCAAAGCTCTTTCAGACTTATCGTGGATCAAAGGAGTCACTTCGACTGCACCTTCGACTACGAAGACGGAAGATTCTTTATCGGAAGCGTTTACTTCGAAAGAAGTTCCTCGGACCGCAGCCACCACAGTAGGAGTATCTACGAAGTAGTTTGCGTTTTTCTTTTCCTTTTCGACTAGGTTCAGGATCTTTCCCGACATTAAGGAAATCCTGATTTGAGAAGCGTCTGTTTGTCTTAAACTCTTGAGAACTAACTCGGAGTTTTCTTTCAAACGGATCACGCTGGAATCGGTTAGACCGATATCTACCGATCCACCTTTGCCGGTTACGATCTTATCGCCCTCGCTAAGTATATCGCCTAAATGTAATGCTACGGGAGCTTCTTTTACATTTTTTGCTTCACCTTTAACGAATACGACTGCAGCTTTAAGCAGCGTGCCTTCGGCTACAGGTGCGGCTTCTTTTTTGAAAATAGTGAAATAAGTTCCGGCTCCAATCCCTACGAATAAGATTGCTGCCGCAGCTAAGAACCATACTTTATTTTTGGAGCCGCTCAGTTGAACTACATTGTCCTTAGTAGGAGATTGCATGATATTTGCCTCCACAGAGAAGCGAGGCGACATGCCGATCCAGTTTGGATCGAAGTCCGGTGCCTTAGAATTCGGTAGAGACTTTTTGAGGAGCTCTGCGAATGTTTGGAATTCAGGGTTCATTCTTTCCATCCTCTTTACCGTTTCCTTAGTCCCGGGCCTTTTGACATTGTCCTGCCCGCTCAGTTGGATCAACAAACTGACAACTGGTACCTTGCTCATTTTTTTGAGTGGGGATGGCTTTTTTGACGAAATGAATCAATTGTTCGAAATACATATTTTGGCGAAAATCCTAAGATTTTAGAAAAGAAGAAGGCTGGATGCCTCTCTTCTTTCCCTCTTGTAAAAGCTGTTTTTCGGCTCTTTCCAGAAGTCTGGAAACTCCAGATACGGATAAGTCCAATACGGACGCTATTTCTTCCAATTTACAGCCTTGAGAATAACGCAGTTCTATAGCGGTCTTTTGTTCTTCGGGTAAGGCGCTCAATAATTCGCTTATGATCTTTCCGAGATTTTGGGCCTCCATTTCGTCCAGGACCTGGCTTTCAGGACCTTGGCCTTTGGAGCCGAATAAAGAAGAAGTTTCCTCACCAACGAGAGCAACGTTCTTTTGATAATAGGACTTTCCGTGGTTGATCATTAGATTCCTGGAGATTCTAAATAAGATCATCCTAGAGACCTGTTCATCCGGTAATTCCTTGCCGGAATAATGTTTAAAGAAGTTCAAAAAGGTGTCTTGTAATAGGTCTAAGGCTGTGGATTCATCCTGCACGGAGCGCCGAATAAATGAAAACAAGTGATCCTTATTTTTATTGTATAATTTTTCGAAAAACAAGGTTTCAGACACGGTAGAATAGAAATTTTTTTCTATCGGTCTTTTTTCAAGTAAATTCGGTTTTTTCTTGTAGAAAGGAATCCGTTTTAAAACGGTATAGGCAGACAATTTTTGTGTCTGTAATCCTAGGTCAAAGGGATTTAAGATAAATTATGCCTTATCGTTGGCTTTTTGCAATTTGTTTCCTAACTGTTTCCCATTCCCTTTTTGGCTCTAGCCTAACCTTAAAAAACGGAAAAGTAATACAAGGGAAAGTCGTAAACCAAACCCGAACGGAAGTTCAGATCGAAGTGGATGGAAAGGTGCTAACCATTCCAAAAACAGAGATCGCTGAATTGAATTTAAAGGATACCCCTAAACAGGACGTAAAAAAGGATCCCGTTAAACCCAAAGAGGAAGCTAAAAAAACCGAAGAAGAAGTCGCGGTCCAGAGATGGTACCAAAAGCCTCGTTGGGATTATTCGCTTAGATCTGCAGTTGTTCCAGGTTGGGGGATTTGGAAAGCGGATAAAAAATATAGGGCTTCTGCTGCATTTGTCGCGGTTTTAGGGGCAACTTATCTAGCTGTTAAGGCCCAAAACGATTTCAGTGCGGCCAAAGGCGCTTATGAAGAAAATGCAAGAAATTATTTCATATTTGCATTGAATGATCCTGTCCTTTCCTTGCCTGCAAATACTACCCAACGATTGCTCGGAGCCTTCTTGGTGAACAAAGGGGCATTTAATCATTACCAAGGCCTTGCGGAAGAATCCAATAATTATCAGTATTTGTTCGGGATCGTTTATGGATTACAGCTCTTCTATTCCTACTATTTAGGAGTAAAAGCAGAGCAAGGCCTTGCGGAAGGACCTAGCTCCGGTTTTAGATTCAGCTTTGCTCCTTCTTACCAACCTATGACCGTTGGTGGGAATGGTTTAGGCTGGAATGGGGAACTCAAATACGAGATCAGATATTAAGTCTTTGAAGTAAATTCTGCCTAAAATAAAAAAAACTCGGACCACAGACAAGTGCCCGAGTTTTTTTATTTTAAGTGTGATTGTCGTTTATTGAATTACAGTTACGGGAGATTCGATTCCGTTTACTACATCCAAGTATAGGTTCAGTGTTCCGTTGTCCCCTCCGGTGGTAGGATCGGGATCGAACAGATAAAGATAATCCGCACTTTCGTCACCGACACTGATAAAGCAAGAATTAGTTCTACAAGTAATTGAGGAACCCATAGTTGCTCCTGTCGTTATTTGAGCAGAAGAATAATCTGTCGGAATCCCAGCGGCACCTGAAGTGATCGTAACAGGCAGATCTGAAACCTCGTTATATACTCCCATATCTCCGCAAAATAGATCGTAAGAAACTAGTAAATTCGTACTGTTTGCGATTGCGGCAGAAGGGAGCATATATTGGTCCCCACTACTATTAAGTGGATCACATCCATAAGGATTTGTTTCCGTTCTTAGATTCCCAGGGGAAGTTTGGAAATTTTTAGAAATTTTTAAGCTAGAAGCGCTTACGTTTCCGGAACCGTCAGTCTCAGTTTGGCTAAAAAACAGCCAGGTATTCGAACCTTGTACTAGTAAAGAAGGATAATCCAGAGCAAGTGAATCAGTACCATTGGACGCGGTATACGTTTTTACAGAAGAAGCCGATCCGTTAGAGAAACTAAAGGCAGTTAATAAATTTGCACCACCACTTGTTCTTTGGCGAAATGCAGTATAATAAGTGCTGCCACTCAAAGCTACATCAGCATTAAAATAATTTGTACTAGTCGAAGATGCGATAGTCGTTGCAGTTCCGACAAGAGCTCCAGTAGAGGCGCTGATCCTTTGGTATTTAGCAGCTCTTATAGACGCGGATTCTGTCCAAACAACTGCAAATTCTCCACTTGGATTATATGCCGCGGAAACTTTTCCAATAGTTACGCCGGCCCCGGTATAGATCGTAAACGCAGGAGCAACAGCAGTAAGAGTAATATCGTAGAATTGTCCTTTAATGGTAGTATCTGCAGATTTCCAGATAAGTAAATAATTGGTCCCATTCCAAACCAATTCCGGATCAACAGAGCCAGGCGCACCCCCAACTGTAATCGAAAGATTTTTTGTTACTAGATAAGGAGAAGCAGAATGATTTACCCCGAACAATTTTAAAACTGGAGTTCCAGAACTAGTTTTCCATCCGGCGGCGATCGCTAATTGTCTTTCGCAAACAATGGTGGCAGTTCCAGTAGTACCTGCAGTGCCGCTTCCATTTGCAGAGATGCTACAAGACTGTCCTTGTGTGTAAGCCCCTAATGAGATCGAATAGGAATCTCCACTGGTAAGTTCTGTGGAGAAAGAATAAGAACCGTTCGCAGATAATGCTAACGTCTGGGTGGTGCTATCTGTTGAATCCGATAAGGTAAGATTCAGATCCGTTGCGGTAACATCCACATAGCCCGTCAGGGAAACAGTAACGGGAGAAGTAGCCGCAGGAGAAGTTCCTCCAGAATCGCCAAAATTACCGAATACGCCAAAGTTACCGTCTGAGAGCAGAGCGCCAATAGCGGAAGAACTTGCATCTATACTGATCGCCTTGGCATCATTACAACCTTGCACCAATAAGAAAGAGAGAAGAAAACATCCGTGAATTAAAAGGTAAAATCCATTTATGATCTTGTTTGAATTCAGGAATCTTTTCATTTGTATTCTCCACTTAGAAGAGGGGAAAATTTGGATAGTTTTCCCCATAACAAAAGTAACAATCGCCCTTAAGCTCTTTGCTCTTTTTTTTCAGGGGGATAATTTTTTTACTAAATTTTATTGGGATAGGATGTAAATCGCAGGTTTGTTCGAAAATAAAAGATCTCGTATAAAGAGATCTTTATAGATTCTGCCAGATTGTCTCTATTCGTTTAATAGAAAAGGCTATTACCCTATATAAGGAAATAGCCGAGCGGATGATAATAAATCAGGATATAACGTTTACTGTCCGACGCAGACGATATTACGTTTTTGAGAACATGCAGTCTCTATCACCTGAGCCGGATCAGTAGTTGTCATTTCCGCAATTGAGTTACCATTTACTGAAGAAAGAACTCCTTGGCTTCCCGTTGCGGTAGAAGAATACCAAGAAGAATAGGGTGCTCCAGAAGGCGCTAATCCCGCGCATTGATAACTGGTAGGAATATTCGTTGCCCAATCTATGGAACTGAATCCTGTCCAAATTCTGCCAGAAGTTCCGAGAGCATTTGCCCACTGATCCGCATTTGCAAACCCGATCGTAGTAGAAGAATTGAAGCTATATGCTAATTTTTTGCCGCCCTGGCTGAAATATCTACTGAAAGAGTTGAATACCCAATCAGTGGAAGGATTCCGATAATTCCCACTCGGACTATAACTTATCGCAAGCATTGCCTTATAACCTACGTCCTTGTTAACACCATCAGGAACATTAGAGTTACAAATATCGTCTGCAACTTCTTTTGGACCTGCAAAAGTCGAATTATCAATTCCTTTTTTAGCAAAGTTTCCTGTGTAACCTGCTCCGTTATTCGTTGCTACGAAGATACATTTATCAAGATCGGTTACTTTAACTTTAAACGTCTGGGAAATACCGGATTCTACGTCCACTGCTACAAGATCGTAATAGTTATTCAAACAGTTATCATCTTGTGCCCCATTAATGTTTAGGCCGGCTTTATAATCGAAATTAGGGTTTTGAGGGTCCACACCGAAGCTACGGGTTGTATAACCTAAGGATTCGCCGGTGTTAGGATCAGTATCCGTTACGAAATAAATATTATCGCTAGTATAAAATCTATATTGGATCGTGCTTCCGTCAGTAGGAGGATTTTTAATACCGAGCGTAATATCTGATTCGTTATTTTCTTCTACAGAGAAGGTAGTTTCCCCTTCGTTATAAAATCCAACCAAAGGATATGGAGGAAGGACATTGAACAAATTCCAAAAAATGGAAGGATCAATGGTAATCGCGCCTGCTATGCTAGGCTTACTTCCGTCTAAAGCGGTGGATTCAGCATTATTACATTTGGAAATCCACAAAGTAAGACATAATAAAATGAAAGCCGTCCTTAATGATTTAGATCCTTTCATATTCGCACCCGCCCGATCTCTCAGAGGAAAATACCCCTTAAAGTATGAAAACAGCCAGGCGGGAAAAAAATTGAACGATTTTTTAGATCAATCCGGAGAATAAACGCAAATAAACGGCAATGTCAAAGGGGAATCACAAGCATCTAGAGTCCGATAAGCCGCGTCTCCGGTCACTACGCTCGAAGTGCCTAAGTTTCCGCTGGAAGAATTACTCGAATTTGTCCAACTTTCGGAGCCATTGAGACAGGTGTTGCTATCCATTCTGCCCCAACCGGAATGCATTCCTGTCCAATAATCTCCCAAATCTATCAAAGGATTATCAAAATCGGAACTTAGGGGCCAGGTCCCGCCAATCGAAAAGACTTTTACCCAAGTTCCATTTCCTTGTTTACGAACGTACCTCTTATTTGCCCGGAAGAAAGAAGTAGAAGACAGAGTCTCTCCCGGATTTCTATCTCCGTAGGTAGCGGATAGAGCGCCAACCATAGCTTTATAATAGGCTGGGTTTCTAGGGAGACCTTTCCCGCTTGCTAAGTTTTTACAATGATTGTCCATTGCACCTAGTCCACCCAATTGGGCCAGGGATTTGGCAGAAGATTCGAAAATACAATAATCTCCGTCCTTTACAGTTACGTCATATACGAAAGTATCTCCTGTGGAATCTTTCGTAATTCTGAAACTGAATTTGTCTCCTGCACGATCTAAGCAGTTATCATCATCTGCATTTAACGCAAAACCTACAGAATAAGTGCCCGTATTTGCAGGAAGAGTAAAAGTATTATAACCGACAAAACTCGGTGAGGAAACAGTAGTATAACTTTCGATTTGCATCGTAAAATTTTCGTCTACGGTGCTTTGTTCCGAAAAAGTAAGATCTATATAGGTATTCCCAGCATCGTAAATAACGTTAGACGAAAGTTGCGGAAGACCTTCCGGAATTATCTCAGCTCCGATGATATTCGGTAAAACAACATTCAAAAGAACGCCGGCAGCACTGCTGCTGCCGTCCAAATTGATCGGGTTTGCCTGATTGCAAAAAGAGAATAGGGAGAATAGCGATACGATCGGGATGAGTCTGAAAAGGATCTTTGGATTCGAATTCATAGTTCCAGGTCGGGTGATTTCTTTTTAAGAATCACAATCCAATTGCGAGTTTTTGCTCACTTTTTTGGGAAAAGCGGATTTTCCAAGGGAATTTCGTCCGAATTTTAAGGACCTGGATTTCGAATTTGCAGAACGAACAGAGTTCGTTGGGAAAAATTTGTCCCTTAAGGTTTATCTACTTTTCTTAATTTATCAATTTCCTTACGGAAAGATTCATAAGGATCGCCGGAATCCACTTTTCCTTTTTGAGGAGCTGTTTTATCCGAAGAAGATTTGTGAGAAGTAAACCATTCATCCACATGCTTGATCACTTTTGAGATCCTACTTCTACTATCTTCTTCTTCGGCTGTCCTGACTTTGTTTTGTAGGACTTCCATCCTTTCCGATAAGATCCTATGTAATTCTCTCGCCTTGTTCCTAAAGGATTCGTTTGCAGGATAACAAAGGATCTGGTCCATTCTTTCCTTTCCTTTTTCCCAAGTGATAAAGACGAAATTTTCTCGATCCAAAATCTGATAATATAGGTCCGCCGGAAATTCTCCGACATTTCCTTGGATCTCGGAAGCAGTCGGCGGAACGCTTCGTCTAAAATAGAATTCATCCATTGCAGAGGAAATTTTGGACTTCTGTTCCGCTGATCGGATCTTTTCTTCTTCTTTGATCTTTTCTTGGATCTTTGCCTGTTCTTCCTTTTTAGAAGCCTCGTGATTTCTGGCTTTGAGTTGGTTCTGTTGCCCCTTGATCTTTTCTTTCGCTTGAGCAAAGAACATATCTTGGAATATTCTCCCTATTCCTAGCAGATCCAGGATAGTATAATACCAAGGGAAGTAATCTAAATAACCTTTTCTTAATACTTTTCCGTAAGCCTTAACCAGGTCCGGTTCTCTAAATATCGACTTTATCTGAGGTTCGTTGGATTCCACAAGTTGTCTGATACAAAGAATTTTCCAAGTTTCTACGTTTGTGGCCGCTCCTAAGCTTAGAATGATCTGTCTGACACTATTTGCATTCTTATGAAAGAAAGCATGTATGGTGGTTGTTTTGGTTTCCCAAGTGGAATAGCCGATCTCCAAATCGTCTATCAACATCCTTTTTAATTCTTCCGGATAGGATTTGAATTCTTTGTCCGGGACTAAGAGGACTTTTTTTTCCCAAGAACCGGATTCAGAGAGAAGATTTCTTTTTATGTCATGGAATCTGTTTCGATCCCTTTCTGCGGATTGTTTATGAAGTTCTTTTTCCGCGAGTTCGGAAAGGCTACGTACCAAAACTACACTCAACATCCCCGGAGTTCCGGGACTTGGGGTACCGGGTAACGCTCTTGCAAAAGCTTCCGCTCTTTCCGTCTTGAATTTTGTGGTCTCCGGGTTGGAAGTATTAGAATAATATAATTTTTCTTCCATTGCGATCTTTTGGAATTCTTCCATCAGAACATGGCGTAATTGTTTTGTTCCTTTAGATTGGATGAAGTCATCCACATAATCCATGATCTGGACCGCTTCTTTGGGATTTTTGATCCCGAATAGACCATATCCCGGAACGTCTATTACCCTCCCTTTTTTATGAAGATCATCCTCTAATTCGAATAAGAAATCCTTAATAAACTCCGGGTTAGGCGAAATTCTGAAATGTTCGTTTTGGAATGTCTGTCTCAAATATAAAAATAACTGAGGGAAGGGCGCTTCTTTCCTGGCCCCCCATTCTAGATCCGATTCCAAATTTTCCCAAAGCAGAGTTTTGTTTGTTTCAGGTTTTCTATCCAGATAACTTAAGAGAGAAGAAACGGAATAATCCAGTAGTTCAAGATAGATCCTGCTCAAATCCAAAGATTCCGCTTCCGGAAAAGAAGCGTAACAAGGAAGCGCTTCCGGTTGTTTCTCTGTGCTGTCGCTGATCAAATATGCAAGTTGAGAAACCGTACCGTCTTCTAACAGACGTTTTAAGTGAAGATCTATATCTTTAGGTCCTAACTCTCCGACTTCGGGCACTTTATGATGAGGTTCGAATAATTGCCTTTTCTTTACATTCTTGAAAGATGTCGCCGCAGAAATGGCTTTGTAGACGGAGTGAGTTATTTTATCGTTCATATAATAACTCACAACTTCGTTTAACTTCTTAACTTTTAAGAAGTTAGGAACGGCTACGTTGCCTGTATTCGGATCTAAGGGTTTGGGACCTTTTGCGTTCATCTTAGTTTATAAACAATAAAATATTAAAAATTTAGCATATACTTGCGAAAAGATATCCGCATTCCGATATAATTATCCCTGAGGATATTCAAAACCATCATATAATGCATTCTAAACGCTTCCACCGAAAAACCTAAATCCTGCTTCTTTTTCGCTAAAACCCGTATAAACCGAAGGACGTACGCCGAAGGTCTTATATGAATCCTCTTGACGAAGCATAGGGAAGCGCTTTCCTGGAACAGAATGCAACTGAAGAAAAAAACTCCCTTCTCTCCCCGAAAGGTATTATTCGTAATTTTAGACGGCGTTGGTTATACTCCTAAAGGCCCCGAATTCGGGAATGCGATTGCAGGTGCCAATCTTCCTTTTCTCAATAAACTTTGGAAAGAATCCCCCACCATCCTTTTAAAAGCGCACGGAACCGCAGTTGGTATGCCTTCCGACGAGGATATGGGAAACTCCGAAGTGGGGCATAATGTTCTGGGCTGCGGGCGTATTTTCGATCAGGGCGCTAAGCTAGTCAATAACTCTATCGCCGAAGGATTGTTATTCGAGGGAAAAGCTTGGAAAGAAATTGTAGAAAATACTAAATCCAAAAATTCCACATTACATTTGATCGGTCTTTTTTCAGACGGAAATGTTCATGCACATATCGATCATACGAAATCTTTGATAGAGGCTGCAATACGTGAAAAGGTCCCGAAAATCAGATTGCATATTCTTCTAGATGGAAGGGACGTTCCTGAAAAGTCCGCTTTAGAATATCTTATTCCTTTCGAAGAATGGCTGACAACGCTCAGATCTAAAGGTGCGGACGTAAAGATCGCGTCCGGCGGGGGAAGAATGACGATCACTATGGACCGTTACGAAGCGGATTGGGCTATGGTGGAAAGAGGATGGAAGATCCATGTCCATGGAGAAGGTCGGAGCTTTTCCGATGCAAAAACTGCGATAGAAACTTTTAGAAAAGAAGATCCAACGATAATCGATCAATACCTTCCAAGCTTTGTGATAGAAGAATCAGGAAAGCCGGTTGGAAAAATTGTCAGTGGAGACTCGGTAGTATTTACGAATTTCAGAGGAGACAGAGCTATCGAGATCTCCCAAGCATTCACTCAGAAAAATTTCAACAAATTTGACAGAGGCGATTTTCCGGAGGTATGTTACGCGGGAATGATGCAATACGACGGGGATCTTCAATTACCCGAAAGATTTTTAGTAAGCCCTCCTGCAATTGATCGTACTCTAGGCGAATACATGGCCAAGTCCGGGATTAACCAATATGCGTTATCCGAAACACAGAAATACGGACATGTGACATTCTTTTGGAACGGAAATCGCTCCGGTAAGTTCGATCCTAAAAGCGAAGAATATAAGGAGATCCCTTCCGATGTAATTCCATTCGACCAAACTCCCGAGATGAAAGCGCGGGCGATTACAGCGGAACTCGAAAAAGTTTTAGGAGAAAATCATTCGGAATTCTATAGGATCAATTTCCCGAATGGGGATATGGTCGGTCACACTGGAAATTACCAAGCCACAGTAAAGGCTATGGAATTCCTGGACGAATGTATGAGCAGTCTTGCAGAAGCATGCAAAAAAAGTAATGTAGTTTTATTGGTGAGCGCAGACCACGGAAACGCGGATGAGATGTACCAACTTGATAAAAAAGGGAATGTAGAGAAGGATAAAGAGGGTAAACCTGTTCCTAAAACTTCTCATACTTTAAATCCTGTTCCATTTAGCGTTTTGGACCCTGAAGGTAAGATCAAGTTAAGAACGGACCTGAAAGATCCTGGACTCGCGAATGTTGCGGCTACGATCTTGGATATTATGGGATACGAAACGCCGGAAGGATATCATCCTAGTTTGTTAGCTAAGTAAGGCCAATCGTTCACATAATGAACTACATAGCTTAGGCTCTTATCTAACTGATTTAAAATTTCGTAATGATGAATATATCCTTATGCCTATTTTCCTGCGGTAAATGGGCTTTGAGTACATATATTGTTATTTTATCGTGAATAAAACCTCCGGCAAAAAACCGATACCATTTCAGAGCTTTTTTGTCTGTTTTTCTTTCTTTTTAGAAGTTGGGGATTGGCGAACCTTAGAAAAACCTTCCCATAACATCTCCGCGGATTGTTCCATGAGAAAAGGTTCAATATTGTTTTCCTGAGTTCTATGAAAGCGTAGAACCCCGGTAAAAGAACCTAAGATGAGAGAAGGATAAAGTAGGTTTAGGTTTTGGTCATTCTGAGCAGGCGCAAAGTATTCTGAAATTTTCTGTTTTAAGGCCGCTGCATCTTGTGTGCTTTCTTCATCCAGTATATAGGAAGATAGATTTCTTTCTATCATGATCAATTGATCCAATTTACCTTGAGAGAATAGTCCAAGTCCTTTCCAAAAATCGAAAAACTGTTCCTTCGGAGATAAGTTCTTAGATATGGATCTATCTAAGAACTCGGAAAACTCTTGGATCGAGATCCTAAATGTTTCGTTAAAAAGATGATCCTTATTTCGGAAGTGGCGATACATTGTTCCAACTCCAACTTTTGCATGAGCAGAAATTTCAGGGATCCTTGTTTCGAAAAATCCTCTTTCTGCAAACAGCTTAAGAGCGGAACGTATGATTTTTTCTTTAGAGTCATCTTGTTTCTTATGTAATGGAGACTCCTTGTTTGTTTCGTATACGGGATCCTGATCGGGTGTGAACTCAGGATCCGAGGACATACCTAGGGTTTCTATCAAGGGACTATTTTCCATCCGGGTAACCATTTTCAAATTTCTCCTAAACGGTCTTTTTTGTTTTTAAGAGTTTTCCGAGTTCGGCATTTTGAGTTTCTATTATATCTCTTTGGTGCCGATTCATTTCTTTTGTTGAATCAGAGGTGCGAATTTAACTATCAGTAAATTTGAATACTCAACTTGAATGGAGGAAAATATAAAATTTTCCTCTCATTAGTTCGCGGTACCGAATTTACAACATGCCGAGTTTATTCGTTTAGAAAATAATAAATAATTCAATTTTGCAGGTTGAATTATTTGGAACAAAGATTGTAATAATCCGAGGATTTATAACATTAGTTTTCCGGAACCGGCATTCCAAACCCATAGTAACAAATCAAAAAATAGATAACTAAACTGTAATTTGGCGACAGCAATGATAAATATTGATCAGATTTGTTCGCACCATCAGGTTTCATCTCGGTTCTATAAAAGGTTCAAAATATACGTAATCAAGTAAAAAAAAGTACAAAATGTACTTTTTATCTAAGGTTCAAAAATGAAGAAAGTTAAGGACCCTAAAACGCTAAAATCCTCCCGGGCCCTAGGATCCGAAGGTAAACGGTTGTTATACGCAGTGCAGCAATATGGGATACAACGTGCAGTCGAAAGAATAAATATTACCCAGCACACGTTTCAGAGATGGGCCCGAAATGATGATAAAATAGAGGAATTAGTTCTAAATGAGCTCCTAATTCAGCTAGGAATATCGAAAATTTACGTTAAGACTGGCAAAGGGAACTGGCAGGCTAGCACCGAAGAACAGATGTCCATTTTTGGCGACCTAGTGACTGATCTTGTTAAGTCGCAAAAAGTAAAAGAGGACGTTCAAATGAAAAGGGTTATTGATTTAGCCTTCAAATTGGAGCTAACCGACAAAGAACTGTTAATCAATTTGTGTCATAAACTGTTGCAGGAAAAGAAAAATAAGGATTTACGATCTGCGATTTCGCTAACTATGAATTTACCTCGATCCTCTTACGAGCTAGCGTATAAACAATTATTGAGCTTGGAAAAAAAAGTTTATGATTAGATAAAATAATATTTTATTTCATAGATCTTAATTAAAGAACAATTTCGTTATCTTCTCTGAGGCTTCCGCTAAATACTCAAATGGGGAAACCTTGCCTAGTAAGAGACGTTGAATGCCGGACATTTGAATATGCTTGAGTTCCTCTGCTTTTAATTTCTCGTATCTGTCACAGATCTCTTTATATCCGATGGGATCGATTTTATTTAATAAATATCGATTAATAGTTATAACTATGGAAGAAATCCTAGGGTTTCTGAGATCTTTGCCGAAGTCCTCTATGTCTACGTTAAATAATCTGTATTTTGTAACAGGTATCCAACTAAACCATAGGAAAAAGATTAATCCAATCGCCAGAATTGAATTATGGATCAATTCTTTTGTGGGGCTGAATAATAGAAAGCCAACGGAAAAGATACAGGAGAACAGAATTCCGGTAAAAAGATAGATAGAATGAAGTTTTTCGAAGTAATTTCCTTGGAACATGTTGTAAATAATCCTACCCATTCCCCAAGCAAGCGCGGCATAAATATAGAACACGGAAAGATTATAAATTAAGCCCCCTTTAAAATAAAATGAAGATCCATCGAATGCAAAAGGGGACCCAATCTCCAGAATAAAAAACATAGAAAATAGAATAATTGCCATACTATGGGCTATTGCAAAGGGACGTGGAATCGGCGTTAGGTGATTTGGATTCGAGTAGTTTCGAATAATATAATTAACTAAATATGGAATGAAAAGGGGAGGGATCGGTATTAGATTCATTATGACTAATTTAAATTCTAAATTTAGTCCGGATTCTAAGCAGAATATTAATATTGACCATAAGGCCATTAAAGAAGCAACAGAAGTGAAGGCCAAAGAAAGCTTTCTCCTGTCGGATTTAAAGTAAAAAAATATCGCTGAACAAAGAAGGACTAAAGAAGGTATTATGGACAAACGATTTCTCCTAACTATCGATCATTTATATATGCATATTAGAAAGAGATGTTATTTGAGAAATGATAAATTGGGGTTTTACGAATATCTAATTTGGAATATTGTTTCCGGTCTTAGTAAGAATTATATTTGGAATGATTCCTATCCCTTAGGAAATAAATTTTAAAATAGTAAGGTTCTTATTTTGCCAATGCCTTCCAGAGAGTTAAACCGGAAGCCTGTAAAGTCTCTGCGGAAAGTTGGATATAACCGCCCTTGGCCATTTTCACCATTCCCACAAAACTTCCATAACATAAGGAAACAAGTTCCATAGAGCCGAGGTCGGATTTAATATCTCCTTTTGCTCTTGCTTGTTCTAAGAATGTGCAAATAAACTCCATAGTTTGAGAGGTCGCTTTTTTGCTGGCTTGGTCCAAATACGGAGAATGATAGTGTAATTCTAAAAATTCGAATGCTTCCGGATAACGGTGGTAGAAATTTGCAAGCGCCTTCCACAGATGAACGAATAAGTCTTTGGATTTTGCTTTTTCAGGATAATTTTCTGCGAGAGTTTCTCTCAGTTTGTTTTTCCAGAAACGATAGAGTTCGTTTACCAATTCTTCTTTATTTTTATAATATCTATATATGGTCCCGGCACCTATACCTGCGTCTTTGGCTAGATCCGGTATAGGAGTTCCTTCAAAACCTTTTTCGGTGAATAACCTTAAGGCAGAGGTGAGTATTCTTTCTTTTTTATCTTCCGGATCTCGAACTACTGGCATTTGGTTTTCCTGGAATTAGGGAATGGAACCGAAGTATTCCACTTCTCTTTGTAATATCACACCGGTTTCTTTTTCCACTTTTTCTTGGACAGTATTTACAAGTCCATACACATCGGAAGCCTTTGCTCCTCCGATATTCACTATAAAATTACAATGTTCCGGCGAGATCTGGGCTCCACCTATTTGTAAACCTCTTAGGCCTACCTTGTCTATAAATTGCCAAGCTTTGATCTCTTTTCCATGTTCGTCGAATACCTTTGGGTTTTTGAACATAGAACCGGCGCTTTTTTTATTCTGGGGCTGAGAAGAATTCCGTTTGTCCCGTTTTTCCTTTAGAGAAGCTTCGATCTCCTCTAAATTTCCCCGTTTCAATTTGATCAGAACGGAAAGAATAATGGAATCTTTTCTTTTTAAGAACTCCGTAAATCTATAGCCGTGTTCTATCTCAGAAGGTTTTCTTTTGAGAACTTCTCCGTTCCTTAAAAATTCCACTTCTTGGATGAGATCAAAAAGTTCTCCTCCATAACAACCTGCATTTTGGATGACCGCTCCGCCAGTCCAACCGGGGATAGTGCTTAGGAACTCTGCTCCGGTATATCCTTTCTGAGAGATTTGGCGAAACACCGGAGTCGTGTTGGTTGCAGCTCCAACTTGGAAGTACCCTTCTCCCAGATCTTTGTATTCCTTGAATCCTCCGGAAAGTTTTAGGATCACAAAATCATCCGGATGATCTGAGATCAGAATATTAGTCCCACCTCCAAGGATCTTCCACGGCATTTCCAGTCTTTTGAATAAAGAAAGAGTTTCTAGGATTTGTTCTCGGGTTTCTGGCTCGACTATGAGTGGGGATATTCCTCCGATCTTAAAGGAGCAATTGACGCTCAAATCCTGATTTTCCCGGTAGGGTAGACCGGAATTCTCTAAGGAATTCTTTAGTTCTCGGATCTGTATTTCGGAAAGAATAGCCACTTTATTCAAGTTTCCCCGTTCGGATCTAGGAGCAAGAAAAAAGTCTAAGCCTCAAAAAAGGCTTATGAGAAGAGTAAGTCGGTCCGAACATTCTTTTAGGGGCCGAAAGAATATGTTTTATTTGCTCTTACAATCCGTGTATCAAGATTATATCAGCGGAAGATCGGATAGGGAAACTTATATCAATTCTGTTATCCGATTGGCTATGGATCAGGAAAAATTAGCCGGTCTGGTTTAATTCACCTTCTGTAAAACCTGCGTCAAACGTAGGTTTTTTCCGTTTCCTCTTCCCAATCTTCATCTTCTTCCCAAAGTTTAGAGCTGGAGAGTTTTGCCTCTGCCTGTGAGTATATTCTCTCTTCTATCCGGTTCAGCAGAGTGTTTAATCCGAAACCTTTGGTGGCGGAGACATAGATCGTATCCAGATCCGCCTCCCTTAAAAGTTCGTTCCTTGCTTCTTCTGGTAAACCGTCTATCTTGTTGAATACTAAAATCCTAGGTATATCCGACAGATTCAAATCTTCTAATATAGTTTCGACTGCTTCCATTTGCTGTCTGAATTCCGGATTGGAAACATCTACTACGTGGACTAATAAATCGGAATCTCCCAATTCTTCCAGTGTCGCTTTGAATGCATTGGAAAGTTCCGGGGGAAGATCGTGGATAAATCCTACTGTATCGGAGATAATGATCTCTCTTTCTTCCGGGAACCGAATTCTTCTGGAAGTTGGATCCAAGGTTGCGAATAACTTGTCTTCGGATAATACGGAGGAATTTGTCATCGCGTTCAGTAAGGTGGATTTTCCTGCGTTTGTATAACCTACGATACCACAAACAGGGATCTCGTTTTTTTTACGTCTTCTTCTTGCGATCTCTCTTCTCTTTTTTAAGGATTTAAGTTCTTGTTCCAGCCTGGAAATTCTTTCTTCTACTCTACGTTTTCCGATCTCGAGTTTTGTTTCTCCAGGTCCTCTTCCGCCTATTCCCCCGGTAAGCCTGGACATATTATCGTCCAACTCGGAAAGCCTTCCTTTCAGATATTTTAATTGGGCAAGTTCTACTTGGAGTTTACCGTCCCTGCTTGTTGCATTCCTTGCAAAAATATCCAAGATCAATTGGGTTCTATCTAAAACTTTAAGATCTGCATAGTCCGAGATCTTCTTTGCTTGAGAAGGAGTGAGCTCCAGATCGAATACTAATAGTTCCACTTGTTTCTGGATCGCTTTTAATACTATCTCTTCTAGTTTACCTTTTCCTAATACTGTGGAAGGATCTAAACGATTTTTTCGTTGGATAAACGAATCTACTACATGGACTCCAGCAGTCCTGCAGAGCTCTTTTAGTTCTTCGATGGATTGTGCAGGAGGACGTACCCTATTATTTTCCGGATATACTCCTACTAAAAAGGCCCTATTTTCTTTTTGAGCGCCTTTTAGATTTTTGCGATATCTGGTCATCCTGCTTTCGATATCTAGAATTTCGTCCAGTATACCTTCTTCCAATTGTCCCGGAACTTTTTTAGGAAGGACTGTCCATGGTTCTCCCTCTTCGTCTTCGGGATTTACGTGTGCGGAATAATAAGATTTAGGAAGGCCCTTCTCGTCCATTGTGACTGCAGTTATATAATCTAAACGTAATAAAGCTAAGTCCGTAAGATCTTCTTGGTTCAGGCTTTCTTCTTTGAGATGGCTATGTACCAGTCTTAGGCCTCTTAATCTTGCTTCGGATGTCCTGATACGATCCAACCAAGGAATATCGATGGAACTGTCCGATCCCACGATCACGTGAGTAACGTATCCGTTTCGATCTATTAAGATTCCGATTTGTCTGCTGATTTCGAAGGAAAGTTCTGTGAGTGTTCTGGAAACTTCGGGCGTGATGATCACGTTTTCCCGAATTCTACGCTCGGAGAGTTTTTTGAGTCTTTGGATCTGATTGGACTTGAGTCCGGAAAGGTTTCCGCTGAGCTTACTGATAAATTTGCCTCTTCTCTAAGAATTAGACGGTACCATTTCCCAAAAGGAGAGTCAAGCAGTTCCGGTCGTAAAAAAGCCCAAGAAGATCGAATTCTATAGATATAAAGGTTTATATGGCAAATCTATATCCTGTTCTGGAAAGAAATTATTACTTTTACGGTTACATTACTTGCAATAGAGGATTTCGGCTTAAAAAAAGGTAATCGCACGATAACGGATGGTCGAAAAAAAGAATAGAGGCTGGCACAGGGAAATGTTTCTTGGACCAAAGCTTGCTTTTCGATTACAAGAATGTTTGCCCCATTGAATTTCAGATTTTTATTTCCAGGCTTATTACTGATTGCGTCCTTTGGAGTCTGGTTCTCGCCAATTCTTGCTCAAACTCCCGAAGATACTAACAATACTTCAGACGTAGGGAATAGTTCCTCTGACACCGAGGATACTTCCGCTTCCGATAACCAAGAAACAGATAAGAAAAAACCTAAAAAGCAGGTCTTGGACCCTGAATCGAAACGTTATAATGATCTTTTAAAAACCGGATTGTTGAAAGTTTTTGAAGCGGAAGCAACTCACAATTACGCCAGGCTAAAACATTTCGGACTAACTCATCCTATTCCAAGAGTAAGAGCTGCAGTGGCTTTGGCTTTGGGAAGATTGAAAAACCCGGTCGGTGTTAATATTTTACATAAAATGATAGATCGAGATGGAGAATGGGTGCGTCAAGCTGCATATAAAGGCCTTGCAGATATCGGTTCCAGACGTTCATTAGATTATTTTTATGTAGGAGCCAAGTCCTCCGACAGAGAGATTAGAGTGGCTTCTTTCCGGGGAATGGGAAAAACATTAGATCCCGGAGCAAGAGAAGTTCTCTTAAAAAAAGGTCTTAAGTCCGACGATAAGGAAATCGTAAAGGCAACTCTTTTAGGTCTGGGATATTACCAAGTTCCGGAAGACCTTCGCATATTTATAGATTATCTAAATTCGGAAGACGAAGAATTCCAAAAAGCTGCAGTGGAAGCTTTGGGTAGGCATAAGACCAGGACTTCCATGAAAATTTTGGAAGATTCTTTCAAAGATAAGACAAACCTGAGAAATCAGATCCTGGACACTTTAACTGAACAGAAGAATTCGTTCGCGATCTTTGCATTATTAAGAATTTTGAATGCTAATGTTGATTCCGAAAATATAGTAAACGAGATCAGTGCAAGACTGTATAAGTTAAAAGCTGTCGGAAAATATATGACTATTACTTCCGATAATACTCCTCTTTTAAGAGAGCCTTATGTAGGGGCTCCTAAGATCCGCGACTTGGAAGCGGGAGAGGTTGGAAAAGTCATAAAAAAACATTCGGTTGCTTATATCATTCCGATCGAAGGCCAAAGGATCGAAGACTTTTATTATAAAGTCTTAGTAAATACCAAATACAAGGATGCATTTACTGAAACAGTCCAAGGTTGGGTCTTTGGAAAATATATCCAAGTCAGAACTATTTCTATGCCTAAGGAAGAAAAAGAAAAGAAGAAGAAACCGAAAAGGCCTTCTATTCTGGATGATATGGAAACTTCCGATCCGGCTCCGAATACAGAAAATTCTAATTAATGATTTTCTGTTTAGTGAATGGCCGATCTTTCTAAAATTCTATCCGTTTTCAGATTCGCATCTAAATCTGCCGGAACAGAGATCTTAAAATTATTCGGTAAAGAGTCCACATTCGATCTGAAAGATCCTATGCAGGTTTTGACACAAGCGGACTTGGACTCTCATCGAGTTCTGGAAGAAATTCTCAAAAAGGAATTTCCCACAATTCCGCTCGTCATGGAAGAGCAAAACAATCCTGAACCTCTTCCGGAAACTTTCATAGTATGCGATGAGTTGGACGGGACTACCTTGTTTTCTAGAGGGATCAAAGAGTTCAGCGTAATTTTAGCTTATATAGAGAATGGATCTCCTAAGGTAGGATGTATTTATTTTCCTGCGCTGGATACTTACCTTACATCACAAAGAGAAGTTGGGACTTTTATCAACGATCAAAAGATCCTTCTTAAAAAGGGTGGAAGTATAGATCGTTCCGTTCTTTCTCTTGAGATCAATAATACCTTCCAAGACGAGGACTATCGTTGGATCTCAAACGCGAGTAAAAACACTTTGGCGACTCGTGCTTTGGCAGCGACAGGAGCTGGATTTTTAGAATTACTAGAAGGTAAGACGGATCTATTCATGAACTTAAGTGGCGCTAAGATATGGGACTTTGCCGCAGGAGTTCTTGCCTTGGAAGAAGCAGGCGGGATCGCTTTGGACAAATCGGGAAATCCTTTGAAATGGGATAAGATCCGCATGTCTGCCCTGTTAAGTAGAGATCCGGATTTCTTAAAAGAAGTTTACCGACTGAAACCTTAGATCATTCCTTGGAATATGCAGGAATTTCTAACCATCTTGGATTCTAAAACGATCGATACTGTCACGGTAAGTATTCGGGTTGCTTTGATCATTCTTTTTGCTGGCGCAGTTGGCTGGAATAGAGAAGGTAAAAATCATGGCGCCGGTTTCAGGACCCATATTTTGATCGGTCTTGCTTCTACCGTTTTGATGTTATTGTCTATTTTTATTCCGGAATTCTATTCCGTAGTGGGAGGAGATCCTTCTAGGATAGCCGCGCAAGTGGTTTCCGGAGTCGGTTTTTTATGCGCGGGTGCGATTATGAAGTTCGGATTGACCGTGAAAGGATTAAATACCGCCGCTTCTATCTGGATCGTTTCTGCGATCGGTTTGCTTGTTGGAGCAGGTTTATACTATGCGGGATTTTTAACCACCGTTGCTACTCTGATCATTCTGGTCTTATTCGATCTGGTAGAAGAAAGGTATTTTGGAAAATATGAATATAAAGTTTTAGTCCTGGACCTAAAACAGAAAAAATTCCACCGAAAAGGATTTAAAGAATTATTATTAAGAAATAAGTTAAGATTGGTTTCTGAATCCTTTATGCAGGATTACCAAAGCAAAAACGCTCAGATCAAACTTACGATCGCAATGCCCCGGGACTTTGATATTCTAAAGATTGTGGATGAATTTAGAAATTTGGCGGATGTCATAAAGATCAGTATAGAATCGACCTGAGTAGAATTTGTTACAATTCTGAAATCTGTTTTATAGTTTGTTCCAAAACTTAAGTCATTGATGAGTATTTTATCGCGGGCTTCAAGAGCATGGAATAGCTCTTATGTCCTATTAGTTTTTCCCGGAATCTATTCGAATTTCGGAATTTGCTATGCTTTTTTTAAGAGTTTATAAAATGATTCTGACCTCGATATGGCCGAAAAAAGAACATCGATCCCTTCTGATCTCGCGCAGGAACTTGTAAAAATCATCCGACTTCTTGCCATGTCCGGCAAAAAGAATTTTAAGAAATACCTATACGATCCGTTCATTTATGCGGGTTGGGAAAAGGAAAAGTCTCACTCTGCACTTGCAGCAAGTAAGATGATCGATAAGATCCAAGAGGATTCCAATAATCCTTCGTATCTACATACGATCCCTCACCAATGTAAACGCTTGGTCTCTCAGGCAATTATAGAAAGTCTTTCTGCTTTAGGCGACTCTTGTATTTTCTTTTTGGAGAAGATCCAAGAAACCGGTAGCGTTGCTATTTCACCCGAGGCATTGGAATTTATCGCAGTATTAGAAAAGCCTCTTAAAGAATTCGAAAAAGTAACTAGCAGTAATAACGAAAAACTTTTCGAAGACTCTATTAAGAATTTTTCCAAAGAAGAATTAAAATCTGCGTTCGAGCCGGTAAAACTGGATGGGACCAGGCAAAAAGTATATTTGGATACTGAGATCCATACTTTATATCAACAAATACTCTCTGCCGCAAAGGTTAATAATCTGGTAAGGTGCAAAAAACTACTTTCCAGATATATAATCAACTACAGCGATTCGGAAACATATAGCGAGCAAGAGGTGGACAATCTTTTGGACGCATTAGGAAAACGTGAAGTTGGATTTAAGGAAACCTTGCGGGATTCTCTTGCTATCGAACTTTACTTTTCCATAACAAAAGGTATATTAGAAGGGAATGCAAAGAAGGCGATCCAAGGTATCCGGAAATACGCCCATATTTTTGAAGGTGATCCCAATACTAAGTATTACTATGAAATTGACTCCTTAGAAAGAAAACTCTACGGAATTATTCAAGCGAAGGATTTAATGAAAGAATTAAGGAAGGGTGTGTAAATGGCGAGCCTAACATTTAATGAAAAAGTGGACGGAAGCAAATTGATCCTAACAGTTGCAGGAGAGATCGATGCTAAGACCGCTCCGGACCTAAAGATCAAGTTGGAAGCGGCAGTAGGGAACGGAATCAAAACGATCATCTGCGATTGTTCCGCTCTTACTTATATCGCTTCCGCAGGGATCGGTGTTTTGAACTCCATTCAAAAATTCCTAAAGGAAAAATCAGGAGAGATCGTTTTCTGCAGCCTTAAAAAGGAAGTAAAGGATACGATGGAACTGATGTATTTCACCAAAAAGGTAAGAGTATTTCCTTCTTTAAATGATGCGTTAGGCGGAGTTTAAAATCCTCTCATGGATTTCTCTCCGGAAAAAATCCTATATTACTCCGTCGATCTGGATGAACTTTCTAAAATTCGGGGAGAGGTCCGCGAGTTTTTAGGAGAAGATTGTTCGGACATTGTCAAGGGCAGGATCGTATTCTGCCTAGATGAAGCTATGACTAACGTAATAGAGCATGGGTTTACTGAACCGGACTCCTCTAAGATTGAATTAAGAATGAAAAAGAATAAAGGAAGCTGGAAGTTTTCCATTCTAGACCAAGGCATTCCTTTCGATCCTACTAAAGAAAAAAGCGAAACTTGGAAGGAATTATATGAAAGCGGCGCCGACGGAGGTTTCGGACTACGCTCCATTAAAAAAAATAATGGTCGTGCGTTATCAACGTCTCAAAAATCCTCCGCGTAATAAACTCACTCTGATCCATACGAGATAATAAGATGATTAAAAACAAATTTCTAAGAGCGGTTCTTCCCGGCATTCGGGCAAAACTTTCCTTTTTTACGGCCGCATTGGTCATCTCGATATTAGGTTTCACTTCTATAATTCATTATTCCCAACAGACAAAAGCTTTGGAAGAAAAGCTCGAGTCCGAGTTAAAGGCTCCTTTGGAATATGTGAACTCGGTCGTTTTGGATCTGGAAAACTTGAGTAGAAGTATGATCCTGATCGAAGAATTCAAGGTTCGGGTAAAGGAGAAAAAGAAGCAACTCAGCAAGTTCAAAAGAACAGTAGTCCAAAAGGAAGGCGGATTTTTCGGAGCGTTAAAAGAGCTCGGTCAATCCATCGGTTTGAATGTTAAAAGAGGGAACGTTTATAAATCGGTAGATACTTATTTTACAAGATATTTATCCGAAAAGGAGATCCAGGAATTTGAATCCAAGGTCCGTAATGAATTAAGAAAAGAGAATGGAGCTCCGATAGACACACCCGTCTATGAAAGGATCAGATCTATCGCGGAGAAGACTGCACTTGCTCGTATTAGCGCGGAAACTTCTAAGATAAGAATAGAAGAAATTACCGAAGAACTTAAGTTTTTAGATACAGAGTTGGCCAAAGTAGACTTAGATCCTAAAAAGAAAAAAACGTATCTGACAGATAAGGATAAATTGGAGAAGGAGCGAAAGGCGGCCGAAAAAGCAATCCCGGACGGAGAGAAAAAGGCGGCATCCGGGGAGACTGCCTTAACGAAAGCTCTTCAGAATTTTTTTAGAGGCTCTTTTAAGGATCGAATTTCCTCTTTGGGACTTCTTCCGGACAAAATTAGAATTTTAGCATATGATAGAGTAGGAAAGGAGACGTTGGATACGGGCTTACTTTTCTCCCAAAGTTCCGAGACAGGTAAAAAATTACTATCTCAGGCGGACTTTACGGAAAGTCGTAAAGGTCTTTTTGGAGATACGGACGTTTTGGAAGTTATCCAAAACAAATCGGAAGCTGAAAGTTATGAAGTGGGCGGAAGACAATACGAAGTAGTTTATCGTCCCGTTTTTAGGAATCCGAGCACTGCGGAAAGATCCAGATCGATGGCCGAAGAAATTGCAGAGAATCCTAAAGATTGGGCCAAGTATCTGGAAGAAGATAGAAAAATTTCCGCGGAGATTGCAGAGATCTCCCAAAGGTTGAAAACCAGAATGTCCGAACTCCGTAAGGACGGGAAGGCTAAACCTTCTTCAGATAAAGAATTCAAAAATCTGGCTCTTGCTTATAGGCAGATGCTTAAAAAAAGAGATACTAAGTTAGAGCAGTTACAACCTTACGGTTCAGTATTCGAAAAGAACAAAAAAAAATGGAATGATGATCATAAGTCTCTAAAAGACAAGATTGCGAACACTTCCAAAGAGATTTTAGAATGGGAGAAGATGTTAAAATTCCCTCCTAAAGAAGGAGATAATAAAACTTCTCCTGAAGAGATCCAAGAAAAGATCAGAGTCTTAGAATCTCTGGAAGAAGAATATAAGGATTCTTTAATTCGTTTGGAGTCTACTAAGGGGGATTGGGGCAATTCTTACGAACATAAGGCAGAGGATGCATTTTTCGGCTTGAGAGAAGCCGCGCTCGAAGACTTCACTTTTATTCCTTTTAAAACAGGACCTGCGGGTATTAGAAGATATTATAAAGACGAAAACGAAAGAAAGTCCGTTCGGATCAAATGGAGACTTTTGAGAGAATGGATCCTCTCCGGAAATTCCGAAACAGAACTTCCTAAAACTCCTAAAGGGATCGCATGGGATTCGGGGATCCTCGTCCGAAGCAGAAGCGAGGCCGAAGAGGTAATGTGGGCTTTGGATTCCACTCCTCTTGTGGCTCCTGGGGAAGAAGAAGGTAAAGGACTGGTTTATGACCTTCTCCGTAAAGATTTATTAGGATATAATATTATTCTAATAGATAGGACCGAAGGTGTCCGTCAGATGAAATCTAACCGAGAGGAGATGATCCGATATACTGGGATTATCGGGACCATCGCGATTCTTTTGGCTTACGGCTTGGCCTGGTTTGTGGTCCGCAGGATAAGGGTGATTAGTAAAAATGCCGAGTCTATCGGAGAAGGTAATCTGAATGTGGAATTTCCTCCTGCAGGTTATGATGAGATCGGTATCCTAAGTGAATCTTTGAACGATATGGTTCACGGTTTGAAAGAAAGGGAAGAGATGAAAGGAGAACTTCTGGCGGCAGAAGAGATTCAGAAGCGGCTTCTCCCTGAAAAATTACCTTCTAGCTTGAACGACTACGTTGAATTCGGCGCATTCTATAAGGCGATGACCGGCGTGGGCGGAGATTATTACGATTTTATTGAATTAGGTGGAGGAAAGATCGCGATCTGTATCGGCGACGTTTCGAATCACGGTGTAGGTCCTGCGATCGTGATGGCTCTTTTTAGAGCTCAGATCCGAGCAATTCTTCGCAAAGGAGAAAGAGATCTGAAAAAGATCTTACTCGAAGCGAACGGTTATCTCTATGAGGATACTCCGGATCATATTTTTATCACATTCTTCTTAGCGATCTTCGATTCCAATACTTCTAGATTGGAATATATTTCTGCCGGTCACGTGAAACCTCTATTCTTCGATGCTTCCGATGGAAAGATCAAAGAACTTCCTGCCGGTGGTCTTCCAATCGGAATGGATGAAAATTCTTTCTTCGAAACTACGATTGAAAGAAGGGCATTAACATTGGATTCGGGAGATATTTTCTTTGAATATACGGACGGTTTGGACGAGGCAAGAAGTCCAAACTCGGATATGTATACGAGAGAAAGGCTTGCAAAACTGTTGCATGCAAACGGAGAAAAACGTCCGGAAGAATTAATCAAGACGATCGTTGCAGATGTGGAATCACATACTCAGCAGGATCTAAGTGCGACTGGCTTCTCCAAACTTTCGGATGATATTGCGATGATCGCGATCCGAAAACGATAAGAAACTACTGTGCTGCGTTGGTCTGATTTTTAAATTTTCTTTGGATCCCGTTTGTAGGAATTCCTACAAACGGATTTCAAATTAAGGTAAGATCAGGTCCTTCCAGTCTTCTCCTGGTTTAGGAGGAGATAAATACACTTCTCCTTCCGAGTATTTGTTCTTATTCTTTCTCCAAAGGAAAAGTTTAAGATCAGCTTCTTCTAAACCCGTTTTTAGAACTTCTCTTAATTCGGAAACAGATCCGAAAGTCCCGTCTAAAACTCCGGAATTTTTTGCATCGAAGTCGGCCCTGGACTTTTTAGTAAAAGATTCGAAAAATTCTTTTTGGATAGATTCAATTTCTTGAATATTCCCGTCTTTTCTGAGCGCTGAAACTTTCGCTCCTTGGAATAGATCGAATGCTGAATTTCCGCCCATAACAGCAAGAGTTGCTTCCGCTAAAGAATAATATGCGATTCCGGGTCTTAAAAATCCGCTGAATGCGTGGATCTGTCTTCCTCCATAATTTTGTCTTAATACGATGGAAACCACGGGAATTTCGGAGAGAACGTTCACATCCAAAGATTCTCCGCCGATCTGCTGTATCCTTGCTCTTTCTTGTTTGGTACCTGGAACGAAACCTGGTGCATCGGAGATCATTAATAAAGGTATGGAATGTTTGTTTACAAACTCGGTGAATACTCTGAATTTTTCGGTGCCCGGCGCATCGGGAGAACCTCCTCCTTTCGGTTGATCTGCGATGATTGCAACGGTTCTTCCTTGTATTCTTCCGAGTCCTGTAATCAGACTAGAACCCGGGTCCCATTCTCCAAATTCTAAGAAAGTATTCACGTCTAAAATTTTCAATACGACTTCTTCTTTCATATCGTAGGAAACTGTGATCTCTTTCGGAAGTCTGATCTCATTTTTGTTAGGAGAGGAATTTTCGATTTTTCTGTGATTCATCAAATGAAAGAATTTTTTAATGATCTCGTATGCTTCCTGTTCGCTTTTAGCGGTAAATGTTGCCCATCTTTTTTTATTCGAAAATTCTTTGCGGGCGGAAGGTTTACTTTTTTCATTCGGTTCTAAAAGTAAACATACGTCTGCATTTGAAGTAAGTTCTGAAACCCTAAGTCCTTCGGGGTTTTTTATGAAATGTAAACAAGCTCCTTCAAAACTTTGTAACGATTTTTGGAAGTCTCTTCTCGGTCTTAAGGAATCATAATCGTCCAAATGAGAACTTCTAAACCATTTACTTCCGTAGACTAAAAGTAGACTAGCTCCCGTTTTTTCGGCGATCCGAACGGATTCTTTCGCTTTAATAATACATGGAAGAGAATGAAATCCATCATTAGTTCTCGGTCCCATCGATAGGACGGAAGCTTCTCCCAATCGAATGAATCCGGACACTAAAGATCCGGAACCTGAATAGTTTTCTTTGATAGGCAAAAAGAATCCGCTCTCTGAGTGATGGATAAGTTCGTTTTCATCTAAAATATTCCAATTTTCTGATATGACTCTTTTATTTTTCTCTTTTTGAGAAGGTTTGCATCCTAACAAAGAATCCTGGATCCTTCTAATGATCCAAATGAGTTGGATCTTATCGTTAGCGACAAAATCAACGGTGCCAGTAGCCTGTCCCATGATTTTAGCGCCGCCGATCTCGTAATTGGTAAACTTCTCACCTGTTACGGATTCGATCACGGAAGATCCGGTTAAAACTCTATAGGACTCGTCTTCATTTAGTAGAACCTGCAACGATGCTTGGGAAGAGCCGTAAACATCCAGTCCTGTAGAAGAGCCGGTTCCGACCGCGACTGTAAAACAAAGATTAGGTTTATCTTCCGAGTTATATTTTCTGAATTCTGATCCGTATTTTTTTTCTGTTTCGGAGCACACTTCTTTTAAGATAGGGTCTGAGTGTGATTCGATTGCGGCCCTGAATTCGGATGCTTTCAAGCCTGCGCTTAACAGTGAATTCATGAAAAATCCTTCCGCTGCTCTATTCAAAGAGACCATTCCTTCCTTAATATTAGCTCCTGCTCCGTCGTTCCAAATATATAAAGGAAGGTCTTTTCGATATGCATAATAAGCGGCTGCGATATATTTTCTCCCCTCTATATCACCTGTGGCGCCGCCTGCGACTCTCGAATCTTTAAAAAAACATAATGCAGGTTTTCCGCCGATCTTTCCTTCGAATATTTTTGCTCCGGGGATATAGATCTCTTCTTTCCCGGTTTTAGGATTTTTTTTGAGAAGTCCGTCAGTTCCGGGAATGGTAATTTCCTTTGTAGAATCCTTATCAAATACTTCGGAAACCCAGCACTCTAAGGGCCATTTCCCTTTTTGGAAAACCGTTAGATCTTTCGGATCAGTTCCTTTACAATAAGGGAATCTTGGATCATTGGGATGAGCAATGTCCATTCTAAGCTTTCCATCTTTAAAGAAGAAGGAAAGCGTGACCGTTTTTTCGGTATTTTCCGGAAGGAAATCCATTGTGAATTGGCTATACAATCCATGCAAGAAGAAGCGAAGAACGGAACCTGCGGATTCCATTATATTATTATAATTGAATACATCTTCTTCGTTTGAACCCGGATCGAATTTGACTTTGAATCCGGAAACAAGTACTTCTAATCTAAAAATATCTACTTTTTGGAATATTTGGGAACCTTGTAAAATACATGCTCCAACTTTCGCAGTCGTTTCCAGATCGAACCTGGAAGTTGTCTTTTCAGGTTTAGCTACTAAAGTTGAGAAGAGTATATATTGTTTTTCTTTTTTTGTTTCCAGGAAGTATAGAAAATGTCCGGGGTTAGGAGAATATAATCTTTTAATGTTTCCTTGGGTTTGCCAGTATTCTAGTTTCTTTCGGATTTGAGAAGTGAGAGCCTCATCAAAGTTTTCCGGAACTAATGGCAAGTTTTCGGAAAAAGATTTTTTAAATTTTCCTTCTAAGATTTCGGATCTTTCCTCGGAGACGGAAGACCAAGGAGATTTTAAAAAGCGCACATAATCGAAGACATGTTTTCTAGAAATGGTTGCATCTCCCCCTTTAAATTTTTGGGGGCGATTTCCTCTCGAGTTTAATATTCTTCTGACTGTTTTTTCGAGGGAACTTTCCTTCTCTCTTTCCTCCAAATATAAGATGCCGTTCAATGCAAGGTCTATGGAAGGAGTAGGTGGAGCATAAATGGCAAGTTTTTCCAAAAGTTTTGCTATAAGCTCTTTTCCTTCTCTAAGATTTGCATACGCTTTTACTAAGAATATAAATGCATCTTTTTGGCTTTTGGTCCTTCTCAGAGGGTTCCAAGGTTTTATACCATAGTAATGGAATGCATTCGATAAAAGTTTTTTCGTAGTCTTTGGAGGATTGTATCCTTCGGTGTCCCATTCGGAAAGCGCTCTTTGTATTTCTCCATAATGGGAAAATTTAGTCCCAGGGTCGGAGGAGAATATTCTTCGCACTAATACATGGAATTTCAAAAGTTCTATATAGAAGTTTCCCCAAAGACGATTCTCGGAATCGGAAAGTTTAGCAAATTCGAAATTAGAAAGTATAGAATCTATTTTTTCTATCGCATCTTGTTCTCTGAAGGTTCCCAATATCCAGGACTTCAATAATGCTCTTAGATCGGAACCTGAAGTTTTTTGGATGGGTGGAAGCTCAAATTTCGCATCGGCTTCAATAGAAGACCAAATTTCCCAGATAGAACCGTCGGTAGCATTATAATTTTCTAATTCATTTTCGATTTCCGATTTTTGCTCCGTTTCAATTTTAGCGAGAATTTCACCTTCGCTTAAACCTTTCCCCAAAATCATCCCAGAGGCAGTAATTCCTCGTACTAATCTGTTCTTATCTCCGTGTTCCAATAGATAACTCAGCTTTCCGCTGACAGGCGATGTAAGGATCGTCTCCATTTTCATCGCGGAAATAACTAAGATCGGATCACCTTCGTGAATGATTTCTCCTTCTTTCCATATGTCGTTTGTATGGGGGTTGTTACATATCTTTACGAATGTTCCTTGGAATGGAGCGCGTAATATGCCTTCGTCGGATGTGTTATTCTTTTTATCTTTGGATAGAATGGAGAATCGGACGTACCTTAGTTTTCCTTGTCTGTCCGGAAATCGCACTAAATGAAAGGAAGGTCTGCGATCTACTCGAACAGGAATGGTTCTACCTCCGAATTCTACTAAAAATTCTTCGCCCAATTCTCCGCGGACGGACACTCCTATGATACCGGAATCTTTTCCGTTTAATAATGCCCTATAACTGGAAATGGAAGTACGGAATAATCTTGTTTTATAAGTTTTTGTTTCCGATCTTAATTCAAATTCGTAAAGAGAGTATTCTGATTCTTGGGAGTGCAGTAATTTAGGAAGGTCTCTATCCCTAAAAGATCTTTTCAAATCGTTTTCGGATATAAAGACTGATTCAGCAAGAGAGCATATGATTGCACCTTCTTCTTCCGATTCCTTCTCCGCTTTCGTTAGCTCTTCATTATTAGATAAAATTAAATTATCATATTCTCCCGAACGAAAAAGATCATGTCGTACCAGTTTGATCAATTGTTCAATATTTGTTGTGATACCCCGGATGTATAGATCTGAAAGGGCTCTTTCCATTCTTAGTAAAGCTTCTTCTCTCGTGGTCCCTGTAGTGATCAGTTTTCCGATCATAGGATCGTAATCGCCTAATACTCTATCACCTTTTCTGAATCCGAAATCGCAACGCACTCCGTTGAATGTAGGTAGTTCAAGGTCTTTTATTTCTCCGGGAGAAGGTGAGTAATTTTGAAATGGATCTTCCGCATAGATCCTACATTGAATAGAATGATTTCTGTCCGAGAATCTTCTTCTGACCACAGAATCGTAAGGGATCTCTTGCTCTCTTCCATCGAAAAATAGAATTTGCCATTTTGCTAGATCAATGCCTAAAGATTGATCCGTTACAGGATATTCTACCTGTAATCTGGTGTTCATTTCTAAAAATCCGAAATTACCTGTTTCACAGTCTAGTAGGAATTCCACTGTCCCAGCTGCGCATCCTTCCGAATAGCCTGAGATATGAGCAACCCTTTCAGCGGAGGACAATAATTGTAGCAAGGTCCTATCGTCTAAAAAAGTTTCTCCGCTTTCTTCTACAACTTTTTGGTTTCTTCTTTGCACCGCGCATTTTCGGATTCCAACCGCAGTAGAGTTGAAAATTTGTACTTCGAAATGAGCGGGTCTTTCTACATATTTTTCAAAAAAGAAGGTTCCGTTTCCGTAAGATTGGATGCCGATCCGAACTGTGCTTTCTATTGCGGGAATCAGTTCTTTGGAATTTCGTACGATTACCATTCCCTTTCCGCCGCCGCCGCTGTCCAATTTGATCATAAGCGGATAGCCGATCTTTTCCGCTTCTTGGATTGCGATCTCCTTCCCGTCGGCAATCGGTCCACTTCCTGATAAAAGTGGAATCCCGTTGTCTAAGGCCAGTTTTCTGGCATCTAGTTTGTTGCCCACTTTCCTCATTACGGAAGCCTTGGGGCCCATAAATATTATATTTTTATTATAGATCGAGGAGGCTTCTTCTAAGGATTCTACGAATTTGAAATCTTCAGATAAAAATCCGTAACCTGGATAAACCGCATTCGCATCCGAAAGCAGAGTCGCTGCTATTATAGTCTGTGAATTCGTGTATTTATCCGAACTTCCGATATAAATGATCTCGTCTGCGGATTCATACCAGGATTGTTCCCTGTCCGGGTCTGTTACTACTGCAACAGAACGGATACCTTCTTCTCTTAACGCTAAAAAAAACCTTTTAGCGATCTCTCCTCTGTTTGCGATCAATACCTTTTTAAGTGTCCCTTTTCTGTCCGGTAAAATTTCCTTTTTTTCGGAACGTCCAGGGTTTAAAATTTTCAGGTCCCTTATGACTGAATCTATTTCAGGAATACTTAATATTCCTTGGGTAAATGAATCCGGCTCTGGTTTTCTTGTGGGTATCATTCGCTTTCTCCTAAAATATCAGGAGGACTTCGGAAAATGCATAATCCCCCGTATGGCTGATGCTTAACCGGATAGAATTCGGCTTTAAGTTGTTTAGATAAGTTTCGAAATTCCCGTAAAAACGAAAATAAGGACGACCATAATCGTCATTGCGTATTTCGATTTCCGAATAGTTTACGGTTAAATCAGGTTTTTGGAATAAACGATAACCGTCTATTGCCTTGATCAATGCTTCTTTTGCGGCGTATCTTCCTGCGAAAAAAC
The DNA here is from genome assembly GCF_000244755.1 of Leptospira licerasiae serovar Varillal str. VAR 010. Lineage (NCBI taxonomy): Bacteria > Pseudomonadati > Spirochaetota > Leptospiria > Leptospirales > Leptospiraceae > Leptospira > Leptospira licerasiae. Next base: position 127,524 of record NZ_AHOO02000005.1, on the reverse strand, counting down.
TTGCTCTTTGGTTTTCAGGTTTTGTTTGTCCTTTCTTTCTTTCCCATTCCGTAAAAGTGATTTTAAAGAAGAATGTGGCCTTATCGTGCAAGCTTTCCTGGAACTCGGGAATAAAAGTAAGATCCACTCCTACGGAAACGGAAGGGTTCCCTGTCGAATTGAAACTCGGGAGAAGTTGTGATCCTAATTTCATCATTTCTCTCCTAGTTTGGATCTGTATCCCGCATCTAATAAGATGCCTATTTCTTCTTCTTGGAAGTAGGACTTAGTATGTCTTTCATACATTGGTTTTCCTAATCCCATTCTGATCTCATGGTATCTGTTTCGATATTTGATCTCTCTTTTTCTTCTTAACGCCAGATAGGCCTCTCTTTGTTCGAGGGTGAGTGCAGCTAAGAAATAATCGGAATGAACGAAAAGGCAAAGCGCTCCCACATGTCCGAAGCCTAAAGTTGTCAACATTCCGGCCTTAATATTATGTTTCCCGAATGGAATGCTTTCGTCGGTAAAAGTGATGAATTGGTAATCGTTCATATCCGGATCCACTTCTTCAAGGTTCCTATTTCCGGTTACGATACCTTCTTCCAAAGTTTGTAATATTCCGATGGTTTGCCAGGCCGCCGCTCCTCCTTTAGAATGCCCGGTAAGTGATTTTTGAGAAACTACAGGTAACAGGTTTCCTGGAGTTCTTCCTAACTTGGATAATAGATTATACAAAAGTTTGTTTTCATTCTTATCGTTTGCTTTTGTAGAAGTGTCATGTTTATAGGCTACTCCTATATCATCAGCCGTAAGTCCGAAAGCCGCTAATGCATTTCTTAAAGGAGATTTTTCTTTTTCGGATTCGGCTCCTAAAGATAAAAGTCCCAATCCAGGTGCAGGAATAGAAGCTTGTATCCCATCGGTCTTAGAGCCTGCATATGCTAAAATTCCGTATACAGGGAGTCCTGCTTCTAGGGCCAAGTCAGCTCTTGAAAGAAGAACGACTCCTCCTCCTTGGGATTCCACGAATCCACCTCTTCGAATGTCGTTGGGTCGACACATTCCTTTCGGATCGATGCCTTGTTCCGACATCTCAATGCTGCTTGCGGTAGCTTGCATATCGCCGAATCCGACCAAACTTTCCATCGCGAAATCGTCAAAGGCTCCGGCTAACATAAAGCCCGCTTTACCTTCTTTGATCAAACTTGCCGCCATCTCCAAGGATATTCCGGCGGTTGCACAGGCTGCGACTGGAGTTTGGACAGGGCCATATCCCCCTACATAGGAAGTGAGCGCCCAAGCTGTCGTAACGTTGATAAGAGATTCTTGTAACGCGTCATGCTGTCTTTCCTTTCCGAGGAGAAAGTCATGGAACATTCTTTTAAGTTTACCCATTCCTCCCATACCAGAGCCTACAGTAGAACCTACAAGTCCCGGATGTAGGAACCTATATAATTCCATTGGCTCCATTCCGGAACGTAAGAAAGCCTCGCATGTGCAGTAAAGATTATATACCGTGATAGGATCAACCTGAGCGGTTAGATCTTTTGAAAGTCCGTATTTTGCGGGGTCCCAGCCTTTTGGGATCTGTCCTGCAACTTTCCTATTGAAGTCGGAAGCTTTTCTGGCTTTGATTGTGCTCCCTTTTTTCCTTCGCACAAACCATTTGTCTTTTTCCGAATCATGATAGATTTCCGTAGCTTCCGGTTCCGCGTTCTTGAATTCCTCCGCCTCTTTGGAGTTTGAGACAGGAATAAAGAAGTCTTCTTCCAAGACTACGTCTACAAAGGAGAATAACGTGGATGGATCAAATCCTACACATTCCTTATCTATGATGCGGATCCCAGTATGAGTTAAGATCCTATCTTCGTATTTGGATTTGATTTCCCATTCAGAGACTGCCTCTCCTGTTTCAGAATCAGTCCAACTTCTTCCTTTATCCGCGGCTTGGTATTTTATAAAGCCCATCATCCAGGCAAGTTCGAGCGCTGCTTCTAATGAAAGTGTTCCTGATTTTTCCAATTCCCATCTCGTCATAGAGCTTCCAGCAGGCCCTAATTCGGCAAAGCCTACGACACAAATTGTTTGAGATAGATCTAGTTCCTTTAAATGCCCGATCTCGTTCAGTTTTGTTTGAGAAGGGACGGCAGGGAACTTATACACTTCCTTGGGTAGGAATTCCCTCGTTAGAGTTTCTTGTTTTTCTAATATAATTTTGCTCTTAAGTGCAAAAGTTTCCTTCTTTATTTTTGCTTCCGAGAGAATGTCTCCGCGAATTTTTCCTAATTTTTTTCCAAGATCGGTTTGAGAATCCAAACCGCCCGTAAAATTTGCCTTAGTGATCTGTTCTGAAGAATGGAATACGCAAGTATGGATCAGATTTGCTAAAAGTAATCCCATCTCTCTTCTAGAGAATGTAACTACTCCTGATTTTTCTTCTAATGCTTGGGCAACAAGATCGTTATCCTCCATCAGGCCTGTTCCTCTAACCCAGCCGATTACACAACCATGGATCCTTGTATTCTTTCCCCAATCATCTTCTTCCGAGAATTTTTTACGGAACAAAGTCTCAAGACCTAGTTTAGTTTCCGCATACATTCCATCTCTTCCAAAGATTCCATGATTCGGAGAAAGAGGTAAGATCACATGAAGTGGAGAAGTTTCCGTAGGTGTGTTCTTCACTCGTCCTAGAGTTCCGATCAGTTTTTCCACGCCAAGGAGCATGACTCTCAAAGATATTAAAGAAGAATCATCCAATTGTGATCCTGTATTTTCTTCTCCGACTGCTCCGAATGGGATTAAAACATCAGGTTCCCAATCTTTTTGGATTAGCCATTCCGATAGGGAACGTATGTCTTCGAATGACCCTTGGGAAAAAGGAACTAATGAAAGAGAAGATCGTTTGGACCCGTACTTTTGGAATATTCTTTTATAAAACTTAACTTTTTCAGCGGAATAAGAAGTGGTAGTTAGAATGATATCCGCACCGCCTGCAAGTAACACGAACACAGTTTCTAACGCGATAGAATTTGGACCGCCACCAGTGACTAAAACTTTCAGACCGGAGAAAGAGACTCCTTCCTTGGACGAGCTTGAAATAGAATTTAGAATCGACTCGGTCTCTTTTTGATTTTCTGCCCAGCTTCCTCCTTGGTCCTTGCTTACTCCGATGGAAATTTTTCCTTTGAAAAAATCCATTAAATTAGTAGAATATTCTACTTCTTTAAAGTTTAGGTTGCCTTCTTCGGAGATCTCAAATTTTGGACGCAGTACGGAATTTTCCGCTTGGAATATCGGTTTTTTATTTTGATCCCATTCGGAAGATAGTAATCTTAAGTATTCTCTTTTATGACTAATATTCTTCTTCTCTTCCGGAGATTGGATCTCATCTTTCTCAAAAATTTGATCCCAATATCCTAAAATCTGGGACAATAGAGGACTTGCGTGATTCGCAAAATACTTTTCTTCTTCTGAACTGAACCGGATCGAGGACCCGGTCCTAAGTTTATTTAGACCTTGTAATAGTTTTTTCTTTGCCCACTGTTCCGAGTTGGAAAAACGAACAATTTTCTTTTCCTCGAATAAAGAAGAAGGAGTCGATTCCGTCTGGGCCTTCTGCCTTGCTTCTTGGAGAATGCTCAAATCCTTTATTAGAAATTCTGCAAATGGATCTTCTCCTATAAGTCTAGATTGGAAGTTCCTGATTGCCTTTCCAAAAATTCCTTCCGCTGCAAAATACTTTCTCTCCAACTCTTCCAGAGCTGCAGCATCTACTTTTGCTCCTCCTCCGTATCCGGAATTGTTTGCGGATAATTTTCCGATCCGTATTCCTTTGGATTGAGCGAACAAATCCACCGCTTTGTCTAACCATTTGGATGCGTCTTTAGAATTTCCGATCCGGGAACTTAATGGGATGGAACTCAAAGCTCCTTTTCGTAAAGATTCTCCTTCTCTTACTAGTAAAGGGAGAAAGATACTGATTGCAAAAATACCGGAAGCGTTTAAGCCTCTTTCTTCCTTTAAGTGTTTAAAAACTTCCGTTCTACCGAAATCGGGAGGAAAAAACTTCTTCAAGGTTTCTTCGAAAGAAGTCCTTAGATACGGTCCCGGTTGTGTATAAGCGGACTGTTCTTCTAGGGATTTTAACAGATCCTTTAAAGATTTTTCATGAGCTCCGTCCAGACTTGTGGTTTTGAATTCGGCTCCTAGATCCGCCATCACTTGATTTCTTTTAGAAGAATTCCCTCCGAATAAGGTATCTATATTTTCATCTTCGGAGATCTCTTCTGGTCGAATTCCCGCTTTCAAAGAAAGTAATGCAAATAATGCATCCTTCTTTGTCAGATTTACGGAAGCCTCTTCTCCGCCGAATTGTTGGAGCTCTTGTGAGGATTCTTTGATTTGTGTTGAAATGTTCTTAACCTCTAACTTTTCAACAGGAGTTTCTGTTTCAATCGGTTCATGGATTTCTGTGAGTTTTGAAAATTCTGCAGATTCACAATCGTCTAATTCGGAAAAGACTAGGTTCCGATTTTCCTCTATATGCAGGATTTCAAAGGAAGAAGGGTCCGAAATTTCTCTTAGAGTTTGCCTTGCCATTCCTGCGAGATCTCCCCTCGCACCAAGGTCTATCAATCTTCGAACTTTTAGATCTAGGAAGAATTGATCTTGTGTCTTGATCCATTGCACCGGCATTGCAAATTGATACGCAAGTAATTCGATGAGTAGGATTCTTCTAATCTCTTTATTGGAAAGATTTTGATCTTCTTTTAATATCCTTTCTAAGATTGGGCTTCCTGAAACTTCCCAAACGTGTTTTATAAATTCTTTATCAATGGAAAATGGTCGGGCAACTAGGTTGGGAATATATTTGCCGTCCAATTCTTCGAAACCGGAAATTTGAGGAACATTCGCTTCCAGAGTTTTTCTGAATTCCGCGACTCCGTTTACCAAAACCCTTGAATGGAAAGGTACATCTATTCCTTCCAAACGAATTGTGGTCTTTTTTCCTCTTACGATTTCTTTAAAACGGTTCTCCATTTCAGTGAGAGCTTTCAGATCTCCTGTCACAGAATATTGTTTGTCTCTTATGTTTAAGTTGACGACTTCAAGAGGAAGGCCTGTCTCTTCTTTGATCTGAGACACAACTTTTAGAATAGTTTCTTCGTCCAGTCCTACATGACGATTTCCTAATACTACGCTCATCCCGAAAGGACTTCTTCCTTGTTTGTCCCTTGGAACCAAACTTTGCATGGTAAGCCCTCTTCCATACACGATCCGGATCACGTTTTCTAATCCTAAAAATCCTCTAGCCGACAGAGCCGAGAATTCTCCAAGGGAATGTCCTGCAAAAGGAGCCTCTGGATCTAAGAACCCTCTTTCTTTCAGAATCTCCCAGTCCGCCATGGACTTAGTGACCAAAGCGACTTGCGTAAATTGAGTTAGATTAAGAACACCCTTTGGATGACTCCAAACCTTCTTGCCTACTTTCAATACGGTCGGATTTTCTTGTACGATTTTTAAGAGGGAGAAGCCTAACTCGCTCCTTGTAGTGTTTTCAGCTCGTTGCCAAACATTTCTTGCTTCCGGAAATTCATCCCGAAGTTTCATTCCCATTCCTTGGGACTGAGAACCTTGGCCGGTAAATACGTAACCGGTTTTTTTATGAGAAACGATCGCTTTTGCGCTTAACTTTCTTTCTCCATTCCTATTCTCTAATCTTATAGCAAGAATTTGAGATCCTTTCTTTTGCGAAACGTGAACCGCCTCTAAAAGTAATTCTTCGCCTAGATACACAGGAGCTTCGAAAGTTTCCTCAAAGGATGATAACCTGGACGGGTCTCCTTGACAGACATCCATTACGATTTGCTTAATTACTCGCGAAGAAGTCCATAGTCCGTGAACGATCCTATCCTTCCATCCAGCATATTTTGCAAAATCTATATCTGTGTGTATCGGATTTGTATCTCCGGAGGCTGCGGAATATTCGCTCATATCCGAAGGAGAATAAAAAGTCTCGGAAATAATCTTATAAGGTTTAGTAAGCGGTATCTCCGAGTCTGCTTCCGTCAAATTGGAGAAGAATCGATCAAAGGTGGTTGGAATTCCAACAAAGGTTGTTTCTTCTATTTTGAATTTTCCCCACTCTTCAGAATGGGATCCTGAAATTTTTTCGATCGTACCTTCGATTGAGTGAAGTTCTTTGTTTTCCTCTAGTTGTAAAACAAGACGCTTAGTCGAAACGAATTTCAATTTAGTTCCGACTACGCTCGCTTCCTGGTCTTCTTTTTTATAAATCCAAGGAATAGAATTAAGAAGATTGGATTCCGCCTCCGAATTGATCCGAATACTTTTTTCGAAAGGTAATGAATCGAATTCATCGAATTTAGAATAAACATCTCTGATCAAAAATCCGGTTTGGAAAGAGCAGACCTTCTTTCCATTTTTTGAAATTTCTCCCAGGATCTGAATTTCTTGTCCTGAGCCTAATTTACGGACTTTTGCAAGTCTTGCTTTCGATCTTAACTTGTCTCCGGGAACTAACTCATTTGCTTCTTTTTCCCATTTGAAATTTTGGGAGAAGTGGAGAAGTCTAAATAAATTCTTATTTTCTAATGTAAATAAAGGAGAAAGTAATACCTTCCATGCAAAAGCAGTACTCATTCCAAGAGGAGGATTTGGATCCGATTTAAGATCCGCTCTTCTTAATTCCCCGATTGCTTTTCGGAAATTTAAAATAGATTCCTTGTCGATTACGATCTCGGATTCTATTTCTTGCGAAATATTATTTGGAGAGCTGAGAGCAAATTTTTGATCCAATCCCCATGTTTTTAAATAAAGATCAAGACCGGATTCTTCTCTAAATGTAAGATCTTCTTCTATAAATACGCCTAAAGTTTTTCCTGAACTAAACTTTCTCTGAAAAGGGATAGCGGTCCCGTTTTTGGGATCGTAGAAGTAAAGTTTTAGCTCTGCAGAATCCTTTTCTGAAAGTTTTAATTCTACTTTTAGTTTGTTCTCTTCCCAGACTTGGATCAGTAACAATTCTTCCGAAGCGCTTGTTTCCCAAACAAATTTTCTGCCAATCCGCGGTTCAAAGAATAATTTTAGATCGGATGAAGATCGGCCAATTTTAGGAGATCTTAATATAGCGGTTAGGAATCCTTTTCCTAGTTCTGCTAAAGTTAAGATCCAATCATTCGGGGTTATATCGATGTTATCGAATATTGAAATTGAGTTGTTTCTGATTTGATCTTCTGGGAATAAATTCGGGAAATTTTTCATTTTGGGATCCGAATCGAACAGATCTTCCCAATGAATTTGTTTAGTTTTAGAGTTTTCTAAATTTACTTCCAAAAAGTTTCGGAAGATAGAGGATACCGGTTCGTTCGCTTTATGAATTCCTTTTATCGCTTTTGGCCCGGGGATCCAAGCGCAGGAATCCGGTTCCATACCTACACAATGAGAATACCACAGAGAGTCAGACCTGATCCACTTAACTATGTCTTCGTCAATGACAGGGATGAAGTTTACGGGCTTGCCGGGCCTTTTGCAAACATCAAAGAAGAATATAATATCTTCCGGTAGTATAAGGATAGTATCCGCGTTTTTATATCTGTTATTCCATTCGTTTAGAAAAACGTTCGGATCGAACTCGGATCTTATTTCTTCCAGTATGGAATTTTGGTCTGTAGGTTCGGAGATACGAGCTTCGAATCTTTGCACTAATTCTATGAATCTATTTCTGAAACTTTTATCTATAAAAGGATGATCCGGCCAATTTCCTTCCGGAGAGATCAGTCTTTGCCCAGGACAGCTTAACTCTAAATATCTAGCTAGAATTTGAGTGTAGCTCATTTCTTCTAGATTGCCGAAATAGGGTTTAGCAGTGGAATTGATGAGAGAAACCAAATCGTTCTTTCTGGATAGAACCGCTTTTTTAGCGTCTTCAGTTTCCTTTCCTTTTGTGAGTTCTTCTGCAAGGAATGAAAGTTTGGTCCAAGTATTTTCTGCGTAATAAATTTCGGCGCCTAATCCGGATCTTCCCGAGATTACTCCCCCTGCGTTCTTTCCTTCCTGAGTAGTTTTCCAATTCTCGGAACCTGAGATCTCTACCAGCGCTTGTTTAATTTTTTCTGATGTAGCGCATTCTTTTGCAGCCATGAGCCTGGTTCCTAAGAACACAGCGTCTACAGGCATCTGATTTTTTCCCGCCCATATCCCGAATAACCAAGATTTGGAATCTTGAGGCTCTGCAATTCCTCCGCCGACCGCCAAGATAATATTCTTACAATCTCTGATCTCGCTATAAGTAGACCGGACCAGTTCTTCTAGATCTTCCCAACTATGGTGACCTCCAGCTGCTCCTCCCTCTATCTGCATTAGAATTTTTGAATCCGGTATCCTTTTTGCAATGGAGAGAACTTGTCGGATCTGTTTTTGTGTTCCGGGCTTGAAAGAGTTCAGCCAAATCCCGTGAGCTTCAAAATCTTTTAATATACGAACGGCTTCCTCAGTTTCCGGAATACCTGCGGAGATTGTGACTCCTTCGATAGGAGCTCCTTCACTTTTGAGTTTTTTTACTAATGGAACTTGCAGATTCCATAAATAGGCATCTAAGTATAGGAGATTGATGACTATACTTACTCCAGGAGGCAATTCTTTTCGAAATATATCCATTCTCTTTCTAAATAGCTCTTCGGTTACTTGTCCGCCTCCTGCCCATTCTACTAAGTATCCGTCTTTAGCGGCCGCGATGACAATTCCGGGTTCGACTGTAGAAGGAGTCATTCCTCCTCCAAAAATTGGAGCCCTTCCTGTCCAAACGGAATAATTGTTTTTTAGAAAAACATTCCCGTTTGGAAGTTCTACAGTTTCCGGTTGGAATTCTTTCCATGATTTAGGAAATTCTAAATTAGTTTCTTTAGTAAAAGACCTGTATGACTCCGATTTGCTTAAGTTTCGAACGAGATAGGATTTTCCTTTGAGCATAGGAGTGCATAACTTTTCGGCGTCTATTCCCGGACCGAATGAAATTAGTAAAATTTTACTTTCTTCATTTTCTAAACTTCCTAAACAGATTTCCCAATCCAACATTTCCGCTACTGCCATTCTGGATAATGCGAGTGCGATGTCTGATTCGGTCCTGAGATCTCTTCCGTCCCTCGTATCATATAAAGGAATTTTTAGATCGGATTGTTTCGGATTGAACCCGATCCTTTTCACGTCTTCTTCTAAAAGTACCGGCACTCTTCTCAGTAGGGGGCAATGAAATGGGGCGGAAATTTTGAGAAACGCCCAAGAGTCAAGGTTTGGAATATTATTGCTTATAAGATGACTTCTGAATTCCAACAATGATTCCGGAGAACCACAAACTACTCTTGCCTTTGGTCCATTCTTTAAACCTAAATACACGGTATCTTCGGCGCTCTTATTTAGATTAAATTTTTCTAATTCTTGGATTAATAGGAGATCATCCTCCGACTTTAACGCCGCCATGGGGGAGGCGACCTCATCCGGTTTTAAAAACTTTTTAGCGGAAATATCCAATTCTAAAATGGGGAATTCTTCTTGGACTCTAATTCCTAAACTGATTAGATTTCTAAGTATCAGGGACAAATTTTTTAAAAACGAGTTCTTATCTGGAGAAGAAGATAATAAAAATCCTGCATAGACTCCTTGAGAATGGCCGAATATACCCGAAGTCTCATTAAATAGATTTTCCCAGTCGGATACGTTTTGGAGTATTCTATATAGAGCCGAGGCCTGAGCCAAAAAGATTAGCGGGATACTGTAAGAACAATTCTTTAAGATAGAATGATCTGGAGTCAGTTCGGGTTGGTCTAACCAATCTTTTAAGTGAAAGCCTAACGGTAATGATCTTATAAGCCTGTCTTTATGAATAGCCTTACATTCCTCATCGATAGAAGAGAAGACAGTATGCCAAAATTCTGAATGAGAGTGGCCTTCTTCATAGAAAGAACGTAACTCAGGAATAGGATCTATTCCTTGTCCGGCAAACGTTACGAATGTTTTAACTGATTGAGCGGAAATGTTTTTGAATAATGATGATGCTTGTTCGGAAGATAAAGCTCCGCTTGAATAATTCGTTTTCATTTAGTGATCCTTCCATTTTATTTTTCATTTATTAATAATCATTTGAAATGGAAGAGTTTACGTTTTGATTTCAAGAAAAAAATTTTTTACGCTTAATAAAATCAAGATCGTAATTCGCGAACGCTGTTTTGCGGAATGTAACAAATGCTATACGTATCTATTTTCCTATTTTATAATATGAATGCATAAATATTATGCTGATGAACATTTGTTAGTTAAATAAGTTAGCTAACGATCGTTCGTTAAATGTGTTTGGTTGTTCATTTATAAGTCTTATTTTTCTATATTAAGTTGTTAAATTAATGAACATATGTTTACAAAATATTATAAAAAAATAAAATGATTCAATGGGATAGGGAGGTTTGTGTGAGAAAATATATATTTGGCAGTATTTTATCGATCGTTTGTATGTATTCGATCTGGGCTTATTCTTTTTTGGGAAATTCATCGGATAAAATTGTTTTAGGGATTAGTTCTTATTCTTACGGAAAGGATTTTGGCAAAGGGAACCTGATCGGAGTGGAGCCTTTTATGACTCCTGGAGATTATTCCAATCGCAAGAGATTTTTAGAGAAGACGGAATCCTATCTTATAAATGCAAAACAGTCGGGTTGGATCAATGATAAGACGATTTTTGTTTTCCCGGAATATTACGGGACTTGGTTGGTAGTATCAGGAGAAAAATCTTCCTTATATACTTCTCCCGACTTGCAATCCGGCATGATATACTTCATTCTCCGTAATCCTTTTTCCTTTCTGTTTCATCTTTTTACTTCTAAGGAGAACGATAAGATACAAGCTTCTATATTTAAGATCAAAGCTGACGATATGAAAAAGATCTATGAGAGTAGTTTCTCCTTTCTTGCTCAAAAATACGGAGTTACGATCTTGGCCGGCTCTATTGTTCTGCCTTCTCCTTCTGTTGAGAACGGAAAAATTGTTTTAGATGCTTCTTCTCTATTCAATACAAGTTTTGTCTTTGGAAAAGACGGCTCCGTTTTAGGGGAACCGGTTCGTAAAAAGTTTTTAACGGAAGAAGAGAAGCCGTTCTTGGATTCTAATATAAAACCGGGAACGGTTATAAATACCCCTGCCGGAAAAATGGGGATCCTTGTTTGTGCGGATTCTTGGTATCCGGAGTCTTATTCGAATCTGAAAGAGTTGGGTGCGGATTTTATAGCGGTTCCGTCATATGTCAATCGAGGAGAATTGTCTGTATGGGACCAAGCTTGGGCAGGTTATAATGGAGAGAAAAATCCTTCCGATGTGGATCCAGGGGATATTGGAAAGATCACAGAAGGGCAGGCCTGGAAAAAATACGCTTTGGAAACGAGAGCCGTCCGATCCGGATTTAAGAATGGGATCAATGTATTTTTACAGGGAAAACTTTGGGACTTGGAATCGGATGGTAAAGCCTCTATTTTAAGGAATGGAAAGCCGGAAATCGTCTCGATTCCCGAGTATAATAAAAATCGAATATATAATCTTTGGCTTTAAGATTTTAATTTACTTAAAAAATCCGAAAAAACTCCGCTGGTGGGCAAAAGTATAACTTCTCCTTTTTTTAAAGGAACCTTTGGAACCATGTATTCTATTCCTGCGAACCAAGGAAGGAAATATTTACTTATCGCCATTACTCCGGAAACGTCGAACCCGGTAGTGGAGATGACCTTAATTCCTTCGAATCCGTCTTGGTAGATCTTACGTATCATCCAAAGGCCTGAGGTCTGGGTTTCCATAGTGATGTCGGTGATGATGGCTTTGAGTTTATGTTTATTTGCAAGATATAGATCCCAGCCTTGAGAAGCGTCTAATGCGCGAAGGACTTCGCATCCGTTTTCCTGCAAATAGGTCTTTAGATTATTCGCATAACGATCATTATCGTCTACTACAAGAACTAATGGTTTCAAGGTAGCATCCCCGCTCCGGCATATTGGTTATCTGTGAGTTTTCTATAAAGACCGTTTTTCTCCATTAGAGAAGTATGATTTCCTTCTTCTACAATTCTTCCGTTGTCCATAACAAGTATACGCGGAATGTCTTTGATGGTAGAAAGTCTATGTGCGATTACGAATGTAGTACGGTTTGCGAACAATCTGCGGAATGCGTCACTGACTAATCTTTCCGACTCTGCATCTAACGCGGAGGTGGCTTCGTCCAAGATCATAATTTCCGGATCTCTTAAGAGTGCTCTTGCGATCACGAGTCTTTGTCTTTGGCCGCCTGAAAGATTTAAACCTCTCACTCCTAAAATACTATCGTATCCGTTGTCCATTTGTTTAATAAAGTCATGCGCATGAGCAAGTCTAGCGGCACGGATCACATCTTTTCTATTCGCTCCCGGTTTGCCATAAGCGATATTATCCGCCACTTTTCCGTGGAATAGGAATATGTCCTGGGTCACGATCCCTATCTTATTACGAAGATCTGCGAGAGAAAGATCTTTTATATTCTGTCCATCGAATTCGATGGAACCTACGCTCGGATCAAAGAATCTTGGGATTAAGTCCATCAATGTGGACTTCCCACAACCGCTGGCTCCTACGATCGCGATAGTTTCTCCGACCTTTACCTTCAAGTTGATATCTTTCAGGACTTCTGCGTTCGTTCCCGGATAAGCGAAGTTAACACCTTTGAACTGAATGGAATCCGTGACTCTTTCGACTTTTACTTTTTCTTCTTCGCTATGATCTTCTGTTTCCAGATCTATGATCTCGAAGATCCTTCTTCCGGCGATGATCGCTTGGGAAATTTTTCCAACCATCTGAGAGAGTTGTGTTAAAGGGCGGAGAAGGAAAAGAAGTGTGAGAAGGAATACCATGAATTGTCCGACTGTGAATGGAGAACCCACATTTCCAGCGAGAATATACCTAGCGCCTAATGCAAAAAATCCAAGAGCGACTAAAGAAGAAGTCAGCTCCACCAAACTTGGCGCGATCTGTAGATAGTACTGTCCTTTAAAATTCCTACGATAAACGTTCTGATTTATCTTCTGGAATTTTTCCTTTTCGTATTTTTCCGTATTAAAAACGCGGATCACTTTAATTCCGGAGATCATTTCTTGTAGATTTGCGTTCAGATCCGCAAGTTTTTCTTGGAATCTTTCCGTGGACCTTGTGATCTTCTTCGTGAATAAGGTGACGGGCAGAATTACCAAAGGAACGATCCCGCACGCGATAAGAAGAAGTTCCGTATTCAAATAAAGTAATACTAAAAGGTGAGTGATAACGTAGAAAAAGTTTATCGTAGCGTCCCTAAAATTAGAGGAGATCACCGCTGCCACTATTTCCACATCGTTGATGATCCTGCTCATCAAAAGCCCTGTTTTTTCTTTAAAGAAAAAAGTAAGAGGGAGCATTTGGTTTTTTTCGAACAGTTCCTGTCGGATATCCCGGACAGCCCAATAACCTGCAGTAGCGAGACAATAAACCGAAGCAAGATAGGTGATCAGCTTGAGGCCGTACAAAGGAAGGATCAAAAGGCAAACTGCCCAAACCACTTCCTTAGGTTCCATGTATTTAGTGCGTCCGTTAGACCATCTTTTAACGTCGATCAGTACTTTTTTAGCTCTTTCTACAGGATTTAATCGTATTTCTAAATTGGATTCCTCTTTAGCGATAATCTCCTGTTCTGCTTCAGTGAATTCGAATTGAAAGCGGGTGTTCGGATCCGCAGCCATAGTATCAAAAAGAGGAATGATGGAAGTTAAGGAGACTGCATTTAAGATAGCAGTCAGAAGAGCAAATACGATCCCTAATGAAAATCTGTACTTATAACGTACTGAATAGCTCATTAAGCGGAAAAAGATTTTCATTTGAATTATGCTTCTGAAACGATCCGGGAAAAGTTTCTTACCAATTCCAATCCGTTTTGGGTCATGATAGATTCCGGATGGAATTGAACTCCATATAAATGAGGTTTTGTTTTATGACGCACTCCCATGATAATCCCGTCCTCCGTCTTGGAGGCGACTTCTAATACATCAGGAAGACTTTCAGGTTGGATCACAAGAGAATGATATCTGGTGGCTAAGAAGGGAGAAGGCAGAGACTTATAAATATCCTTACCATCATGTTCTATCAAACTTACTTTTCCGTGCATGATACTAGGAGCGTTTACGATCTTTCCACCATACACAAGTCCTATGGCTTGGTGACCTAAACATACTCCTAAGATCGGTAATTGTCCCGACAGTTCTTTTAGAATATCGATACAAACTCCTGAATCTTCGGGACGTCCTGGACCTGGACTTAGTATGATCCCTTTAGGAGCCAATTTTTTTATCTCGCTCAGGTCTATCTTATCGTTCCGATAAACTTCTACCTTGTTGCCGATCTGCGAAAAATACTGATACAGATTATATGTAAAAGAATCATAATTGTCTACGAGAAGGATCATCTATTCCATTCTCCTTTCAATCCGTTCCTTGCAAAGTCCACTGCTCGGAGTAATGCTGCCATTTTGTTTTTGGTCTCTTCTAACTCGCCTTCGGGAGAAGAATCGTAAACTACTCCGCCGCCGGCTTGGACGAATGCCTTTTCTCCGTAAAAAGAGATGGTGCGGATCACGATCGCCATGTCGGTATCTCCTTGGTAGGAAATATAACCCAAGGCTCCGGAATAAATTCCTCTTCTGGTTCTTTCCAGTTCGTCTATGATCTCCATAGCTCTGATCTTAGGCGCGCCTGACACAGTTCCTGCCGGAAGTGTGGCGCGGAGAAGATCGTATACCGATTTTCCTTCTTCTAAAATCCCGGAACATTGGCTCACGATATGCATAACGTGGGAATATTTTTCTATAATTTTAAAGTCTTCGACCCGGACACTTCCAGCCTCGCATACTCTACCTAAATCGTTTCTTCCTAAGTCTACGAGCATAATATGTTCAGCGATCTCTTTGGGATCCGCCAAAAGATTTTCTTCCAGAAGTTTATCCGCTTCCGGATTGGCTCCTCTTGGTCTTGTTCCTGCGATAGGTCGGAGGTAAGTTTTTCTATCCTTACATTTTACCATGATCTCCGGAGAAGATCCCACCAAGGAAATATCATCCAACTTTAGGAAATACATATAAGGACTCGGATTTACCGTTCTTAATCCGCGATATACTTGAAAAGGAGGAACTCCCGGTCGGAATTCCAACTTTCTAGAAGGAACTACTTGGAAAATATCTCCCGCGTAAATGTACTCCTTAGCTTTCTGTACCGCTTTTTTATAATCCTCGTCTGGAATATTAGGAATGTATTCCAACTTTTCTTTGGATTCGCGCGGATGTGCGACCCAACCAGGGAGTTCTCCTTCTCTGATCTCTTTTTCGATCGCATCAATTCTTTCTAATGTAGCTTCGTAACAAGCTTTAGGATCTTCGTATTCTGAAAGACGTGCATTCACTACGATCCTTAAAAGACGATCCACATGATCTACTACCAAGACCTCGTCATATAGCGCGAAGTATGCATCCGGAGCCGGTTCGTCTTCCGGCTTAGTATCCGGGATATTTTCATAATAACGGACAGCACCAAAGGAAAGAAAACCTACTGCTCCTCCCTGGAAAGAAGGAAGCCTATGATCCGGAACGTATTTGTCGTCTCCCATTGAATATTCTAATAGGAATAAAGGATCATAAGTAATGATCTCAGTCTCGGGTTCTTTTCTTTTGGAAACATAGAATAGTCCGTTCTTACCGTAGACCAATCTATAAGGATCTTTTCCTAAGAAGGAATTCCTACCTACATTCTCTCCCCCTTCTACCGATTCTAAAAGGAAAGAATGTTTGGCCTCGGTGCCTCCCCATTTTGCAAAAAGGGACACCGGGGTTTCCAAATCCAAGAAAACCTGTTTGAAAACCGGGATTAAATTCCCGGATTTTGTTCTCTCCAGGAATTCTTCGTATGTTAAGGAAAATTCCTTCAGAGGTTCGGCCCTTCTATCCCTTTACCTTCTGTCAGGTAACGAGAGATGATCAATCTTTGGATTTGAGAAGTACCTTCGTAAATTTGGAAAATTTTCGCGTCTCTCATCAGTTTTTCCACAGGATACTCAGAGTTAAAACCGTAACCGCCTAACACTTGTACTGCGTCAGTGGTAATTCTCATACAAGCGTCTGCGCAGAATGCTTTAGCAATAGAAGCTTGGTAGGTATTTCTGAAACCGTTGTCGATCAACCAAGCAGCTTGGTGGCAAAGAAGTCTTCCTGCTTCTATATCTCTCGCCATCTCGGCGATCATAAAGGAAATTGCTTGGTTCTCGATGATAGGTTTACCGAATGCAGTTCTAGTTTTAGCATATTCTAATGCATGTTCCATAGCTGCTCTAGCAACACCTACTGCTCCGGTTGCAACCCCCGGACGAGTATGATCGAATGCTCCCATTGCGATTTTAAATCCGTCGCCTTCTTTACCGATCATCTGGCTTTTGTGGACTTTCACTTCTTCGAAAGTGATTCCTCTTGTGTCGGAACATCTTTGTCCCATGTTCAATTCTTTTTTTCCGACGACCACGCCTGGAGTTTTGGAACTAACTATAAATCCAGTGATACCTTTGTGACCCGCAGCAGGATCTGTTTTGGTTAGAACGAAAAACCAATCCGCATAACCTGCGTTGGTGATCCACATCTTGGAACCGTTTATGATATATTCGTCTCCGACCTTTCTAGCGGTAGTGCGGATACCGGCAACGTCGGAGCCTGCACCAGGTTCGGTAACTGCATACGCACAAAGTTGGAATTGTTCAGTCATCGGCTGAACCCATTTTTTTAGGATCTCATCGCTTGCTCCGATGAGTACCGGCGCCAATGCTAAGTTGTTTGCAAGGATCGCTGTGGCCATTGCGGAACAGCCCCAGAATAACTCCTCGCCGATGATCGTATCATCTAACTCAGTCATTCCGGCCCCGTTGTATTTTTCCGGAATATGGATATTCATTAAGCCGATTTCCCAGGCCTTTTTCAAGATCTGAAGAGGGTATTCTCCCGTTTTATCGTGATGTTCCGCTTTTGGGCGGATCTCATTTTTTGCAAAATCTCTGGCAAGACCTCTAAGCGCTTTTTGATCGTCTGAAAGAGCGAAATCCATTATAACTAAACCTTGATTGGAATGAGGTAGACCGGTGCGGATAAAAATTCCCTACGAAAAACCCTAAGGAACAGGTTCTAAGCGGAAGGGTACCGAGTCAAGAACGTACGATTGGATTAGAAGAAGCCGAAAATCGCATAAATGCCGAATGATTGGCATCAGTTTTGTGGCCAAAATTTGGAAATAAATTTCCAATTGAGGTTAACGGTAATGAAAAAAGTCGCAGAGGTAAAGGCCCTAAATGATGCTTACTTGGTTCTGTGTTCCGAATTTCTAACTGCTGATTTATGGCAAGTTTCTGAAAAAAAGAAACCGGCAACATTTATGAAATTTTAAATCGGATTTTGAATTTTGATTGTGGGCGACCTATACTTTTCCGGATTATCCTTTACCTTAGCACTGGATATAAGAGTGCAGCGACAAAAAAAGGGCCTCCCGAAAGGGAGGCCCTTTTTATTTCAATATAGCAAAGAGATGAACTATCTTTAATCGTTTTCAAAAAATAATCCGGCTGGCTTAAGCCTCACCGGATATAAGAGTGAAGCGACGATAGGAGTCCAAAGACTCCTGTTTCTTATTCATAAGATCCTTTCCTCATTGTCAGCTATTTTTTCCCAATTAGGTGCTTCTGCCCTTTTTAATGAAATATGTGTAATTTTGGATTTTTTGTCTGTTATGGCGCGGTTTTTGCCTGAAAGCGGAAGGATCCTAATAAGAGTTTTTGCCTGAAAGCAAAAACAGTACTTTGTATTTCTGCCTTTAGTTTCCTAAGATCTGGGATTTCATAAAATGAGCGGACCTTCTTCCTAACTCCAAAGCTAATCTTCCGTTTTCCATTTTATTCGGATGAAGATACGGAGTATTGGTCACTACTCTGATAATTTTTTTACCGTATTTTTTAGCTAGTAGTTCTTTAAGATCTCTAGTCTCGCTGGCAATCACACTTACGCAAGAATCGAAAGCCCTCATCAGTATTTTATCGGAAACAGGCTTGCGGTTTTCGATATCATGGATCACGATCCTTTTGATACTTGGGTCCAAGATAAATTCTTTGATCGGTTCTGCATCAGCAACGCCGCCATCCAAATACTCTTCTCCCTTTAGATTCGGGACCTCGAAAAGAATCGGGAATGTCATGGAGGCCATGATCATATCCACGATATTTCCTTCGGTTTTTAATTCTCTGATACCTTTAGTGAGATTGGAAACTGAAATTCCCATCTTGGTAGGCATCTCGGAAATATCCTTACCTCCCAAGTAAGGTTCTAGTAATGCCCTGATCTTTTTTCCGGAAAGAATTCCCGAATAATTTTTAAGTCCTTTTCTGAAAGGTTTCAGGAACTGACTCAGAAAATTTCCGTCCCAGAAATCGCTTTTTTTTAGAGTAAGAATGAATCTTGTGATTTCTTCCGGAGGAATTCCTGCTGAAATTAAGGAACCGATCAAAGCTCCTGAACTAGAACCTGCGATCGCTGCCGGCTTAAAACCGATCTCTTTTAGTCCGAGAGAAAAACCTGAGTGAGCATAAAAACCGAAAAATGCGGAATTCAAAGCTAATGCGTCATACGATTTTTTAAAGATAAGATTCGGCGATTTTTTGGAAGCCATTGCGAATTTCTTAATTCAGAGGGGAACTTTGTCCAGAATTTTACCTTAACTTTTAGGACTTTCGTTTAGTGAATCAGGAGAATCATTCTTGAAACAATTCAGTTATGGGAGTATCAATATAGGATGAGCTATCGAACTTTTTACGTCACCACGAAGAATGAGACCGAGGCTTTAGAAATCGCGGAAACATTAGTGAACGAAAGACTGGTTGCCTGCGCCAATTTGATACCAGGGATGAAATCTATTTATAGATGGCACGGAAGATTGGAGCATAATCAGGAAACAGTTCTTTTGTTAAAAACCAAAGATTCTGAGGCGGAAAAAGTCGTAGCAAGAATTTCGGAACTACATAGTTACACGGTTCCTTGTATCGTTTCCTGGGAAATCAAAGAGGCAAACCAAAAGTATTTGCAGTGGATAGATTCGGAAATAGGAAAATAATCCTTTCCCTTTAAACATTCTTTTCATACATTCGGATATTTTTATCGAGTCTCTTGGTTAGAAATTCCGAAAGATTCGTGACTGAGGCGGATGAATGCAAGAAAAAGCGGAAAAGTTTTGGACCTGGTTTTCCCAAAACAGCCGGTATTACACTAAACTAGATGACCTGGATGATAAAGAGAGAGATCGGCTTTTGGACGATCTGATGGATCGACTCCAGGAAGTGAATTCCGAGTTTTTTTTCGAGATCGGCGGGGGGGACGAGAGTCCTCATGAATTCACAGTGGTCACTGCCGGAGACGAGGATCTCTACGCTGAGGCAGAAAGGTTTGTAGACCTTGCTCCCGAAATTTCGGGTTGGGACGTGTATTCCGTAGACCAATACCAGGAAAAAGGCACAGTCATATTTCATGAAGGTTTGGAATTAGATTCGGAAGAGATCTGGTTTCTACCTTTGGAAAACACAAGTCTTCCTAAAAGTTTCGGAGTTCGGATCTGTTTTCCCGATTTCCCGAATGTAGAATCCAATCCTCATCTTAAAAAGGCGGTCGGTCTATTATTAGAAGCTCTTCTCGGCGAAGACACTTTTACGAAAGAAATAGGATATTATGAGATAGGAATGCTTCCTGACGATCCAGAGGAAGAAGGATTTATAGAGCTAGTAGAATTGCCCGACTATATCCAATGGAGAAAGGAAAGAGAGGCATAAAAAAAGGCGGGCAAGCCCGCCGTTAAAAAAGGTGAATGGAAATCCGAAATTAATTCTCCGATTGGATCACTAAAGTGGATTGTGGGGTTTTGGAGTGTTTCACATCCAGACCATAAATCAGCACAGTAGGCACCGCATATTGAGAATCGAAAGTATCGATTGCAATCGCGATCTTATTTCCCGCAGGAACATCATAAGCTACCGCATTTAGATCGATAGACATATCTTTTGTTTCATACCATCCTGCGTCGAAAATAGTCCCGGTACCATGAGTGATCAAAGTAGCGGTGCCGTATTTATCTACATCGTAAAAGTAAACGTTCACGTTTGCCTTTCCAAGGCTGGAAGAGATCCTTCCGTTCCAGAACATTTTACCTCTGATCTTTAATGCAGAGCTTAAGTTAGAAGATTGGTACACGATACCATTCACTCTACTCACTAAACCTAAATTGGTTGTTACAGGAATTTCGGCATGAGCAGCTAGAATATCCGAAAGCAAAGGAAATCCAGTGCTTGCAACAGTGTCCGCTCCGGAAAGAATTCCCGTATTCGTGACGGTAGTATTCTGGCCGGCAGAAAGTTCCCCGTTAGTAAATAAACCTCTAGGTTTCAGATAAAAAGTTTTATCGGAAACAGTAGGGGAAGGCCAAGAAGGAAGAGTCACTCTAGGTCCTGCAAAACGTTTTTGGAAAGTGACCTGAGGTTTGTCCATGATCCCATTATTGATCCCTTTCAACCAATAATCGAACCAGTCGTATGCGTTATCCCAAACTGTGCCGGAAAAACCGAGAATGCCCCCGATTTCTGCGGAAGCATGAATTCCTTCGTTCATTAAAAGTTTTTTCGGAACTTGGATTTTTGCGAAATAATCCAAAACTGCGTTCGGGTTAAATAAGAAGTCCTCAAAGTTATTTGAAATCAGTACCGATTTACCTGCAGAAGCATTCAATTGTCCTACGAAAGTTTCCGGAGAACGATCCGCTGCCCATGTGGTCACAGAATCGATATCCGTATGTTGTAGAAGTTTTCCGAAATTTTGCGCGATGATCGGATCAGGTCTTCCTGTGATATAACTGGATGCAACCAGCAATAATCCCCAGATCAATCTAGGAGTATCATTACCATAAAGAGAACGTTTGAGATTTCCCCAACCGCTCATAGCAACTGCAGTCTTAATTCTAGGTTCGGTGCTCACACCTGCTAAGGAAATTCCGGCGCCGTAAGAGATACCTGATATACCGATATTTGCGAGATCGGCTTGGGTGTTCGCAAGTAACCAGTCGATAATTTTGCTTAAATCAGCTCTATCCTTTGGACCGGCAGTATCAATGAGTCCTCCGGAAGCTCCAAAACCTCTTGTGCTATAAGAGAGAACGATATATCCCTTTTTAGCGAGTTTCGCAGCTGGAACCAGATACTCGTATTTGTTCAATGCCCAACTGTTCACGAAAATTACCGTAGGATATTTTCCGGTAGCAGAAGGGATAGAAGGTGTGAAGAGGCTAGCTTCTAACACAACCCCGTCGTTTGCAGTTACTTTGATGGTATTATCGAAAGTGAAACTTCCGTCGCTCTCTTGCGCGAATGCGTTTTGGATCTCGCTACTGGAATCTTCTAACTCGGAAACTCCTTTGTTTCCGGCAGCTTGGGCCAGGCTTGGATCTAAGGAAGCTAAGAGGGCTGCAGCTTCCGCATTTTGAGAAGAATCACTTTTACAAGAGTAAAAAGATCCTCCTAAGATCAGCATTAGTATGCAAAATCGCATAACTAACGTTCGGTATATTTTTCTCATCACTATTCTCCATACGCTTTTTCAGTCTTTGACTTTTAGCTAATTTATGAAGAGGGAGTATAAGACAGTTATCAGTATGGGTCGTCTTGGATTCGAATTTTGGACAAATTAAAAGGTCCTAATTTTTTATTTAAACAAATTAGGAACAAAACGTTCGTTCAAATTAAGAGACTTTGGATTTTCGGAGATACTCTCTAGGAGAAACACCTTGTATAGATTTGAATGCAAGGTTGAAAGTCGCCTTGGAATTAAAACCGGATCTGTAAGCGACGGAAAGAATATTGGCTCCTTCTTCTTTCTGTAATATACGAACTGATTCCGCTACTCTGAAACCGTTTACGAACTTGGCAAAGTTAGTTCCCTTTCTCTGATTTAGAAATTCTGAAAGTTGATATGGTTTGATATCTAACTGATTAGCTAGAGTGGAGAGAGAAAGGTCTTCTTGCAGATACAATTTTTCTTTTGTCATCAAACTTTCTAAGCGATTTTCCAGATCAGTTGTGTCCACACCTTCTAATCTGGAATTACGGTACGCATCTCTCATAGAAGGTCCCATTTCGCTGAACACTTCCGGTGCATAAATTTGTGCAAGATAACCGGCAACCGCGTAGATCACAGTGCTCAAAACAGAAATGAATAACAGATTAATGTCTCTGATTAAATAAGAAATAACAAGGATGGAAGTTACACTTCCGCTTCCGATCACAACGAACAAAAGTATCCTGGCTCCCGCATCTTTTTTGAGTCTTTCCAATCGGAACGCAGCTCTTGTCTGCCAAACGATAGAAGAATAAAATACTAGATTCGCTGAATAAGCGCCTAACAGTAGGATATCCGACCAACTTGTGGAACCTTTTTCAAAATAATCTACCGGTCTGTTCCAAAAGATTTGAGGTAAAACTAAATAGAGGACTGGAAATAAGATAAGAAGGAGTATTCCCGGAAGATAAAAACTCCTTTCGAAGGCAGTGAATTTCTCCTCTCGAACCGTAACGGAATACAAACTATACATTCCAGGTCCTAAAAACCATGCGAATGGAATATGAAGATGGTTTAAAAACGAAGGTTCGAAATAAATACCCTTCAAAAGAAAATAAACATATAAGAATTGGATAGAAACACAAAAAGATAATAAAGATAAGATCCTTAAACCGGAAGATTTTTCCGGTCGGAGTAGGCATGCCACAGACAGAAGCATACAAAACAAAACTCCGAAAAAGACGATCTCATGGAAATGAGGAACCACGAACTAATTGGATGAAATTTTATCGCCTGCTTGTCAAGTTCTTACGGTCGGAATAACAACCCGCAAATCGTTTTTCAGGGCGGAAACTCGGTCTGTTTTAGTATAAAATATCCAAGAAAGAGGTCCATTTTTAGGATTCCTTCTAAGTTTTTAGGGAAAATTTTCGAAACTATAATTATGGCATTCAGAGGGTTTCTCATCCTATTCTTCTTAATACCCTCTTATTTATTTTCCGAAACTCCGGTACTGTTCCGATGGAAGATGAGATCCGGAGACGATCTGGAATTAAACGAATACCATAGGGTAAAGGCCAGACAGGGTCTTAGAGTTATCAATCGAGAAGATAAAAATCGCATTTTGTTAAAAGCGATATCCTGTAAAAAGGAAGGCTGCGATTTTTCCGCAATATTCGATACATACATTAAATTTCCTGAATTAGATCCAGCATTCTATAAAGACAAAACGTTTAAGAGTAAATTCCATATTTCGGAAACCGGCCAATATACTGTTCCCCCTGAATACAGTATGCCCAACTTGAGATCGTTACCTAGCTTTTCCTCCAAAGAGGTAGGCGTAGGAGAAGAATGGACAAAACCTGCTTCCGAGAGTTTTCAATTCCCGACGG
Source organism: Leptospira licerasiae serovar Varillal str. VAR 010 (assembly GCF_000244755.1). NCBI lineage: Bacteria > Pseudomonadati > Spirochaetota > Leptospiria > Leptospirales > Leptospiraceae > Leptospira > Leptospira licerasiae. Next base: position 103,936 of record NZ_AHOO02000005.1, on the reverse strand, counting down.
CGAGAATAGAGATACCTGTCCAAGCAAAGTATGTTTACAAAGGTAAAGGAGACTGGGAATATTCAGGCAAAAAGGGTAATGCCGACCTGATCGAATATAACTATAACCTAATGAAGGAATCCGATCCGATTGCTCAGAATATTCCATACAAAATTTACGGCTTTGCAAAAGGAAAAGTTTTCTTTGATTCCGAACAAGGAGTTCCTCAATACAAATATGTTCAGCTCGCTTACACATTCGTTTTTCCGAATGGGATCGCGCAAGAAATGTCCTTTGAGATCCATGGATTATATTCTAAACAGAACTCCGTTACGGAGAATGATAAGGACAAAATTGCGGAAGAAGTAAAGAGGATCCTCGGACCTTTTCCGGAAGGAACCGCTTACCCGAAAAAGAGACCTACCGGCAAAAAAGGGAACGGATTAGAGTGGCCTGAATGGGAAGGAAATCCTGAAGAAGAAGTCGCAGACCGTGCACCTGTTGAGATCAGAAAATCGAACGAGGGAGTCGTACTATCCCTAGATAATCTACTTTTCGATTATAATAAATCCGAATTAAAGTCGGAAGCCAAAAAGGTATTGGAAAGGATTGCGGATGTTCTAAAAAAATATCCGGATAGGGAAATTCGGATCGGCGGCCATACGGACGATAAAGGCAGCCAGGATTACAATCTAAAACTTTCTCAGGACAGAGCGCTATCGGTTCTGCAAGAGTTACGGGATTCTCACGGAATTGAAGAAACTAGAATGTCTTATAAAGGTTATGGAAAATCCCAACCCGTAGCGGAAAATTCCACAGAATCAGGTAGGGCCAAAAACCGAAGAGTGGATATCACCATTGTCTTGGAATAATCTTCGGCCTTCGTCCTTTCGAGTAAATTAACGATCAAAAGTAATTTTCACTTTTACATTCATTATAATGACTATTTTCCATTAAGCAGGAAAGAAGAATACTATTATAGGATTCCGTTCCAGGTTCATGAGCGCCGACTGCTTGGCAAACCGCATCTCTCATTACTTTTCTTCTGTCCTGGCAGCGCTGTACCGGATCGATTCCACAGGATATAAAACCGAATATTAGAATAATGCAAAATACGAGGGTTCTAACTTTCATTCTTTTCACCTTATTTCTGTTTTGGATTGGCAAGCGGATAACATAACGAAGGATATAAAAAAAGCAAGGAGTTTTGACAAAAAGGGGCATAGAAACTTTGTTATAAAACAAATTCTATTCGTGGATATAACCCCAGCTTTCCAATACTTTTCGGACTTCTTTTCCTAACGCGGCTTGCTCTGAAGACTCCGAATTTCCGGAAAGGTTGGCGTCGTTATAAAAATAAGGTATTTTAGAAGTTTTGAATTCGTAAGGAAGTTTTGCAGAAGCAACCGATTCGGGCGAATCCCTATAAATTTTAGAACTCGCTTCGGATAAAATTCCCCATTTTCCGGACTTATAATCTTCCGGTTTTCCATCCTTGTAAATGGACAAACGAAATCCAAAAATGGGTTCTACCGTATAGAAGGAGAGGATACTTTCTTTTCCGGGCGCTTGTTTTACCGTAAGGGAAGCTGATTTTGCTTCTAATCTATTTTCCGTGAAATGGGTATCAGATTGAATTTTATAAATTCCTGCTTGGATCCCGATCTCTATCTTACGAGTGCATTCTTTTTCGCAGGCGGGCAATCTAAGTTTGAAAACATTCTTCTTTAAACTATGAGAATCCAATTCCTGTCTTGCTTTTATAAGAAGTGCCGAGTTGTTAGCCGAGAGATTTTGTAATTCTCCGGGATCTGAAACCAAAGAATAGAATTCCTCAGGCATTTTATGAGGTTCACCCTCTTTGGTCCTTCTTACAAAATCATAACCTGGGTATCTACGAATCAGTTTGTATTCTTTTGTACGAATAGACTCCGAAAATCTTCCTTCGGTATATACGAAGTCCTCCGATTGTGGACCTTCTTTTCCATACATTGTTTTGGAGTAATCATTTCCGTCGCAAGAATCCGGATTGCAAGGAAATCCTAATGCTCCTGCTAAAGTGGGAAAAAGGGAAAGTAAAGAAACCTGCTCGGAAAAGATCTTTTTTTTAATATTCGATTTTTTTGATGCAGGAGGATGAATGATCCAGGGAACCTTGATCTCTTCGTCGTAATGGGTCTCTCCGTGGGCATGTAGATTCTCTGCCACGAAATGATGATGGTAATAATGCTCCATGGATTGTAATTCTCCATGATCCGCGACTACAGCGATCCAAGATTTTTCGAAGGCGCCTGTCTTTTTGGCTTCTTCCAGGATTTTGCCTATGACCTCATCCGTATATAAGATCTCAGCCATATACTTTCTTACGTAAGGATCATAACTATTCCAGATCTTTGGATCCGTCTTCTTTGCTAGAATATCCATATACTTTCTTTCAGGTAGATACGGATAGTGAGGAGTATTGATATTTATATGTAGGAAAAATCTTCTGTTTTTGTTCTCTTTCAGGAATTTTACGGATTCCGCAAGTATCAGTTCGGTATCGTCTTTATCTTTCCCAGGCTGGAATAATTTATGAAACCCTAGATCGACTCCCACTCCCGTGTAATCCAGTAGGAATACGTTATTCATTAGACTTGCCGTTAGATAACCTTTGGATCTGAGATGGTTCGGAAGTGTTTCCGGCTTTTTAGAATAGAATATTTTTCGATGAAGATTACTGGAATAGAACCAAGCATTCCCAAGACCTAATTCGGATGCGATCTTAGAAGTAAAAAAGGAAATCATACTCGGCTTGGTCCAATTTCCATTAGAGAAAGCATTTTCAAAAACGACAGATTCGGAAGCGAGCTTATCCAAATTGGGACTGGTAGGGACTGGAGAACCGCCGAAACCCAAACGATCCGGCCTAAGCGCATCGACTACGATCAATATTACGTTTTCTTTAGGTCCCCAAAGTTCCGGATCCGCCACAGAGGCATATAATGTAGGTTGTCCAACGAATAAAAGATCGTTCTGATTTTTAGGAATCCATTCAAAATTCCATAAAAGAGAAGAATCTTCTTCCAAAGATTTGGAAAGGGATTCGGGGATCTTGATCTTATGATCGATCCACTCTCTTCCTTGGCTTTGAAGTTCTTCGGAGAATACGATAGATTCTCCCAACTTTATTATTAGTTTTCCGGTGCTCGGGACATGTTCCCCAGAGGAAGATAATGCAGTGGTGGAAAAGTCCAAAACAACATTTTGTAGATCGTAAAGTTTTGCTCCGGGGATAATAAACTCGGAGGAGATAGCGCAACCACCATTTTGGAATAACAATAGACTATCTCTGGACTCGTTTAGCAAAGTTTGTTTATCTTTTAGGATGGTAAGTTGAGTGTTCCTCCATTTTTCTTGGAGGGGAAGTTCCGAATAACGAGACGGATTTTTTTTATAATGATAGGAGATCTTTTGGATTGCTACTTCCGAATTTCCACTGCAAGCGCTGCCTGCTTTTTTTAAGGAACGAAGTCCATCCCAAACAGGGATTATGGTCTCTTCTCCTTCCGAAAACGATCCAGGAAAAATTTGCCTACAATCCTGTAAAAGTATATAGAGCAAGATTGGGATCAATGTCCTAAAAAGTTTGGAACCAAAAGAAATCATGAGAACAAGGACAGAATTTTACTTGAGGGGTCCGCTTACAACACTTATCATCCGGATGAACACCATTCAGTGAACGCTTGTTTGAGCGAACAGAACGTTCGTTACTAAAAATTCAATGGACCTGTGGGCTCGGTGTCTAAAAAATAGGGCCATAGAAACGATCTTCGATCCTTCGAAGGTTTTTAAACCAATCCAAAGGAAAAGGATTATGGCAGAAAAAGGCATTTCAAAAGACCTGATCGGCACAAAACTCGACTCCTACGAATTCGACGTAGAAAGAGGAAAGATAAAAGAGTTTTGTCTAGCGATCAGCGAGACCAATCCGATATACTTCGATCTAGAAGCGGCTAAAAAAGCAGGATACGAGGATATTCCAGCTCCTCCTACATTTCCAACTGTGATCCAGTTTTGGGGATATCCTAAAATTTGGAAAGATATGGAGAACATGGGAGTTGATACTTCCAGGATCTTGCATCTAAAAGAAAAATATAATTATGTTAAAACTCTTTATCCTGGTAGGGTTTCTTCTCAGGGAGAATGTGTTAACGTAACTGTAGGTAAAATGGATACGATGACTTTCCGCACCACTATTCGTAATGCAAAGGGTGAAACTGTAATCGAAGCAGAGATGTCCATTTTCATCCGTAAACCGGAACAATGATAGGAGGATTAAGATGAGTAAGATTGAATTCGACAAGTACGAAGTAGGACAAGAACTCCCTCCTTTAAATGTGGATACTATTACACACGCGCATCTAGTGCGTTATGCTGGAGCGAGCGGCGACTTTAACCCTATCCATAACGATCCTGATTTCGCTCGTAAGACCGGATTGGATGGAACGATCGCTCACGGTATGTTCGTAATGGCCCAGATCGGAAGACTTTGCACTTCTTGGGCAGACCAAAAGCAAATCAAAGAATTCGGAGTCACTTTCAAAGCGATGACCAAACCTGGACAAAAGCTAACTTGTTCCGGCAAGATCAAACGTAAGAAAGAAGAAAACGGAGAAAAACTTCTAACAGTAGCTGTAGAGGCTGCTGACGAGTCTGGAGAAGTGAAAGCTTCCGGAGAGTTAGTAGTTATCTGCTAATCTTTACGTTTCTCTGAATAATAAAAAGCCTCCGTCTCGGGGGCTTTTTATTATGCCGAATATTCGGGAGTTTCTCTGGATTCGATCGCGATGATAGTGATATCATCGTATCTTTGTTCGTCTCCTCTAGATCTTTCTTCCATTACGACTAATTCTTCTAATAGTTTTTGGAGACTTACACTGGAAAGTGTGGCTGCCCTGGAGGCGATGGTCTCCACAGTGCTCCATCTATTTTCCTTTCTTCTATTCTCGATGAGTCCATCAGAGAAAAGTAATAAACGGCTTCCTAAAGGGAACTTATAAGTGGAAAATTCGATCTCTAAATCATCGAATAATCCTAATATCGGACCTGTTTTGTGAAGTAGTTCGTATTTGCCGTCAGGAGAAAGTAGAACCTGATCAGGATGTCCCGCAGAAGCGTAGAGAACTTCTTTTTTCTCTAAATAGATATCCGCTACAAAACAGGGGAAGATACTTTCTAAAGTGTCGAACTTTCTTAAAAATCTTCCATTCAATTCTTTTAATACATGAGTAGGGCAGGGGAGTTTTTTCAATTCTTCGTATTCAGTCTTTAACGCCATGGTCATAAGACTTGCCTGCACTCCATGCCCGACTGCATCGGCTAAAAGTACTCTAACTTGGCCGGGGTTAATTTCAGAAATATCTAAAAAATCGCCTCCGACTTTTTCTAAAGGTTTATATACATAGTCGAAACGAATTCCTTTGATCTCTCTTTCTGGAGGAGTAAGGATTTTTCTTTGTACGTTTTGAGCGATTTCCAACTCTCTATTGATCTGCTGTAGAGTGTCATTTAAGGTTCTAGTTCTATCTTCTACCTTTTGAACCAACTTTTCTTTCATTTCAAAAAGTTCTAAGTTCATGGTCTGTAGATCTTCTGTGAGAAGTTTGGCTTCTTTATATTTGGAAGAACGATCTGAAGCGATCACTAAAGACTGCAAGAATACGAAAAGTACGAGTGCAATATGAGAAACTTGATGAGAGGAAACTTTTAAAATATAAGTATAGAAAAGATCTATTGCCACTCCTAAGAATAGTATCCCCGAACCGTATAAGATATAAGAAGAATTGCTTTCTTTATCAAAATCTATTCCAAAGATCACATAGATCACATAACCGATCGTAATCCCTATAAATAAATGGAAATATGCTACCTTGCTACTATTGAATTCCAATGAGCCGAATAATGTCATCAATATGAATAGAAAGATTACTGCTAATGAAATTTTTACGTATAGCTTGGACGCGTAAACGGTGAAGGTTTCATAAAAGAAGAGCAAATACAATCCTGTAGCACACATCATGGAAATTTGTTCTATCATTTGTATTCCGTTCTGGTTGATAGAAGGGAAGAATTCCATAAGCAATCTAGTGTTAGTAACAAGAGTCCTCATTCCGATCGCCATACTCATAAATCCAAAATACAAAGGAGCTTTGCTGGATCTTAAATATAAATATAGAGAAATATGATATAGTCCCATGATCACTAAGCTGGAGAACGCGAAAATATCAGTGAAGATGGTTCGAGTCCGGGTAGATAACATGACTTCGGAAGGACCCAATCTAACGGGCGAGCTGATACCTCCTTGCCTTGCGAAATTATTCGTAACAAAAAGTGAAACTTCTATCTGACTGGAACTAGGAACGAATGAAAAGGATCGGGGCTGCACTCTTGCAATGCTAGTCTGAGGAGAAGTAGATGGGTCTCCTGATTCTCCCTGGAACTCTCCGTCCAAGTATAATCTGTAGGAACTCCAAACGGTGCCTAAACCTAGAGTGAGAACTTTTCCAACCCAAACATCGGGCAAAAGCACTTTCAGTTTATAAGTGGCATAACCTAATCTGTCATAGGACGGATGTAATTCGGTTTCGCGATTCCAAGAACCTGGGACCGTCATATTCCCATGGAAAGACTCTAATATCTTTCCGGGCTCTTGGCTCCAGAAAAATTCCCATTCTCCGGATAGATCAACAGGACCGGAACTTGTACTTTGGATACCTCTAAGATCGATCACACCTTTGTAAGCGCGTAAATTTTCCTCCTTATGCCAGGGGGTGAGGGACAAAAGGAAAATGAGGAAGCCGATGGGTCCTAATAAAAAGAATAAATATTTTGCCGTGTGCATTGAGCAGGAAGGTTGGAACCATCCTCCATCGGATTATCTTTTCTCGTCAATCCTTCTCCGACTAACAAGAGTATTCGAGAAAATTTTGGAAAATAATAATTTCCAAACTCTACTCAGGAATATTTGACCTTCTACTTTTTGCTTGGATTCCGTAAATACGGAAGAAGCCGCCCTAAAGTTTAATTTGGGGAACTTCAAAGATTATTAGAGGAAAAAAAACGAAAAATTATACGTCCAATCCGCCGTTTTTTATAAAAAAGAAGTATTTTGGCAAATATGTATAAAAACCGGAAATTCCTGTTGCCATGTCGATCCTTAGGAAGAGCATGAAAAAGACCGATACGAATCAAAGATATGAGCCGTTTTCATTTTTCTAAAAATCATTCTATTTTAGCTAGCGTTACACTTGTATTGGCTTCTTATTCTGCTTGTTCAGGGGAGAAAGATGAGCCTTCTATTCTGGAGATCAGAGATCTATTAGACTCCGGTCATTTAACAGAATCCGTTCAGAAGGCGAAAGATAAGGCACTGATCACTGGAAAAATGGACCAGGTCCATTACCTAAGGGGATGGATCCATTATTTACGCAAAGAGGATTCGGCCGCAGAGAAAGAATATAAACTTTGTTTAAAGGAGAATAAAAACTCCATCGATTGTTTGAGAGGACTTGCTCAAATCGAAAAACATAAACAAAATTATGAAAAAGCGGAAACAAGATATAAACAAGCCTTAGTAATTGCGCAAGCTGCTAAAGATCAAGAATACAGCTCCATGTTGCTTACGGATCTGGGAAATTTGGCTCTTTCTCAGGATGAAAGAGAAGAAGCCATGGACTGGTATAATAAATCCATCCAAGTAAAACCGGAAGGTTCTGCCTACTATGGACTTGGTTTTGTGCATCTATTAAATCGTGATAAAGTTGCTTCTGTCCAATCCTTAAAAAAAGGATTAGGGACCGAATACAGAGATCTAATCATCAAAGCGGAAACCTATTATCTTCTGGCAAAGTTACAAAATGATTTCGAAAAAAACCCGCAGGCAGCAAGCGAGTCCGCAAAAAAAGCCTTCGAATTATTTCCAGCAATGGAGAAATACTCGAAATCTTGGGAACAATATTCCAAACTTTCCCGTTCTAAATAAAACAGGACCCAATGAATTTACTCAGAACGATCTGGCGTATCATCCATAAACAAATCATTTTACCTTTCCAAGAATCTTATGCTCCTATTCACGAAGTTTGTTTAGGTACCACCGTAGGTCTACTATGGTCCATGACTCCTTTGGTAGGAGTGCAAATGTATTTAGGATTGGGGACCTGGTTGATCCTTAGGTTGTTCCGTATCCGTTTTTATCTTCCGATTGCGATCGCAATGATCTGGATTACAAATCCGGTCACTCTTCCGTTTTTCTATTCTCTATTTTACTGGATCGGAAAGCAGGTTTTACTTTTATTCGGAATTCCTTTCCAACAGATCAGTTTCGACACGTTATTAGCTATTTCCAAAGAGTCTGAGTCCATGGATTTGATCGGCGGGTTATATCATTGGACAATTTTTTTATTCGATAAGATGGGACTTCCAATGTTCGTTGGCGGTTTTGCTTTTGGAATTCCTTTGGCATTACTCGGCTATCCGATCACTTATCGTTTATTAAATTCTTATAGAAGCAGAAGGGCCGAGGAAGAAGGTTTGAGTCTTCAGGAATGGGAACTAAAGCATGTTAGAAAAGACGTTGGATTGTTCGCGGCTAAAACTCCTTAGAGTTCCTACTTTTCGAAATATTTTTCCAATTTAATCATTATTAGTTGTCCGAATTCCTTTTGGATCTGCATAGTATTTGTTACTCGAATTCAATCCGGGAGAGAATATATGATTCGTCGATTCTTGGCCTTTTTCTTTTTTACGGCCATCTTATGGAATCTTCCTGTTTCCGCACAAAAATTTGAAACAGATGCAGACCTTACAAAATGGATCAAATCCTTAAAGTATGAAACTAATTTAGTCCCCCTTTCAAATAAGGACGGAAAGCTGATTGCAAATATCCAAGTCCCGAAAGGTTACAAATATCTAAATCCGAAAGATAGTAAGATCGTATTGGAAGATGTTTGGGGAAACCCTCCTACAAGCGAACCTGGATTAGGAATTTTATTTATCGCTAACGAAACACCTTTGGATCTAGGATCTTATGCGATCACAATCGATTATGTGGACGAAGGACATGTAGACGATGAGGATTCCAAAGAGATCAAATACGACGAATTATTATCCGATCTGAGAGAAGCCGCTAAGGAAGAAAGTGAACAGAGGAAAAAAGACGGATATTCCGGATTGGAATTAGTCGGTTGGGCTTCTTCTCCTTATTATGATGCTTCCGCCAAAAAGTTGCATTGGGCAAAAGAATATAAATTCGAAGGAACCGATGTTAACACTCTCAATTATAATATTCGAGTTTTAGGGAGAAGCGGCTATCTTTTGCTCAATGTGCTCGGAGATATTTCCGTTTTAAAAAGAGTGGAGAATGATGTAGGAAGGATCTTAAAGAGTGTGGAATTCTCGGAGGGAAACCGTTACGCGGATTACGATTCTAAAATAGACAGTTTAGCGGCTTACGGGATCGGAGGTTTGATCGCCGGAGGACTCCTGAAAAAAGCAGGATTGTTCGCGGTGATCGGTGGATTCTTACTGAAAGGGGCAAAATTACTGATCCCAGCCGCGATCGGTTTATTCTATGCTGTCAGAAGATTTATTTTTGGAAGAGGAAAGTCCGAGGATACAGCTTCTGGACCTTCAGACAAAGAAACCTAAACAATTCCTAAAAGATTGGAAAGCGTTTCCGCATCGTATTGAGATTTACCGGAACCGCTTTCCGCTTCTGCAATTAAAGAAACGATCTTACGATTGATCGGAGCTTTGTGACCGATCTTATCCGCTAAACTTACGATCTCTCCATTCAAATAGGAAATCTCGGTAATTCTTCCGTGATGCAGATCCTCCCACATTGAGGATCTTGCTTCCGGATCAATTTTTACCATGGAAGAAGCCACTCTGAAAAATAATAAATCAGGCAGACCTAGGATGATAGGCGCAAGCCAAGGGATCATTTTGCCTGCGCTTGCAGGTTGGATTCCTGAAAGTTTGAGTATTTCCAAACCTTCTAAGATCATAGAAGCTAAAATTTTTCTGTAAGCTCGTTGAGACAATTCTTCTCTGAGAGGAACACCTGCAAGTGCATTCAGGCTATTATTCAAATTGAAAAGTAGTTTTCCCCAAAGAACTCCCTCCATATTTTTATGAACGATAGAGGGTAAGCCTGCTTTTCTAAGACAAGAGTGGATCTTTTTACCATATTCATTTGAATTAAATACAAGCTCTCCGCTTGTCCCTTGGTGAAATTGTCCTTTACCTTTGGCTATCACATTAAACGGGACCATTCCGGGCAAATTTCTATCGTTTAACTCAGGTAATACGGAAGCGAGTTCCTTGGAGTTTCTCACCCCATTCTGAAAACTCACTACGATAATTTTAGATAATTCTTCGGATGAAAAAAGGGAACGGATAGATTTTCCCACTTCTATAGTATCTTTACTTTTGACTGTGATCAGAAATACGTTTGCGTCCTTGGCTTCTTTGATATCGGTCACATAACGGACTTGGCTCGGTGCTAGGGTGAAAGAATTTCCCTTATAGTCGCTGATCCCTAAACCGAATAATTGGATTTCTTGTTTTAATCTTTCTCTACCTACAAATACTACAGGATACCCTGCTTTTAACAAGTAGGCTCCGATATATGTTCCTATACTTCCGGAACCCAAGATCGCAAATTTCGGGGAAAAACTCATAAGCGGAAAGAATGAAGAATATTAGAAAAATACCAACTAGAAAATCGGTATTCTATACTCATATTTAGGCATAAAAAAAGCCGGGAGTTTCGCCCCGGCTTTTTTTTGGACACAACGTCGAAATTATTGATTAGATTTCGCGTTGGAAGCCATTTTCAGGAAGTAACCTTCCACGTCGTACCAAAACTTTCCGGAATTCAAGGTGTTAGAAGCTTGTAAATGGTCTACACCAGTTACTAGAAGTCCGTAATCAGGTCCACCTTTGAAGGTTCCCCATTTCAAAGAAGTGTAAGGAACGAGTCCATCGCAGGTTCCGCCTTGTCCGTTAAACAATCCCCCAGCCACACAAGCAGGTTGGATGATTCCCATCAATGGGTGTTGGATTAGGTCAGGAATAGTGATGTAAGATCCGTAAGAGAAATACTTAACGGAAGAAGCATCAGGAGTGCGAGTGTTGAAAGCCGCAGTTCCGCTGGTAGTCAAGGAACCAAGTGCCGCAAGAGCGTCTTGGTTTCCGCCGCCATATACTAGTTGAACTACAACCCCTAAGATACCGCTAACGAAAGGTTTGATCCAATCAGGAAGAACGGTAGTTACGATATCCGCGATTGGAGACCCTCTGTGAGGAGTGTTCAAAGTGGTTAAAGTGGAAACTTTGGAAGAAAGTCCTAAGTTGGAGATAGCATAGCGGCTATCCAATCCACCTTGGGAGTGTCCAAGGATATGCACTTTGCTAAAGCCGTTTGCGGCCATATAAGTAAGGACTTTATCCTTTAATTGAACCCCGCGAGTCTCATTAGACTGCGCTGCAGTCTTAGTGGGAGCATACACGGTTGCACCTTGGGATTGCAGATATGTGTCCATTCCGCCCCAATAGTTAACTATACTAATTATGCCGGAAGAATCAGTTCCCCAACCGAAAAGTCCATGGGAAAGAACGATTGGATACGATCCAGCTAATGGTTTGGAGGAAGATCCTCCCCCTGAAGCGAACAACGTGCCGCTACACAAAAATAGGAGTAATACCGCTAATCCTAATTTACGCATTTGAGTTTACCTCTTCACTATTCTCTTGCTGTCTATATGGTCTCAGATTGAGATTCGCTTAGTTTTAACTTGTTCGCTTTTTTATCTGTATCACTCGGTACAAAACCGAGCTTTTGAAGATTAAATCAAGACTCCTAACTGTCAAGAGAAAACGTTCGAAAAAAATGCTGATAAAATAACATTCGATATAAAACTAATATTTTTTTATAACGATCGATTTTTTATAAATATTCCTTTAGGGATAGTTTTCGATAAGGGTGCCCTTAAAGAAAAATGCTGATTTTTAAGACTGACTAACGTGTTCTAAAAAGAATAGATCTTAGCTTGGAAATATATTTCCGGCTGGGCCAAGAGAGGAGGGGATAATTTACGGGAAGACCCGAATTATTAGTTTAACGTGTTCTATTTTTCTGTGATGATTTGAATGGAGAACGTAGGAGAAAGTTCGGCAATCTGTGGCTCTTTGAGAGAATTATACCTGTTCCCTATGCGTTCAATTGTATGGACAAAGATTATAAACTTACGATACGCTGCGTGGTATCGATATATTTCTTTATTTTAGTAAACGATTGTTCATCTATATTCAAAAAATTTGAAAAAGATTGACTATGGATAATTATACACTTTCGTAGCGAGGCTTTTAGAAATAGAATAAAGAAGAGGAATCATATGAAGTACGATGTGCTGATCAAGAATGGAAGAATATTCGACGGAGAAGGAAACGTATCTTTTGTCGGAGATGTGGCAGTTTTGAATGGAAAGATCGCGGAGATCTCTAAATCCATCTCCGGTGATGCAAAAAAGATCTACGATGCAAAAGGGCTTTGGATCACTCCAGGATTCATAGATTTTCATACACATTACGATGCCGAAGTGGAAGCTTCTCCAGGACTTAAAGAATCAGTAATGCATGGAGTCACTACTATCACGATGGGAAGTTGTTCTCTTAGTCTTTGTATCGGATCACCGGAAGATCTTGCGGACATGTTCAGTAGAGTAGAAGCCATCCCGAGAGAGCAGGTGCTCCCTCTATTACAAAAAAAGAAAACTTGGAATTCGATGAAAGAGTATGCCGATCATTTGAATTCACTTCCCTTAGGGCCGAATGTTTCTACATTCTTAGGACATTCCGCCATTCGAGCTTATTCTATGGGATTGGAAAGATCTCTTTCTTATGGCATAAAACCTACGGAAGAGGAAATGTCGAAGATGGAAAAACTTCTGCAAGAAGCGATCGATTGCGGATACTTAGGACTTTCTATCAATACTCTTACTTGGGATAAAATGGATGGCAGTCGTTTTAGAAGTAAGCCGCTTCCTTCTACATTTGCTAAATGGTCGGAGATCAGCAGATTGAATAAAATCGTTCGGAGAGAAGATAGGATCTTTCAAGGAGTGCCGAACGTTTCTACGAAGTATAATGTTTTGTTGTTCTTTAAGGAAAGCATGGGGATTTTCAGAAAAAAACTGAAAACAACGATCATTTCTCTTATGGATCCAAGATCCAATCGTACTATCTATAAGCTCGTGGCATTTCTGACTCGGATTGTGAATACGATCTTTAATGGGGACGTTCGTTTGCAGGCAGTTCCTGCGGTTTTCGATCTTTATGCAGACGGCGTAGACGTAGTTGTCTTCGAAGAATTCGGAGCTGGAACCGCGGCCATCCATTTAGCAGACCTTGCGGAACGAAGAAAACTTCTGCTGGATAAAGGATATAGAAAATGGTTCCGAAGACAATGGACGAATTGGTTCTTGCCCAGAGTTTTCCATAGGGACTTTAACGAATCTAAGATTGTAGAATGTCCCGACCAAAAACTGGTGGGTAGATCTTTCTCTGAACTCGCGAAAGAGAGAAAACAACATGTGGTGGAGACATTTCTGGATCTATGTGCGGAGTTTGGGAACGATATCCGTTGGTATACCGTAATAGGTAACGATCGTAAGGGTCCTTTAAAATATATAGTCAGTCATCCGGATGTATTGATCGGGTTTTCGGACGCTGGCGCTCACTTAAGAGGAATGGCTCATTACAATTTTCCATTACGTTTTTTGAAATTAGTTAGAGACGCAGAATTGGAAGGAAAACCTTTCCTTTCTGCGGAAAAGGCCGTGTGGAGAGTCACTGGGGAGATTGCGGATTGGTTCGGTTTGGATACAGGTAAACTGAAGGTCGGAGCTCAGGCGGATATCGTTCTTTTGAATCCGAATGGCTTAAACGAAAAAGTGGAAACCATCCAAGAGACCCCGATGCCCGAATTCGGCGGAATGGTCCGTTTAGTAAGAAGGAATGAAGAAGCGATCCGCGCGGTGTTGATTAACGGGAAAGTCGCTGTGGAGAATGGGATCGTTCTTCCTGAGATCGGAAAAGAAAACGGCTTCGGAAGATTTATGGCCTACAAAGAAAAAGATTATCTCTATTCTTCCGTAAAAGTACAAAAGAGAGAAGCTGCAGGATCCGCGGCTTAAGGGATCCGAACTACGATCTTTCCGAAATGTTTTCCGTCTTTTAGATATTCTAATGCGTCTTTAAATTCGGAAAGTTCGTAGACTTTATCTACTACAGGTTTGAGTTTCCATTCTTCTATGGCCTTGTTCATAGCAAGAAAACCTTCTCTATGACCCACAACGATCCCTTGGACTTTGATCTGGTTCATGACTAAAGGTAGAAGATTTAAATCCTTGATGGCTCCAGCTAATATCCCGATCAAATGGATTGTGCCGAATAATTTTACCGCCTTAATAGACTGTTCCAGGGTCCCGGCGCCGCCTACTTCCACGATGTGGTCCGCGCCTTCTCCGCCTGTTAATTCTCTGACCTTTTCTCCCCAAGATATAATATTCTTATAATTGATCAGATGGTCAGCGCCTAATAACTTTCCTCTTTCGAGTTTTTCGTCTGACGAGGAGGTTAGATAAACGGTCGCTCCAGCTGCTTTAGCAAATTGTAATGCGAATAAGGAAACTCCTCCGGTTCCTTGGATGACTACGGATTCTCCTTGTTTGAGTCGGTTTTCGACAAAAAAAGAAGACCAGGCTGTTAATCCGGCACAAGGCAATGTGGCCGCTTCCTCAAAGCTAAGATGAGAAGGCATCGGGACCACACCTGTTGCAGGAAGGATAGCATATTGTCGTAGGGTCCCATCTAAAGGGCCCCCTAACGTGGTTCTAAGCTCTTTTTTGCTCGCGTGTCCTGATAACCAATACGGTGCAAAAGTTGCATTGATCCTATCTCCAGCTTTGATGTCTGTGACATTCTCTCCTACTTCTACAATTTCCCCTGACCCGTCGCTACAGGGGACCATTGGCACTGGAAAATTCGGATTGTACTTTCCCTGGACCACAAGATAATCCCGGAAATTTAAGGAAGCCGCTCTAAAACGGACTAAAACTTCTCCCGGGCCTGGCTTGCCTGGGTCTGGGAGATCGATTAAGGAAAGATTTTCTTTTCCGAAAGAGGAAAGTTGGACCGCTTTCATTTTTATTATGCTTTTATAATATATTTAGGAAGAAAGAAGGACTCCTGTAGTCAGGAGCCCTTCTACGGTAGTTTATTTTCTACCTAATCCTAGTTTATCGGCACCTACGAGGATACTCATGTTTCCTGCAGGGTGTTTGTTTTCTTTCATCAATTGGTGAGCTTGCGCAGTTTCATGGAACTGGAAGGTTTGAGAAAGAACCGGATCCACTTTTTTATCGATCACTAATTGGTTTAGACCGATTGAGTTTTCGTCATTTGCAAAGTGAGAACCTTGAAGACGTTTCTGGCGCATCCAAAGATATCTTAAGTCGACTGTTGCGTTGTACCCTGTAGTTCCCGCACAGATTACTACCATTCCTCCGGTTTCACAAACGAATACGGAAGTAGGGATGGTGGTTTCTCCAGGATGTTCGAATACGATCTTAGGGTTGTTTCCTTTGCCTGCGATGTCCCAGATAGCCTTTCCGAATTCGCGGGCTTGTTTGGTCCATTCTACAAATACTTCAGGCTTATTAATGTCCGAAGTGAGAGCTCCCCAATGTTTAAAATTGTTTCTGTTAATCACTCCGGCGGCGCCTAACTTTTTACAGAAATCGATCTTATCGTCGGAAGAAACTACTGCGATTGGAATTCCACCGGCTGCCTTTACGATCTGGATCGCCATGGCTCCTAAACCACCTGCTCCTCCCCAGATAAGGACAACGTCACCCGGTTTTACATCGTTCGGTTTCCAATGGTGAAGCATTCTGTAAGCGGTTGCTCCAACAAGCATGTAAGCTGCTGCTTCTTCCCAAGAAAGATGTTTCGGTTTAGGAAGACATTGGTGGTCTTGGACCTTACAAAACTGCGCAAAAGAACCCCAGTTAGTTTCGTATGCCCAAATCAATTGGGAAGGTGCAAACATAGGATCTTTTCCTTCTTTGACCCAAGGATCGTTCTTGTCCCAGATCCCGCAGTGTAGGACGACCTCGTCTCCCACTTTTACGTTCTTAACTTCGGAACCTACTTTATATACGATCCCGGAAGCATCTGAACCACCGATATGGAACTTTTCCGGTTCGCCTTTTTTGTTTCTTGCTCCGATCACATCGACTGGAAATCCAAGACCTGCCCAAACGTTATTATAATTAATTCCGGCCGCCATAACTGCAACCAACACTTCGTCAGGTTTAATTTCAGGAACGTCGATCTCTTCTGGTTGGATAGACTTTATCGGGTCTCCAAAACGTTCCGGTCTAATGACCTGTGCATGCATTTTTTTAGGGACCACTCCTAATGGAGGGAGTTGGCCAATTGGTACGATTTCAGGTGCGCTCATGGGGACCAGAAAACCTAACCGACCGAGGCTTACGAGAAAAAAAAGAGTCTTTAACTCGGCTTTCCGGGCTTAAGTAAGAAGGATATGATCGATCCTGTCTTCTAAACCTCTGACCCTATCCTCGAAAAATCGCTCAGAGGAGATCGAAAGTATCAAACTATGTAATAGGTCCACAAGAAGGGAAAGCTTTAGGTCTGCGTTTTTGGCAGGGGGATTACGATCTACTGCCGCATCCAATAACTTTCTATATTGGGCCCCGTAATGGTTTGTGTATTCTTGGACTAGATTTTCGGGCGCAGAATATACCAAGCTAAATGGAAGTTTAGCTCGATCAGGAAACTGTCTCGCGATATCTGAAATCGCTCGGAATACTGAGACCACTTCTTCCCTTAAACCTTTGTCCTTTACCAGTCTGCTCCGGATATCGTTCAATATCATCAAGTGAGTTGCGACCAACGCTTTTCTAAATAGGTTTTCTTTGGAATGAAAATGATGATAGATACTAGGCTGCTCCAACCCACATTCTCTACTGATCTCTCTTAGAGAAGTTCCGTGGAAACCTTTACGAGCAAAAGCTATCGCAGCGCCTTCTAAAATTCTCTCGCGAGAATTTCTGAAAACTCCATTTGTGGGGTAGACAGGGCTACCGTCCTTCTTTTTCACCGATCCGACCTCTTTTAGGAGGATTAATCCGGCGAATTTATTTTTTTGTTTTAAGATCGAAGATCTCGAAATCGCCGGAAGATCTATCCTTTAGGATAGAAATTTCACTATATTAGCGAAGATATAACAAACGCCAGAATTCCGCAATTCATTAACTTATTGGAAAGGTTATTTAAGTCAAACTTAGCTGAATGTTAGTCTTACCTGATTGTAATCAAGTCTGACGGTTCAGAACTCTTTTCTGAAAACTTCGAAGTAGTTGTTCAACTCGCTCGTACCTGGAAGCCTTCCTTCTGCTCCTGGTTGTTTTTTACCTGGAGAACCGGGTTGGTTCAGGTTTTGATCTTTCTCTTCTCGACCAAAAGCCGCTGCAGGAGTATATAATTGGCTGCCGAATATTAATTCGAAGTTAGCAACGTTAGACTCTGATTCATCCAATCGTATCTCTACTAAAAAATGATTTTCTCCGAATCTTGCTTCCCATTCATATACGAAGGAAGGCTCTACAAATCCTGTAAATAAAGGAGATAATTTTCTATCTTCACTATCTGATTGGAAGATATGTACCATTACGGATTGGTCCGGATTTTCGTGAGCGAGGCCGACGCCTAATTTGCGAACGATCTTTCTGTCCTTACCTTCCGGGAATTGGAGTTTGAAGGATACAGTGTTTCCACCGAACACTGAACCGGTAAAATGCGATTTTCGATCTACGATATATCCTCTGTCTTTAAGAGAAACTTTAACTTCTTCTACCAATTTTTTGAATGTGGGAGGTCCTCCTGCTATGGAATCTTTTGGGTTAGTCGCTGGATTCGAAGTAGAAGTTTGGGCATACAAGCCGGATTGTATAATTAAGAATAAAAACAAAATTAAGGGAAAGAATCCAAGTCGGGGAAGTTCTAATAGAAAAGATCGCATGATTACTAACAGACTAACTCGGATCGTACATTCTCGCCAGATTTTTTCGAAAATAATCCGGAAAATAGGGAAGAATACCTCGGGAAAAGTCCTAAAAAAACGATAAATTAATTATGCGCCCTTGTTCTAAGAAAAAACTCGGAGGAAACATGAAAAAGAATCTGGGTATTCTTACCTTAATTTTCGCCTCGGCTTCCCTTTTATCTAACTGCGTTACCCAATCTAAGTATGACGCCTTACAGGCGATGTATGATCAGAAAGCAAGGGAGCTTTCCAATTTAGAAAAAGATAAGTCTTCCCTCCAAAGATCCGTTGAGGATATGAAAAGGATGCAGGAAGAAACTGAAAGAAGGATCGCCGATTATAGAAGCTTATTAGAAAGTTTTAAAGGAATGATCGATTCCGGAAAACTTAAGATCCGGATCGTAGATGGAAGAATGGTGGTAATACTTTCTTCCGATATATTATTCCCTCCTGGTTCGTCGAGTCTATCTACTAAAGGGACCGATGCAATTAAAGAAGTGACCGGAATTCTATCTTCTCTTCATGGAAGAAGATTCCAAGTAGAAGGTCATACGGATGACGTTCCTACAGGGATCAAAGGATATTCCAACTGGGAACTTGCATCTGCGAGAGCTTTAACAGTTTTGCATACAATGGTGAAGTCCGGAATGCCTGAAGATAGGATCAGTGCAGCTTCTATGGGATCTTCTCGTCCTTCTGTCCCGAATACAAGTGTGGAGAATAGAACCGCAAATCGAAGGATAGAAATTGTAATCGTTCCGGACTTATCTAATCTACCTGGTATTGAAGAATTACGTAAATTGAGCGAATAGACCAGGCCTAGGATTCGCTTGGCGAATTCTATCGCCCTAGAAACTATGGTCCTATCCCCTCTTTTATAAGATTCCTTCGGTGTTTAGGTAGGTTGTATGATCAGCGTTTCGGGTTTATCTCTGAATTTCGGAAAGAAAATTCTTTTTGAAAACGTAACCGTTAAGTTTAAAGAAAACTGTAGATACGGTCTGATCGGAGCCAATGGTTCCGGTAAATCCACTTTTATGAAAATCCTTGCCGGAATGGAGCAGGCTGCCGCCGGTTCCGTTGCGATCGATGTAGGAGTTAAAGTAGGTTACTTAAAACAGGACCATTACGAATACGAAAATGAAACAGTATTGAATACTGTGATGATGGGGAATAAAGAACTTTGGGCAATCGCCAAAGAAAGAGACGAAATTTATTCCAAACCTGAAATGTCCGACGAGGATGGGATCCGAGTTTCCGAGTTAGAGGAAGCTTTTGGAGAAATGGGCGGTTACGAGGCGGAAAGTGTAGCGGGAGAATTGTTAGAAGGTTTAGGAATTCCTACAAACATTCATGGCCAGACACTTTCTTTTTTAACAGGTGGCTTTAAACTTAGGGTATTACTTGCACAGGTACTATTCCAAAAACCGGATGTTCTACTTTTGGACGAACCTACCAACCACTTGGATATCAAAACGATCCACTGGCTGGAATCTTTCCTATTGAATTATAAGGGAGTGGTCATAGTAATTTCTCACGACCGTTACTTCATCAACTCTGTTGCTTCTCATATCTGCGACTTAGATTATCAAACGATGACAGTTTATCCAGGCAACTACGACGAGTATATGGAAGCTTCTCAGGCTGCAAGAGAAAGAGCTCAGTCGGACAATAAACGAGCAAAAGAGAAGATTGCGGATCTGCAAGAGTTCGTTAGTAGATTTAGTGCTAACGCTGCAAAATCTAAACAGGCAACTTCCCGCCAAAAGATGATCGAAAAGATCAAAGATAATATGGTGGAGATCAGACCTTCTTCCAGGCTTTTCCCTTATATAGTTTTCAAAATGAAAAGAGTTCTAGGTAAGGATGTAATCCTTGCGGACAATATTTCCAAAGCTTACGAAGACAGAGTGATCTTTAAGGACTTTACGATCAATATCACCAAAGGGGAGAAGATCGCGATCATCGGAACGAACGGCGTAGGAAAAACAACTCTCTTAAAAACTCTGATGAAGCAGATCGAACCTGATTCTGGAACGGTTTCATTCGGAGACTCTGTGGAGGCTTCTGTCTTTCCTCAGGATCATAGGGAGGGGATAGGAGAAGACGCGGATTCCATTATAGAATGGTTATATAGATATGCTCCTCCAGGCACGGAAATGGAAGAGATTCGAGCTATTTTGGGAAGAATGCTATTTAGTGGGGATATGGCTAAAAAACCTACCCAGGTGCTTTCCGGAGGGGAAAAATCCAGGATCATTTTAGGAAAGATGATCATGGCTCAGGACAATCTTCTGGCATTGGACGAACCTACCAACCACTTGGATTTGGAATCTATTGAGTCCTTGAACTACGCTTTGACCAAATTTGAAGGAACCATTTTATTCGTTTCTCACGATAGGGAGTTTGTAAGTTCAATCGCAACTCGAGTTCTGGAAGTAACCACAGAAGGTATCCGAGACTTCAAAGGAACTTACGAAGAATTCTTAGAAAGAGAAGGACAAGAATTCTATAAACGTCTAGCTGGTGGACCTGTTCTGACAGAAGCTTAGTAGGCTTAGATAAATTTATCTAAAAGTTTCATCAGTATCTGCATAAAAACGGTAACCGAGATGCCGGTTGTTTGGCAACTCGTTCTTTTGGTTACAGGTATTATATTCGCCCTGATGCTTTCGTTTTCTGCAAAAAATTCCGGAATATTCATTTCGAACGTATATTCAGTTTTATGAATATGTTTTCAGATGTTTTACTAATTCATCCAATGCTTTTTTACGATGCGAAACTGAATTCTTTTTCTCATCGGATACTTGGGAAAAATGAGCGGAGAAGGGTGGGTAATAAAAAATAGGATCGTATCCGAATCCATTTCCGCTTGTATCGTAAATATCGGAGATGATTCCGGGACATTCCCCCTCGAAGGTAAATTCTCCTTCCGAAGTAACTAACGCGATCACACATACGTATTTTGCGTTCCGGTTTTTTTCTCCTTTCATTTTTTCGAGGAGAAGTCTGGCTCTTCCCTCGTCGTCTAAACCTTCTCCGCCGAAACGAGCAGAATAGACTCCGGGTTCTCCGCCTAAAGCTTCCACACAAATTCCTGAATCGTCCGCTAAGGAGGGAAGTTTAGAAAGAGAGAATAATTCCCTAGCTTTCAGAAGAGCGTTTTCGGTGAAAGTTTTACCGGTTTCTTCCGGACCGAAATCGATACCTAACTCCTTTGGGGTGGATAATGTAAACCCTAAAGGAGTTAGGATGGCTCGAATTTCGCGAACTTTATGGGAATTGTTGGAGGCTAAAGAAAGGGATTTCAATTTCCCAATTTGAACTCGTCAAAAGCGTCTTCGATAGTAGGAAGAACTTTGAATACTTTGTCCAACATTGTGATCTCGAATAGTTGGAGAAGATCGTCGTCGTTCACTACGATGATAATATCCCCTTCTGCAGAGTTGAACTTTTTTTTGTAGGAGACCAGGATCCCCAGCGCAGTTGAGCAAATATGACTCACCTCAGTAAGATCGATGATGATCTTAGGAGAAGGTTCGAAATTATGGTCGCTCAGGTTGCGGTCCAGTTCCTCGCTGTCGGATTGCAAAATGGATCCGGAAATTTTGATGATGTGGATGTCGCCTTGAACCGTTATTTCCATGTGGGTAACGAACCTTGTGTGCATATTCGATTTTTTTATAGCAAGCAAAAAACAGCCTTTCGCGAACTTCTTTGCACTCTTCTTCCCGAATAATTTTAGAAAAAGAAGAGAATGCGCCTTTTTTCGGGAAATTCTCCCGAAAAAACTTCATTTATGTCCCTATTAATTGAGTTATCTCAAGACTTTGTTTTAATTTTGGATCAGGAAACCTTCTGCAATTGTTCTCTGAAAACTTCGGAAGTCATCTTAACTTTGTATTTTGCGATCAATTTATCTTTGAGTATAGCAAAAGGTTTTTCAGTGATCAAATGGTAGAAATACGCAAAGAAGAAAACTGTCAGTCCAACCGGGATGGTATACAGCAGAAATTCATGTTGCTCTAATTGTTTGTCCGCGTACAGCAACTTTCTGGAAATCGGCGTCATCACCACAATATGAATGATGTACGCACAGTAGGATAATTTTGCAAAAGGAGAGAATCCTTTCCAGGAAAGGAATTTTCCGATTGGGTCTCCCTTTCTCATCGATAGAATAAAAATCCCGATCCATAATAAAGCAAAACTTGGGTAACGAATGATCTGATGAAAACCCATTTCGAATTCGTTCACTAATGCGGTATAAGTTAAAAGCCCGATCCAAAGTCCTGCATGTAAATAATTCGCCCAAGGGCCTAATTGCAGAGCCTTTTCGACCCATGATTTATGAAAATTGAATATATATGCGAATATAATTCCATATAGGACCGAATCTATATGTCCATGGAATGGATAATAAATATTGGCATTGTATAGGTCCACACTTTCCGGGCCGGAAGTCTTTAAGATCACGGTATACATAAAGATTGCACGGTAGATCAAAGGGATTGCGGTAAGGAATATCAAAAATCCCAATCGAAAACGTTTTGGGACATATCTGAAAATGACCAAAAGAAAGATCGGAAAAGCGATATAGAATTGTTCCTCTAAAGAAAGAGACCAGCCATGGAACATGGTTCCTTTGAAATAGTCGGAAAGATACAGGAAGTCGAACCAGATCTTACTTTTGGCCGCTTCGATTTGAGGTATAAGTTCCGGTGGAGCGCTTCTCAGCATTGCCGGAATGAACAGAAAATATTGGAGAATTAGGAAAATATAAAATGGAGGGAAAATCCTCAAGGATCGTTTTAGATAGAAAAACTTCCAGTTGATTGTACCTTTGGACTCTAATTCCGCAAACAATGGGCTCGCGATCAAGAATCCACTCAAAGGAAAAAATAGATCCAAACAAACAGAACCATTATTTAAGAAATTTCTTAAGTAGGGATCGATATCCGGGATAAATATCTGAACTGTACGGTACATATGTCCGTAGATCAGCATGAAAAAGCCCAAGGTTCTTGCCCCGTTAAAGGGTGCGATCTCCCTTTCGTCGGACCTAAAAATTCCCAGGAAATATTCTTTCATTCAATGATCCTTACTATTGTGGATTTATAGTGAAAGGAGTTCTTGTTTAAGATTTGAAACTCTTCACTTTCTTTTTCAGGTGTTTCTAATGTGATAGTAATTGCAGGTTCCGAGTCGGGGCATCTAAAGGATCTCGGCACTAAAAAATGCCATTCTTCATTTAAGCAGGAATTGTAACCTTCTCTGGTTAATCTGAGAAGGATACCTAAACTTAGATCTCCTTGTCCGAAATCTTTAGGGTCCGATTTCCACCG
Organism: Leptospira licerasiae serovar Varillal str. VAR 010; assembly: GCF_000244755.1. Classification (NCBI taxonomy): domain Bacteria; kingdom Pseudomonadati; phylum Spirochaetota; class Leptospiria; order Leptospirales; family Leptospiraceae; genus Leptospira; species Leptospira licerasiae. The sequence continues at coordinate 80,440 of NZ_AHOO02000005.1, read as the reverse complement.
AATTCTATATTTGGTCTCTTTTCGGGGAGAGATGGCCGTTATGAATTTTTCAGGTCTATCGTCGTATTCGAATTCAGTGTTTTTACCGTAGATTGCTATACAAAGGAATATGATAGAAATGAAATATATTTTGAAGTTTCTTGTATTCGGGAATTCTAATTTGGATAGAATGATCTTTAGGTTCAGATAATAAAGAAGTCCAGCCAAAACATAAGTGAACCAATAGATGTGGGAAATCTGGCCCCCCTTCATCTTGAATGCGCCGAATAAAGTGATAAAGAATGCCCAAATCAGGATTTTGAGTAAAGATCTATCAAATTCTTGTAATGTATCTTTCCGGAAACTAGGAATTCCGAATAGTAGACCTACGATTAAAAGTGCAGGGATCTGCTTTGGGATGCTGAGCGGAGTAACGTAATAAGACAGAACATATTGTAGGGTTGGACCTAATTTATGAAATGTGGAATTTTTAAGAGCTAATCCTATTATTTTACTTAAGTTCCCCGGCGTATTTGTAAATTGTTCAATGAGCGGAGGTATCCAACAGATCACGGTGAATACTATTGCAAATAGAATGTTTAATCCGAACTCTTTCGTTTTATATTGGGAGAATCCTTTACTTTTGTAAAAATAAAAACATCCTACTGCAAACATCGGAACTATAAAAGAAATTCCAACAATCTGATTTTGAACAATTATATTCGCACAGACCACAAACCAGAAAAAGTTCCGGATAGAACCTTGGGAAAAATCAGTTAGAGAAAGGATCAATACCAGCGTGGGCAAAAGAACCACTCCTGGTCCCCAGATATTCGAAAATGCATTTGGTAAAAGAGGAGTTAATCCTAGGACTAAGGATGCGAATAATAGGATTGTAGATCTATTCTCTTGTAATCTTGCGCAAAGGATTCTTAAGCCGATCAGAAGAAAAAAAAGATTATAAAGAACGATCCCGATCGAATGTGCACCATGAGGGGATTTCACAAAGAAGAATATCTTTTCTGCAAAGGCCAAATAATAAAATACGATCGGACCCGGATGGTTCACTAAAAAACGTGAGTACGCTCCTAAACTTTCTTCCAACTTTCCTGCCTTCCAGATCTGAAGAGCATTTGCAGCATAATCTCCAGTCTCTTGGTAAGGCTGATTAAAGAATCCAGGGTTCGCTAGTAGATACGCTACGCAGAATAAGATCGGAAAAAGAAGGTAAAGTGGAAGTTTTTTGATAGAAGATGTTTGCATGAATCGGAGAGGAATGGGTTGGCCGATATTTCCAGTAAGCTTCTGTCTTTCGATTCCTGGGTCAAGTAGATTCCTTTTTAGAACGTGCTTTATGCCAATTAGGAACGCTTTGAAGGAGCCTTAAATAATTTATGTTGGAATTCGGACAAATCTTAGAAGCCGCATAAAATTTTGGAAATAAATTACGCTTGATCCGAGTCGGATCGTTACTCTAAGCTTCCGAGACTACTTTTCTACACCAATCAATGGATCCGTTATTTTTTAATTTTTACTCTTTCGGTTCGATCTTAATCGTTCTCTACTTTCTGTATGCCGGTTTCTTCTTTCTTACGATTAAGGAAAGAAGTATGGCGGCCTTTCATTTGGGCGTCTGCGCATTAACCACGGTTTTCCATAATATAGGATATTTTTGGGGCTTTATCTCTTTTGAGGAAAGTACGATCCATCATCGGATCATCGCAGTTGCCGGACCTTTGATGAGTTTTACTCAATTGGTTGGATTCTTTATCTATTTCCCCGAGCCAAGAAAAAAGGGGATCGTGCCTGGTTTGATCTTCTATTGGTTTCTTTATCTGGGCGTATTAGTCATTACCGGATATTATGCTTACATAAGTTGGGATGCGCCTAGGTCTTTTGTTCCCGGAAGTCATTACTGGGATTACGAGGTCCATGTATTTTACAGTTATTTTATATATGTAATCTTATTTTACGAAGTAAGTTACCTTGTGATCGGAATTTGGAAAGCGATCATAGAGACAGGAAAAGAGAGAAGGTCAGTAATCTATATTCTTCTGAGCTACGCAGTGATCACTGTCGTTCCGGGAATTTTAAATGCACTCAGCCGAAACGGAACGGTTGCACGCGCAACCTACCAACAATCCTTTAACCTAGGGATGGTTACTGGGATGTTCCTTATCATGATCGTATACGTGAACGCCACTAAAGAAAGAACTACGATCTTAAACAGGATCATTGGAGTTTCTTTAGCAACATTCTTCGTATGTTATCAGTTAGTAGGTTATTCTATTCTGAACGGATATGAGAGAACCTACGATGAAATGAAAAGAAGGGACAGTTCCATTGCGGTTCAGGAACAAAAAGATCCTCAGGGCCTGGCTTATATAGTTTCTTATGATCCGGAAAAGAATGAATTTCGATCGGAAAGGGGAAATAAGGATCCAAGATTCAAGAAAGAAGATGAATTAGAAGTTCGGTTCTTTAGAGAAAAGCAAAAAATCTCTAATTTGGGAAGTTTGCCCGCAAAAGAAAGGTTGGAGAAAACGGAAAAGATCCTGGAAACTTCTCCCAATGACTTTAAAGCGTATTCGATAGGTATTCGTGCATTTCTAAAGTCGAAAAACAATGAAATTGTGAAAGATCCCGACATTGAAGACTATTTCCGAGGTATATACGGAAAATTGAATATTATTCGGAATAAATATTCTAGGCTTCCAGATGGCAAAAAACAGAAATCGATCGAAGGATTACTCGCATCTTCAGATATCGGATTATCGGAGACCTTGGCTTACGTAAGACAATCCGCAATCCAGGCTGTAAATTCGGGAAAAACCAAAGAACAAGTCTCGAAGATCGTATTGAACTCCCTTGCTCCAATTCATTTTGCGGGAGAACGGATTTACAGGGGAACAAGGATCTATTCTACTTCTGATCCAAAGCCTGTAATGTATCTTTCCTATTATTTTGCTCCCAACCCCGGCGGAAAAATATACGAGGTAGGGTTCGAATATAAGGATTATAGAACATTTCATCATGATCCAAGTTTTATATTAGTAGCTTCGATGGTCCTGACATTCTTCGTGATTGTGATCGGATTTAGGTTCTTCTTTCAAAATGCGATCGTAGCTCCTATGGACGAAGTAGTCGTGGGGTTGACCGAGGTAAATTCCGGAAATTTAGAATATAGGCTCACTCCAAGGGTAGAAGATGAGATCGGTTTCATTGCTAGATCTTTCAATAAGATGGCGAGAAGTATCCAAGCCGCCAGAAAGAGGCTAGAAAAATACGCGGATGAACTAGAAGAAAAAGTAAAAGATAGAACCAAAGAATTGGAAAAAACTTTAGAAGAGGTGAAGGAACTCAAACAACAACAGGATGGGGACTACTTCCTCACATCGCTTTTGATTAAACCATTGGGTGCGAATAAGGCGGTTTCTGAAAATGTCAAAGTGGATTTTCTAATAGAACAAAAGAAGAAGTTCAGTTTCCGAAGATTTAACGATGAGATAGGTGGAGATATGAATATCTCCAACCAGATCACGCTCAGAGGCCAACGTTATATAGTATTTTTGAACGCGGATGCGATGGGAAAATCCATGCAAGGAGCAGGAGGAGCATTAGTTTTAGGAGCCGTCTGTGAATCCATCATAGAAAGGACTCGAATCGTAGAATCTATGAAAGAGCAGTCTCCTGAAAGGTGGCTAAAAAACGCGTTCATAGAATTACATAAGGTATTCGAAAGTTTTGAAGGTTCTATGCTTGTTTCATCGGTTATAGGACTAATCGACGAAAATTCAGGAACATTATATTATATTAATGCAGAGCATCCTTGGACTGTGCTCTATCGAGATGGAAAAGCGGACTTTATAGAACAAGATCTTATGTTCAGAAAGTTGGGGACTACCGGAATGGATGGAAAAATTTCCGTGAAAACATTCCAATTATTGCCTGGCGATGTGATCATTGCAGGTTCCGACGGAAGGGACGATATTCTAATCGGAAACGACAAAGAAGGTGCAAGGATCATTAACGACGACGAAAAACTTTTCCTTAAACTCATTGAAGAAGGAAAAGGAGAACTTTCCAATATATACGACTCCATACAAAAAGTAGGCTCTTTAACGGATGATTTATCCTTAGTCCGTATATCTTTTAAAGAAGAAGGTGGGACCGAAAGGAGCCGAGAAAAGGAAAAGATCAGGCAGCTACTTCGAAAAGCGAAAGAAAGATCTCAAGACAAGAATATCAAAGAAGCGTTATCTTTATTGGAAGAAGCGGACTCATTGGACAATCGTCTACCTGAAGTAAAAAAGGGATTACTTAAGTATCATATACGATTAAAAAATTATCCTAAGGCTGCGCAATTTGCAGAAGAATATTTGAACATTCGTCCTGTGGATAAAGAAATATTATTCATTGCTTCTTACGTAGCAAGAAGAGCTAGGCAATTCCAAAAAGCCCAAGATTTCGGCGAAAGATTACTCTTAAGAGAACCTGATCATGTCAGGAATTTGATCAATTTGACTAGGATCTCCATCGCTTTACGAAATTATGAAAGAGCTAAACAACTTTTGAGAGAAGCCCAGAGACTGGAGCCGGAAAATTCTCAGGTCATAAAGATCAGGCAAGCCTTAGATAAAATATAAAACTTTAGATCTAATGCGACTTAATCAAGAGGCTAAAACTGAAAATCGATCAAGTAAATTAATTTTGTCCAAACTGTGTAAATATCTTGCAAAATGGGGTCAAAAAATTTAAAATACGCGGATCAAATATGAAACAAAATTAAAAGATTAAAAACTTTTAATCAATGTTTTCCTTATCATGCTCTCATATGATTCTAAACTAAGATTCGGAGTTATCGGAATAGGATTTTTGGGCCTATTGATAGGCTTTTCTTCTTGGATTAGTAGTAGAAATCTAACTCAGTCCAAAGACTGGGAGTCCCATACTTTCAACGTAATTTCCAGACTGGAGAATTTGGCTTCTTCCGTAAAAGAGAGCAAAATCCGATTTCTGGTCTTCATAAACTCCGGAAAAAAAGAGGACCTGGAATATTACAAAGCTGAAAAACAGAACATATTCTTCAAGCTAGGTGAGCTAAAATATATAACTAGAGACAATTCTACCCAGCAAAACGGCTTTTTAGAGTTGGAGAAATTACTCATCAAAAAGGACGAAATAGACAGGAAGATAGGCCGGTATTCTACTTTTAAAAACAATGAAATAGGGATCGAGAACGCGATATTGGAGAATGATATCGATCGCCTAATAGATAGACTGAAAGAAAAAGAGGTCTTTCTTCTTTCGGAAAGGACTTACGATTCTAAAATAAAGGAAAAGATCACCGATTGGGTTTTATTCCTATCGATCTCCTTTAATATACTGATCTTAGCCGTACTTTATAGATTTTTAAAGAAGGAGTCCGATCTTAGAGTAAAGGCGGAGAACATCCTCTTTGAAAAAAATAACCTTTTAGAACATACACTTTTCGAAAAAGAAAAGTTCTATAAAGAAATTTTAATGATTAAATCCGCTTTGGATTGTGCTTCCAGTAATATCATGATCGCCGACAACGATCTAAACGTGGTGTATACGAACCGTTCCGTCGTGAATATGTTCCAAAGTGCAAAGGAAAACATCCGTAATCAATATCCGAATTTTTCTCCGGAGGCTTTGATCGGATCTTGTATCGATTCTTTTCATTCTCATCCTGAAAGGCAAAGGCAGATACTTTCTACATTTACTAATACTCATAAGAGCTCTATTTCTATAGGTGGAAGACAATTTAATCTAAGCGCGGATCCAGTTATCGATTCTTCGGGAGAAAGACTGGGAAGCGTCGTGGAATGGCTGGATGTGACCGAACGGAATCTTAAGGAATTTCAGATAAACCAATTAAATCGAGATCTAGAGGAAAATATTCGAAAACTAGAATATGCAAACCGGGAATTGGAGGCGTTCAGTTATTCCGTATCCCATGATTTACGGGCTCCTATACGGGGAATAGACGGATTTACTAAGATCATGTTGGAAGATTATTCCGCAGTGTTGGAGCCGGAAGCTTTAAGAATTTTGAATGTGATCGCTACCAATTCCAAATTTATGGGGCAATTGATAGATGATCTGTTGGCATTTTATCGTGTATCAAAGCTGGAGCCGAAGTCGGATTCTATAAATATGAAACATATGGTTTCGGATTCCGTTGAGATCATCAATCAGGAATACGGAGCTAAAAGCCCTATCGTACAAATTTCGGAACTTCCTCCGGTAAAAGGGGACGCTTCCATGTTAAAACAGGTTTGGTTGAATCTGATCTCGAACGCATACAAGTATTCTTCCAGATCGCAAAATCCTTTTGTAGAAATAGGTTTTTTAAACGGAGAAGGTAATCGAACATTCTTCGTGAAAGATAACGGGGTGGGTTTCGACGATCAATATTCCCATAAACTTTTCAAGGTATTCCAAAGATTACATTCCAACGAAGAATTTAACGGAACCGGGATCGGACTCGCGATCGTTGATAGGATAGTGCAGAGACATGGCGGAAAAGTCTGGGCAGAAGGAAAAATGGGACAAGGCGCCACATTTTATTTTACAATACCGAACAAGGAATAGAGAAGAATGAATCAATCGGGAAACTATGATATACTGTACGCGGAGGATAATCCGAACGACGCAGAACTTACTTTGAGAGGTTTCAAAAAAAATAATTTAGTAAATCAAGTCTTTCATGTTAAAGACGGAGAAGAAGCCCTAGAGTTTTTATTTTCCAGAGGAAGGTATCATGGCAGAGAATCCGGCGGAAAACCTTTATTCGTATTACTAGATCTGAAAATGCCAAAAGTGGACGGTCTCGAAGTTCTAAGAGAGATCAAATCGGACGAAAAATTAAGAACAGTCCCCGTCGTAATGCTAACTTCTTCCGCGGAAGAGAAAGACATAGTGGAAAGTTATAAATTAGGCGTGAACAGTTATATTATAAAACCTGTAGAATTTGAAAAATTGATCATAACAGTATCTGAAATAGGGCAATATTGGTGTATATTAAATAAATCGGTGCATTGATATGAAGACGCTAAAATTCCTTTTTTTAGAAGATTCTTCTACCGATCTAGAGCTTATTCAGAGAGAATTAAAAAGGGCGGGAGTGGATTATATTCCGGTCCATGTTCAAGATAGAGAAGAATACTTAAAGGCTATCGAAGATGAGAAGCCTGATTTTATTTTTTCGGATTACTCGCTTCCTAATTTCGACGGATTATCCGCATTAACCATCGCAAAAGAGCAATGCCCTAGCACTCCTTTTATATTCGTTTCCGGAACTTACGGAGAAGATGCCGCCATCCAAACTTTGACTAGAGGGGCAACCGATTACGTTCTGAAAGATAGGTTAGTAAAACTTGTCCCTGCTTTAAGAAGAGCGATCCGAGAAATAGAGGAACATAAAGCTTTAAGAAGAGCGGAACAAGAAAAATTCGAAATAGAAGAACAGCTCAGACAAAGCCAGAAAGTGGAAGCAATGGGATTTTTGGCCGGAGCTATGGCTCACGAGATCAACAATCCTATCATGGCCATCATAGATTATGCTCAATTGATCTCCAAGGGAGAAATGGATATAGATAAAGCCCAAAAGATCGCAGCTAAGATCAAACAGGAAGGAGAAAGAATTTCCGTAATGGTAAAAGACTTACTAAGATTTGCCAGACAGGAAAAAGCCGCCTTCGAACCTGTGAGCGTCTTTGCGTTAATATCAAGGGCACGTTCTATTTCAGAGCAAAGATTAAAAATGAGCCGTATCCAATTGGATCTGGATATTCATACCGATCTTCCTTCCGTAATGTGTAAAGAGGGACAGATACTTCAAGTACTCTTAAATCTGATCAATAACGGAACGGATGCGTTGAACGAACGTTATCCGGAATACGATGAGAACAAAAGAATGATCATCTCCGCTAAACCGGAAGAGATCGGCGGCAAGTCTTGGGTAAGGATAACTGTGGAAGATTTGGGTTCTGGAATTCCTCAGGAGATCGGTAAATCAATCTTCAATACATTTTTCACTACTAAAGGTGCGGATAAGGGTACCGGTTTAGGACTTTCTGTCAGTCTCGGGATTGTGAAAGAGCACGGAGGGTTTCTTTCTTTCGAAAGTTCCGCCAATGAATACACCAGGTTTTTTCTGGATTTGCCCGCAGTCTAACGGCGATTTTTGGATCTTCTTTGTAATTTTTTTGTCAAATAATTATCTACGAATGGTTATACTAGATGATGGAATCGACTGAATATACAAACTTAGTTTCGGAAAGACCTTTTGCCGATCTAGACTTAAGAGTCGGTAAAGTGATCGGTTTCGAATTGTTTCTAGACCATGGAGAAAAAGCATACAGATTGATCTTGGATTTCGGTGAGAGCGCCGGAGTTCGTAAATCAAGTGAATCCATACTTTCTCTCGGAGAAGAGAAAGATTTTTTGGGCAAACAAACTCTTTGTGTTATGGACTATCCTTCCGCTCATATCGCAAGAATGAGAGCCCAAGCTCTATTCTTAGGCTTTGTGGAAGAAGAGGAAGAGTTCAGCAAATCCGACGCAATCAGCTTCGTCCAACTCGCCTGTTAATCGGATCATAAAAGTTAAGGAGCCTAAGAAGGGCTTCTTAATATCTGATTTCGCCTATCTTTCCCCTTGACGCCCCGCGGTTTTTACGTATAGTGAGGCGGCGCTATCCGGTTAAGAAACTAAAATATGCCATATAAACCTACAGAACCCAGCATGAAGTTGGGAAAATTCGCAGTTTCATTCGCAAGAGACACTTCACTCGGAGTTCTATCCGGCGTTAAGTCGGCACTCACTGGTTCATTCGAATGGTGTGCAAAAAGTTTATCCCAAATTTCGGAAACACCTACAGTAAACGGAACTCGCCTTGGAGAATTTTTGAAGGATGCAGGCAAGTCCTTGGGAGAAGCCGGAAGTAAAACGGAAGAAGGCCTATCTAAAGCATTCGAATCCACCGCACAAGCGATGCATACCGCATTGGAGGCACTGAGCGAAACGGAGTCTTTGATACAAAAAAAAGTATTCGAGAACATTTCAGTCTCCAGCGTAGTGGGAGAATCTTTTGCAGGAATGATCACCACTTCGGAGATCCAAGCATCTTTTCGTTTGGATGGAAAAGATGTAAGTCCGGAAGAAGTGTTGGCGGATTGGAAAAGATCCGGATCTAAAAAACCGATCCTTTGTGTTCCAGGTCTATTTTGTGACGAAGGGCTTTGGATTAAAAATGGAGAACCCTCTTTCTCCGAAATCCTAATAAAAGAAAATTATTATCCTTTTTATCTTAGATTCAACCCCGGGGCTCATATCTCGGAGAATGGCTCGAAACTTTTGGAATTGGTAAGAAAGGTTCTAGAAGATCCGGAATTAAAACAAAAAAAGTTCGATGTAGTTTCCTATAGCCAAGGTGGACTCGTTTTTAGAAGCGCCCTCTATTCTTCTAAAAAGGAAGGAAATCCACTTTCTTCTAATATTAAAAAAGTATTATTTATAAGTTCTCCTGACGGAGGTTCCTATATCGAAAAAGTCGGATTCTGGTTGGGACTTGGAGCCGAGGCTTTGCCTGTATTTCCCGTGCAGTTGGTAGGTTATATCGGAAACCAAAGAAGTGAGGCAATGAAGGATCTTTCTCACGGAATTATCCGAGAAGAGGACTGGAAAGACGGAACACATCTAGGCAGATACGGAAAGGATAAATATTTCGGGGAACTAGACGAGATAGATGCCTATCAGATCTATAGTTTTGTCTCGGAGGAAGGAGGAGATTGGTCTTCCTGGATCGGAGACGGGATTGTAGAAAAACCAAGCCTTACTCTTTTTAGTGATTCCATATTTCGTAAGAAATCCAATCCGGAAAATAGAGTAAAGGTCCTAAAAGGATTATCTCATTATCAGATCGTGCCTTCCCCCGAATTGAGAGAGTATTTCTTAAAGGTCTTTGTTGGAAAGTAAGGGGTTCATTTTACCCAACCCTTCGTTTTATAATCATTATATCCTAACTTTAAGGCTTCTTTGATCTGGGAAAGAATGAGCGGGTCCTTCTTCTTTATATAAAAGCAACTTTTGCCTTTTAAACATTTCAGAAGTTCTGACGGGAATATTTTTTTCAGTCCAGGTTCCGAATACACAGGCATAAAATAAAATCCCACGTAACCTTTTTGAACTAGAACGCCTGCAAAATAAACTTCGGGCTTTTTTTTGCCGTTTACTTCGATCTCCATCTCGCTGACCAAACCGTATTGGCCTCTGGAATCCCCTCTTTCTTTAAGACTTCCCTTTATATAGGGTTTCATCAGCTTCTTGATCTCATTAAAGATCGGAACTAGTTCCGGTTGTCCCGGGGATTTGTCTTCGTATTTGATCCCTCGTTTAGGGGAAGAGTTTGTCTTTGCGGACTTCTTCTTAGCTGGCATGCTTCGCATTTTGGGGACCTTCTTCCCATGAAACAAGTTGTTTTCATGCCTAAAATCAGAAGAAGATCAAATTCATACGATTATAAATGGCTCGTAGAATGAGAGCCTTTCTAAAAGAGCATTAAGTAAAAATAATGTATGAGCGGCCACTCACTTAACTCTGTTTGTTTGTGGCCCCACTAATTCATTCAATAATTATAAATAACAATCGTTCTTCATAAAAATAAACATATATAAGCCGCTTATAAGAAGAAGCTTGTTACGAGTTAAGCCTCCCAAATATTATGCTTTCACAGAAGTAAAAAAGGTGAATGGAAATATGAAGAGAAAATTAATCATGCTTACCGTTTTGCTTATAAGCTTGTCTTCGACTAGTTTGTTCGCAAGTAGGGGAGCGGTAACTGAAAGTCCGATCGATATATTTGAAAAGTCCGCGGAAGCTAAATCGCTAGCCGTACAAAGACAAGTGCAAGTGGCGGCAAACCTACCGGTACACAAGGCTTTGTTTTACGGCACACATAACTCTTATAATAGCAAAGCGTATGCGGGACCTTTCTTTTCTTACGCTTTCCCGAACCAACAGGTTTCCATTACGGATCAGTTGAGATTGGGAGCAAGGTTTATAGAATTAGATATTCATTACTATCTGAGCACGAATTTCAAAAACGATTTCTTGCTTTGCCATGGTCAATCCAACGATCTAGGATGTAACGTATTCGATCGTCCGGCAAGCAAAGGATTGGAAGAGATCCGCAACTGGATTTCTTCTCCTCAAAACAGGAACGAAGTTCTGGTCCTTTATTTTGAGGATTACCTGGACGGAAGACAGGATGAGTTCTTAGGGATCGTAAGAAGTTATTTAGATCCTTATTTATACAGATACAGCGGTTCTTGCGGAGATATTCCGAGTGCAGCAAATATGCCGAAACTCAAAGATATGGTTTCTTCTAACAGAAGGATTTTAATGATGAGTAACGGTTGTTACGACGGAGCATGGAACCAATACTCAAAAAGGATCTTCTTCGGAAGTAACACCATCAGCCCGAAAGATTTCCAAGGCTATCCAAGCTGTAACTGGTCCAGAGGTGTATACGATAACACTATGACCCGTGTATTCAATGATAGCACTAACTACTTCGGTATCTACGACGGAGTAAAAGAAAGTGGAGTATTCACAAACGATAATATCGCTCAGATGTTAGCTTGCGGTATCAGTGTATTCGGAATAGACCAATTTAGTCCTGATTTTGCAAAGCAAGGACTTTGGTCTTGGGATAACGCGGAGCCAAACGATTACGCCAACGCGGAAGATTGCTTGCAGATCGTAGGAAGCGGACGTTGGAACGACAATAAATGTTCCAACAGCTATCGTTATGCTTGTAAAGACGGAAGCGGCAACTGGGCAATCACGGATGCTTCCGGAAATTGGGCAAACGGAAAGAGCGCATGTTCTGCGAGAGGCTGGAACTTCTCCTCTCCTGTAACTCCATACGAGAACAAAAAACTCCAAGAGGCAAAAAATGCTAAGGGAGTTTCGGAAGTATGGGCAAATCTTACCGACCAGTATTCCGAAGGATATTGGGAAGCCGGAAGATAATCTAATATACTTTTCGCTTTAACATGAAAACGGGATCTTCGAGAAATCGGGGTCCCGTTTTTTTATTTTTGGGCCAAAGCTGCTTAAATTTTATCGTCGACTTAAACATTATAAAAACGGATAATTTACGAAGAATAAAAGTTTTAGCCGGTCTTTTTCAAGATTCGGCGTTAATTAAGGAAAAGTTTCAGATTTATGGTCCAATCTTTCTTTAAAGTTTTATTTGCGGAAGATAACGAAAGTTCGGCCGAATTACTCATTCACTTTTTGGAAAGGTTCAATTTTGAAATCGACCATGTCGTGGATGGAATGGCCGCCGAACTTAAATTAAGAAAAACGAAATATGATCTGATCCTTTTGGATAATATGATGCCGGTGCTTTCCGGAGTTCGCCTTGCAAATAAGATCCCCGACCTGAACAAAAATACTCCGATCATTTTCCTGACTGCGAGTAACGAAAAAGAAGATGTGGTGGCCGCGGCCCATAGCAAACAACTTGTAGGCTATATCTTAAAACCTTTCGATCCTGAAAAACTTTTACAAAAAATAGTCTCTGTCCTAAAGATCCCGAATGATATGATTGTGGATAAAAAGAAATATCCGTTCTCAATTGAAAGAACACAAAATGTCTCTTATGGGAACGGAGTTAGGCTCATTGGTTGTCCTTTCCAAAAAAATGCGGAGAAGATCGCCCAAGAGATCGCGTTCATACTTAAAGAACTCCCTGGAGTCCGCAAATTTTTTATCGAAGTGGGAGAGGAATTTTATTATCACAAAAAGGCCCAGGAGATCCTGGCCTCCCTTGTGACCCGTCTGGCTTCTAAATATGAGATTAAAGAAGAAGATATTCTCATACTTTCTTCTTAATTTTTTTTGGAACCGACTTTTTAGCCCCCGGTCCCAGGAGCATAAAGAGGAGAAATGAATGTTTCGCAAAATTACGAAAATAACCGCGATTTTGTTGGTGCTAGGGACAACCGCCCTACTGACTCAGGGATGCCATCATAAATGGATGTCTCATGAGAAAAGAGCCAATTATATCGTCAAAAAACTTAAGTCCGAATTGGATTTAACTGATGCACAAGCTGCGACCCTTGATAAAATTAAAGAGGACGTGCTTGCAAAACGTAAAGAGCTAAAGTTGGGCGGACACTTCTTCCCTAAGGAAGCAGTAGAAGAACTTCGTGCAGACAAATTGAATCCTGAAAAATGGAACAAACTGGGCGAAGAAAGAGAGAAAAAGATCGCAGCTCTTAGAGTATTTTTTACCAAAAAGGCAGTGGAATTCCACGCGGTATTAACTCCCGAACAAAGAGGGAAACTTGCGGATCTAATCCTTAAGTTCCAAAGTAAATTCGATAAGGAAGACGAGGATTAATTTCCAAAGTTCTTCGGAGGTAAAATGGGAGAGGCAGAATTTTCCCGCTTCGTAGAAGAAACTAGGGAGATCGTCTTAGCGGCGATCTCCCGTTACTTGTATGAACGCTTTGCGTATGCGATAGACGATGTCGCACAAGAAACATATCTTCGCGCTTATAAAGCATTACAAAAAGGTCAATTTAGAGGAGATTCTAAGTTAACCACTTGGTTGTACACAATCGCTCGGAACGAATCCATTCGAATGAATGAAAATCTTGTAAGAGAGGAAACCAAGGCAGAGAAGGCCGGAAAGAGATCAGAAGAAGATTCCAGAAGTTTTGCATTTGAAAAGGAATTGCCGGAAGATAGAGAAGATCTTCCGACTTGGGAAAAAGCAAAACTTTGGATCGGCAATCTGCCGGAAGCGTATAGAAGTGTGATCCAATATTATCTTTCCGGATACTCCGAAAAAGAGATCGCCGAAGTTCTGGGAGTTCCTGCCGGAACTGTAAAATCCAGAGCGGCAAGAGGAAAAGAAATGTTGCGAAGAATGCAGAACTCCGAAAAAAGAGAAGGAGGAGAAGTATGGGGAAAATATTGAAAGATTGTCTACCGATGAAGGAAGAGATCGAAAAAAGAAAATCGGATCCGAACTGGTCTAAAAATTTAGCTTCTTGTGTGATCGACAGATACAAAAAAGAAGAAAGTTCTAAAAAGCTGGTTCAATTCCCGATCAGAAATGTATTAGCGGTAGCAGCCGCACTCCTCTTGGGCATTTCTATCGGATGGTATTCTTTTGCCGGACAACTCAACACAGAAGATGAATATTATCTTGGTGTTACTTCCATCTTAGAAGGCGAATCTTACCTCTCCACTCTAGAAGAATAAAATAAGTCGGGCCCGAATGATTGGGCCCGTCGTTCTCTCTATGTAAGGCGGATCTCGCGGAATCAAAATTCCGGGAGAAGTCCCGATCAATCCAAAAAAATCACAAGCGCAGTAAACATTTCGCTACACGTAGCTCCTATATTCCCCAGGAGGAAAATGTTTATGAAAAATCTATCACTCACAGTTCTGGACGGTTTTTTAACCGGTGATCCGGAATTAAAAAAGACCCAGGCAGGAAAGTCGGTCACAAATTTCACTGTAGCCGTTAACCATAACTACAAAAAGACGGAAGGAGAAGATTCTGAGGTTTCCTATGTGGACGTGGAAGTCTGGGAAAGGCTCGCGGAAAACTGTTCTGAATATCTTAAAAAGGGAAAAAAGGTAACTGTAATCGGACATTTAAAACAGGATAGATGGAAAAATCAAGAGGGCCAGTACCGTTCCAAGGTCAAAGTAATAGCGGACGAGGTTCGATTCGACAGCTTCGGAGATAGAAAAGAAAAAGAAGCTGCATAATATCCTCAACGGGTCGAGGCCTTGGGAGGATTTTCAAGGTCTCACCTTTCTTGACGATTAGGGTCGGTCCTTGGTTTATGTAGGAAAAGAATGCTTACTATTATTTGGGCCGGGGGACAACCCGGAAAAATTTCGGAATTAAGAAGAATGACCCAGGAAGAATGGGAAGTTATCCGCCATACTCTTCCGACTAACGTGAAAACTTTTATAGACTGCGACGAGGATACTATACTAGTCTCACATCCCGATTTTTCGGAAAAGGAATTGAAGGAGATCTCTAGTTTCGACGGCCTCCAGTTCTCCAACGGTCTGATCCCTGTGGTCACCATAGATAAAAAAGGTCTATTTTTAATGCAGGCGTTCTCCACCCCGGAAAGTTTAGAGCTCAGCCAAAAAGAATCTATGGGAATTTATTTCAGCAGGTCCAGGAACCAGCTTTGGAAAAAGGGAGATACTTCCGGACATATCCAAAAACTGAAAAGGGTCTTAGCACCCAAAGATGGAAGTTTTGTTGTGTACGAAGTGGAACAGGAAGGTGCAGCCTGTCACGAAGGGTACTATTCCTGTTTTTTCAGAGAGCAGGATAAAACTGGGACCAAAAACTTAGTTCCTGAGATCCCTTTTTTGGGGAAGTAGAGGTTCCGTAAAAAGGAAATTTCGCCGATAGAAATACAAGGCAGATGCGGTTATGATTTTTAAAAATGCATTCGTGAGAAGATCCGTTGTTTTATTAGGCATACTTGCACTTTCGGGTGTGGTCGCCTTCTTCGTTGTAGATGAGATCAAGGGAGGAGCAGTAGGCGCCGGCCAGGTAAAAGTGGATATCATTGTAGAGCCGGGCGATTCTCCGGTCGAAGTTACAGAAAATCTTTCCAAGAATGGATTATTAAAATCTTCTAAATATTTCCTTTTTTTAATAAAGGCGACCAGATCTGCAGGAAAGATCAAAGCCGGCCTATACGAGATCAACGACGGAATGGACGCACGTAAGATCCTACAAGTCATCACAGAAGGAAAAGTTAAACTAGTCACATTTACCGTTCCGGAAGGTTATAATAACCGTCAAATCGGAGACTTGCTGGTTAAGAAAAATTTAATTAAGACCAGGGCCGACTTTTTGAATGCGGCTGCTAGGACGGAACTGTTAAGAGAGTTTAAGATACCTGCAAATAATGCGGAAGGTTATCTTTTTCCTGAAACTTACAGTGTTCCTGTGAATTTCCCTGCGGATAAGATCGCAAGGATGATGATCAAAAGATTTTATGTTAGATTGGAAAAGATCCCAGGCGCAAAGGAATTAGATCCTAAAAAACTACATGAGATCGTAGTGCTCGCTTCGGTGGTAGAAAGAGAAGCCAAAAAAAATGAAGAAAGACCTTTGATGGCGGGCGTATTCTTAAATCGTTTGAAACAGGACATTCCTTTGGAGTCTTGTGCCACTATCCAATATCTTTTTGATAAACCTCATCCTCGCATTTTCGAAAAGGATCTAAAGATCGTTTCTCCTTATAATACTTACATGAATAAAGGATATCCGCCTGGTCCTATTTCTAATCCGGGACAACCTTCTTTAGAAGCGGCGCTCATGCCGACTAAGACCGAGTATCTATTCTTCCTGCTAAAACCGGATGGGTTCCATTACTTCTCTAAAAGTTTTAAAGAACATGCCGAAGCTAAGAAAAAATACATCGACGTTCTTTACGAATAAAGGAGTGCGATCATGAGTTCCCCCGTAGAAGAAATCGTTTCGGTCACAGAACAATTAAAAGAAGTCCAAAGATCATTGGATCTTTTTAAGGAAAAACAGCTTAAGAGAGAATCTGCAAGCGACGCTGCTGTCGAGTTCGTGGAAAAGGCAAGTTTGGTCTTAGATCGGGCGGAAAGAAAAGAGATCCATTTGACTGATGACCAAAAGAGAAGAATCCGGAATAATCTTTTAAAGATCAGATCCTCTTTGGTCCGTAATATGGAAGGTTGATTTAGGAACTCCTACAGCTTCCATCGGGAGGAAGAAGCACCTTCTTTCCTTGATTCTGTCTCATTTCTTCCCGGGACTTGTGTTCAAAAACTTAAATGACAGGCCGAAACGGCCCCAGGTTATAGTATTTTGAGTAATATTTCCCAATATCGGTAGGAACAAATGATGGCAACGAAAGCTCCGACGGACTCTTCGGCGGCAAAACAGGCTTTAAGCAAGTCTTCAGCAATAATCGAACAAGTAACCAAGGCCTTAGCGGCTAAATGTAGTTCCAATGGAAAAGTTTCCGTTTCCAAAATGGACCAAAACCAATTCGTACAATACCAAATCGCTTGGTTGACCTCCGAACAAAAGATCGCGGAAAACTTTATAGATTACGCTTGGAACGATTCTCTCGGAACAGGCGAACTCGAAAAGTTAATGGCTCAGGTTTTCGCAGCGGAAGTTGTTTCTCATATCCGCACCGAGTTCAGTTCAAGAGCTTCCGAATACGGAATTTCCACCCAAGAACTGGTTTCTAAATTATTCGATGACGCTACTAATAAATTCTTAGAAGAATCCAGTGCGATCGAAAACTATAATCATATCGCTGACCTGATCGCTTCTTCAGGAAGTTTCGGAGCTTATGGATTGAGCGAAGACCACGAAATGTTCCGCCAAACTTTCAAACAGTTCGCGGAAGAGGTGGTGGCTCCGAAAGCGGAGCATGTTCACCGTCACGACGATATCGTTCCGGAAGAGATCATCCAAGGTTTAAGAGACATGGGATGTTTCGGTCTTTGTATCCCTGAAACTTACGGTGGATTACAACCTAACGATAAGCCTGACAATATTTCCATGTTAGTCGTAACCGAAGAACTTTCCAGAGGATCTTTGGGGATCGCTGGATCTTTGATCACTCGTCCTGAAATTCTTTCTAAAGCATTATTAAAAGGTGGGACCGACGCTCAAAAAGAGAAGTGGCTTCCTCTTATCGCTTCCGGAGAGAAGATGGGCGGTATCATGGTAACTGAGCCTAACTACGGTTCGGACGTTGCGGGAGTTTCCGTAACTGCTAAAAAAGTGGACGGAGGCTGGTCCATCAACGGTGTTAAGACCTGGTGTACTTTTGCTGGTTATGCGAACCTTCTTCTTATCCTTGTAAGAACTGAAACCGATCCTGAGTTGAAACACAAAGGTCTTTCTATCGTTCTTGCGGAGAAGCCAAGTTTTACCGGTCACGAATTCGATTATAAACAAGACGGCGGCGGTAGAATTTCCGGTAAAGCGATCGGAACCATAGGTTATCGGGGTATGCACTCTTTCGAAGTTTCTTTCGAGGATTATTTCGTTCCGGAAGAGAACTTGATCGGAGGAGAAGCAGGTAGAGGAAAAGGATTCTATTTCCAAATGGAAGGTTTCGCAGGCGGAAGGATCCAAACAGCGGCTCGTGCAAACGGGGTAATGCAAGCTGCTCTAGAGGCTGGTCTTCGTTACGCTCAAGAGAGACAAGTTTTCCAAAAACCTATCTTCGATTATAACCTGACCAAGTATAAGATCGCTCGTATGGCTATGATCGTTCAGGCATCTCGCCAGTTCACTAATACCGTAGCGAAACTTTTGGACAATCACGAAGGACAGATGGAAGCAACTTTGATCAAGTTTTACGCTTCTAAGGTCGCAGAATGGGTAACAAGAGAAGCTATGCAGATCCACGGAGGAATGGGCTATGCGGAAGAATACGCAGTCTCTCGTTACTTCGTAGATGCTCGCGTGTTCTCCATCTTTGAAGGTGCGGAAGAAGTAATGGCTCTTAGAGTAATTGCAAAATCTTTAATGGACCAATACTCAGCATAAAATTCTTCTTAAACTCTGAAGAAGTTGAAAAAGGAAGTCGAAAGACTTCCTTTTTTTTCGAGCGGAACCTTTTCTTATCCGCGTCCTTTCGGGAGCGAAATCAAATTTTCAAACAAACTGGTTTGAGTAATTTAACTGGCGAGTTGTTCTACGAAAGCCAAGATATCAGAATTATCCCTTTCCAAAAACTCGAGAGTTCTTTCTACCAGATGATCTAAATAATAGCTTGGATTATGATAGTCTCTTAAGAAGGATTTTACTTGTTCTATTTTTTCTTCAGGAATCCTGTCTTCTAAAACGATTTGTGCCAATGCATAGATCCCAAAAGCTGATTTGAAAGGATCGTTTAGAGAAGAAATGGATATGATCTCGTCTATATCAATTTCTTTGAATGTAGGGATCAGATCTCCGATCAGTTCCAATGCGCCTGTCGGAATAGTCCTGTCCAAGGACTTTACGTAGTTGATAAATAATCTATAAGATTGAGAATCTCCGATCCGAGAAAGCATATGAAAGATCCCGGAAAGAAGTCTTTTATGAAATCCCCAGGACAATCTGCCCGAATCTGCCTCTCTGATCGCTTGGTATAAAAAACTCCAAACTAGTTTGTCTCCTGATCTTGCTCTTTCGGACAATTGATCCAACCAAAGATCGAAGTTCGGATTATCCGATTCCTTTTTAAGGAAATCCATTAGTTCAGAGGGAGTTTGTACAGAGGGGAGAGTAAGGGCAATTTTCGACATAAGTAGAAGATACTCTCTTTTAAGATCGGTTTCCAGTCTTTTTATCAAGCATCGGTTTTTTATTCTTTCAGGATTCCCTTACTCGAGGAATAGTTCTGTCTCATTAAAACCATGCAGGGTTTTAATGAGATCTAAAATTTATTGATGTTCTACTTGGCTAACGTCTCTGACTGCTCCGGTATGCGCAGAAGTAGTCATCGCTGCATATGCTCGGAGTGCGGCGGAAACGGTTCTTTTTCTGGACTTAGGTTTCCAAGCATCTTTTCCTTTTTCGTTCATTCTATCTCTGCGATCCGAAAGTTCCGCGTCACTCACTCTTAAATGAATGGATCTATCCGGGATATCTATCTCTATGATGTCTCCTTCTTCTACTAAACCGATGACTCCACCTGCAGCAGCTTCCGGAGAAACATGCCCTATGGAAAGTCCGGATGTTCCTCCGGAAAATCTTCCGTCTGTTAGAAGTGCACATGCCTTTCCTAAACCTTTGGATTTCAGATAAGAAGTAGGGTATAACATTTCCTGCATTCCAGGTCCTCCTTTTGGACCTTCGTAGCGGATGACGACTACATCGCCTTCTACAACTTCATTGCCTAGGATTTTTGCGACGGCTTCTTCTTGGCTTTCCATTACTCTGGCTCTGCCTTTGAATTTCCAAATGGACTCGTCAACTCCTGCTGTTTTAACGATACAACCTTCCGGAGCTATATTTCCGTAAAGAACGGCGAGCCCACCATCTTGAGAGTATGCATGTTCTACATCCCGGATGCATCCGTTCGTTCTGTCTAAGTCTAGCTCCGGCCAACGTTTGTCTTGGGAAAATGCTTCCGTTGTAGGAATTCCACCAGGCGCTGCGGAGAATAATGCATATGCTTTGGAGTTTTCTTTTTGACGAACGATATCCCATTCTTCTAAAGCTTTTCCTAATGTAGCGGAATGGACGGTAGGCACATCTCTATGAATGAGTCCAGCTCTGTCCAATTCGGAGAGAATACCTATGACTCCACCTGCTCTATGAACATCTTCCATATGGTATTTTTGAGTGGCAGGAGCAACTTTACAAACGCAAGGAACTCTTCTGGAAATCAGATCAATATCGTGCATTTTGAAATTGATGCCGGCTTCATGAGCTGCAGCAAGAATATGAAGGACAGTATTTGTGGATCCTCCCATTGCTACGTCCAAGCTCATTGCATTTTGGAACGCTTCGTAAGTGGCGATATTTCTTGGAAGAACGGACTCATCGTCTTGTTCGTAATATCTTTTTGCAAGTTCTACGATCAATCTTCCTGCGGTTAAGAAGAGTTGTTTTCTGTCGGCATGAGTTGCTAATGTGGAACCGTTTCCTGGAAGAGAAAGTCCTAATGCTTCCGTAAGACAGTTCATTGAATTTGCAGTGAACATTCCGGAGCAAGACCCGCAAGTAGGACAAGCAGAACGTTCTATTTGTTCTACGAGTTCGTCCGAAACATTTTGATTGGCGGCTTCTACCATTGCGTCCACCAAATCCAATTTGCGAATGTCTCCATTCCAATTTACTTTTCCAGCTTCCATAGGCCCGCCGGAAACGAAAACGGTAGGGATATTCAATCGAAGAGCGGCCATGAGCATTCCTGGTGTGATCTTATCACAATTGGAAATACAGATAAGTGCATCCGCAGTATGAGCGTTGACCATGTATTCAACCGAGTCGGCGATCAAGTCTCGGCTTGGTAAAGAGTATAACATTCCGCCATGCCCCATAGCGATACCGTCATCTACTGCGATCGTATTAAATTCTTTTGCGACGGCTCCCGCCTTCTCCACTTCTCTTGCGACCATTTGCCCTAGGTCTTTTAAATGAACATGTCCTGGAACGAACTGGGTGAATGAGTTTGCAATTGCGATGATCGGTTTTCCGAAATCACCTTCTTTCATACCGGTGGCTCGCCAGAGAGCTCTGGCTCCGGCCATATTGCGTCCGTGGGTGGAAGTACGAGATCTTAATTGAGGCATATTGAATGCTCCCTGGTATAAGTTTAGACGTCGAGTTTTTTCCTATAGAAGAAACGAACTTCGTTTTGAGATCGAATCGCGTAATAAACTAACAGTCTTGGATCTAGGCAATGTGCTCGTTGGAACTCCTACATTTCATAAATAAGAGCTGATTTAATCCGGGCATACTTCTTGCTACGTAGCCAATAGAGATGGAATCAAAAGAAGAATTCAGTCGAACCCTGGGCCCCTGGCTATTATGGGGTTTAGGGGTCGGATACGTAATTTCAGGTATGTATTTCGGTTGGAATTTGGGTCTACCGGTCGGCGGAACCTTAGGGCTAGGAATTGCCACCTTACTGATCATTCTGCTATATGTTTGTTTTTCTTTCAGCTACACCGAACTTGCGTGTATGATCCCCAAAGCGGGAGGAGCATTCGACTACGGTAAAGAAGCTCTTGGAAATTTATGGGCTTATATTGTAGGTACCGCCCAGTTGATCGAATTTTTATTTGCACCCCCTGCGATCGCGGCTGCTATCGGCGCTTACTTCTCCTTATTCTTTCCGGGCATAGATCCGATCTGGATTGCGATCGTTGCTTATTTGCTCTTTACAAGTTTGAATATACTCGGAGTAAAGTTTGCAGCATCATTCGAATTTGGAATTACTATATTAGCAGTTTTTGAACTACTTTTATTTTCAGGACTTACCCTTCCTAACTTTTCTTGGGAGAAGTTTTCCTACAACCCATTGCCTAACGGTTGGACCGGAGCTTTATCTTCTTTACCGTTTGCAGTTTGGTTTTTTTTGGCGATAGAAGGAGTGGCAAACGTCGCAGAAGAAACAAAAGACCCTCAACGGAATATACTGATCGGATTCGGATCCGCGTTAGCTACTTTGGTTATACTTTGCGGATTGGTGTTTTTTTCTTCTATAGGAGTAGGAGGCTGGGAGATGATCGTATATCCTGAACAGGGCGCCTCCGCCTCCGACTATCCTCTGCCTCTCGCATTACGAAAATTATACGGAGAGTCCGGATGGGCATTTCACTTATTGATCACCATCGGATTATTCGGTCTTATCGCTTCCTTTCATGGTATTATTTTGGCAGGAGGAAGGGCCAGTTTCGAATTTGGAAGAGCAAACTTTCTTCCTAAATTTTTCGGCAAAGTACATCCAAAATTCAAAACACCTGCCAACGCGCTGATTGCGAATACTTCATTCGGGATCGCAGCATTATGCACAGGTAAAACATCCGAACTCATCACATTGTCAGCCTTTGGAGCCTTACTTTTATATTTTTGCTCGATGATCAGTTTTTTTGTACTCAGAAAAAAACAGCCGGATAGAGAAAGACCGTTTACGGTTCCAGGAGGGAAAATTCTGCCTTCTGTTGCGCTTGTTCTATCCGCAATTGTATTAGGAGTATCTGCCTGGCAACATCCCATCCTGTTCGGAATATTCATTTTGATCTTATTGAGCGGATTGGTATGGGCCAGAACTTCTATTTTTGGGAAATAGGAAGGCAATTTTCTTGATCCCAAAAATTTTCGGAATTAGAGTAAATAGGATCGAAAGAAGAAGTCCCGATCCAAGGTTTTGTGTGAGGTCGATAGGGAATCATTATGGGTTATAAAACCGTTCTTGGTAGGAAGTCCTACGTATTTCCTGACTTAAAAACATTATTAGCGAAGGCAAGCCCGCTTCGCTCCGGGGATCAGTTGGCCGGTATCGCTGCTTCAACTCAGGAAGAAAGAGTGGCCGCTCAAATGGCTTTGGCGGATCTTCCTTTATCAGAATTTTTGAATATAGAATTGATCCCTGGAGAAAAGGACGAGGTTACTCGGCTTATTTTTGATTCTCATGATCGATCTGCGTTTTCTAAAATTTCTTCCTTAACGGTGGGAGAATTTCGTGATTTTCTCTTAAACGAGAATACCGACTCAGATCTGATCTCTCAGATCCGGGATGGGATCACTCCCGAGATGGCTGCTTCCGTTTCCAAATTAATGTCCAACCAGGATCTAATCTTGGTTTCTAAAAAATCTCCGATTATTACCAAATTTCGGAACACGATAGGACTTCCGGGAAGATTATCCTCACGTCTACAGCCAAATCATCCTACTGACGATCCGAAAGGAATTGCCGCGAGTATTCTGGACGGACTTCTTTTGGGGAGCGGAGATGCAGTGATCGGGATCAATCCGGCGACGGATAATGTTCCTACTGTGATTGCTCTTCTGAAAATGTTGGATTCTATCATCCAAAAATATTCTATCCCGACCCAGTCTTGCGTTCTTTGTCACGTAACTACTTCAATGAAAGCGATGGAAGAAGGCGCTCCTTTAGATCTTGTATTCCAATCCATCGGAGGTAGCGAGGCTTTGAACAAAAGTTTTGGAGTGAACCTAAATATTTTAGCGGAATCTCAGCAGATGGCTTTGGAGTTAAACAGAGGAACTGTCGGAAACAATGTAATGTATTTCGAAACCGGACAAGGAAGCGGGTTGTCCGCCGGAGCTCATTATGGGATCGACCAACAGACCTTGGAAGCAAGAGCTTACGCTGTTGCGAAAAAATTCGATCCTCTTCTCGTGAATACTGTTGTCGGTTTTATCGGGCCGGAATATCTATATAATGGAAAACAAATATTAAGAGCAGGATTAGAAGATCATTTTTGCGGGAAACTTTTGGGTCTTCCGATGGGTGTGGATGTATGTTATACAAATCATGCGGATGCAGACCAAGACGATATGGACACATTGCTCACTCTACTTGGAGCTGCAGGATGTAATTATATCATGGGAGTTCCTGGAGCGGATGATGTGATGTTATCCTACCAAAGCACTTCTTTTCATGACACTTTGTATCTACGCCAAATTTTCGGTCTAAAACCAGCACCAGAATTTGAAAGTTGGTTATTAGAGCGGGGACTATTCGAATCTACAAAACAATTCCTACCCAAAGAAAATCAAAACAGAGTTTTGCTCGAAGGAATTTTAGAGGATAAGGTCGGATGAATCCTAAAGAATTTTGGAAGAGCTTAACTTCTGCAAGGATAGGAATCGGGAGATCGGGCGGTTCTATACCAACTTCCGAACTATTAAAATTCAGATTGGACCACGCAAGGGCGAGAGATGCAGTTTTAGTAGAGCCAGATTTTGATACGATAAATATCGGTCTCGAAAAAGTTTTCCAACCGTTAGGGATCGAGATCATCGGAGTGGAGAGTCTAGCAAAAGGTAGAGAAGAATATTTACTTAGACCGGATCTGGGACGCAGGATCTCAGAACCTTCTCGCTCCAGATTAGAATCTAAAAAAGGAAAGTATGATATAGCCCTGGTCGGAGTCGACGGACTTTCTGCAAAGGCGATCGATTCAAATTTGATCCCTTTCCTACAAGTTTTGGTTCCTATTTTATCGGATCAAAAATATAAGATCGCGCCATTTGTTTTAGGAAAATTAGGTAGGGTTGCGATTGGTGATGAGATAGGAGAAATTTTAGGAGCCAAGGCAGTGGTGTTACTCATCGGAGAAAGACCTGGGCTTACTTCCGCAGATAGTTTAGGAATGTATTTAACATTCGACCCTAAGTTAGGCAAAACAGATGAGAGCAGGAATTGTATTTCGAATATACGTCCCGACGGCTTAGATTTCAATAAGGCATCCTTAAAAACCGCTTATTTACTTTCCGAATCTCTCAAACGAGGTATTTCAGGAGTGGATCTAAAAGATGAAATGGCTCCGGACTTTTTGGAAAATTCAATAAAACCTTTGAATATTACAAATTCGACTTGAATCCTTATCCTCAAAGGAATAGATTTTATACGATGATTAAGTCGAGATGAACCAGTTCTTCTCGATAGGCGAAAAGGGAAAAAGATGTATAAGAATAATATAGAATTTATTATTAACTCCACCAATAAGGACGAGCCTATGTATGGCATTCTTGCTTTAGTGAGTGATACCTTAGAATCCATGAAAGCGGACATTGCTTCCCAAAGAGTGGACGAGGACCAAAAGAAAGCCTTTCGTTCCGCTATGAAAGATATGATCTCCGGTTTGATTAAGCTGAATGGGATCGTGGAAGGAATGGGTCAGAGGGTTCGATAAAAGGCGAAATTTCGCTTAACTTCTAATCCTTACCTAAAAATAATCGGATCCCTTTTGCAATCGTTTGCAGGGTCCTTGCCATCAAACCTTCCAGTTTGGTCTGAAGGAATAATTCCATAATCAATTTCCTAAGAGCTAGATCGAAAGGAAGATTAAAATCGTTCCAGTCTACTCCGAAGCGGAAAGGATATGTTTCTGATTCCTCTTCTTCTCCCGAGCCCGTATGCAATAAGGTTCCTTCAAAGTCGGTATGATGATCGTCTATATGCCGAAATTCTAATGTAAGATGCACTTGCTTTTTGAATAAAGGCAAAGGAATAATTTCTAGTCCGGCTAATTCTCCCCAAGTGATCCCGCTCAATGTGAGATATCCTCTATCTCCTCCTTTGAGTGTTCCCGTTCTGAGTAAACCTTCTCTCCCTAATCTACAGGAACCCATTCTGCTTCTAAAAAGGATCTCTAACGGAGAACCCGCGTCCAAAACTCCGTTCTCTACTTTTATATCCCGGATCTGTATATTAAATACCGGAGTTAATGTCTTGTCTTCTATATCAATGCTGGAATGGGAAACTTTCTCCAATTTGAATTGGATCCTCCCTCTTTTGGGAAGGTATTCTATCTTCTTTCTGGATTCCACTCTGTTGGTATAATCCATGTGAAAGGAGCGAACATTCACCCCTCTAAATATTAATTTTCCTTTAAATAAATTTGAGAATGAGATCCTGAAATGTACAAAGCTTCCTTTCGCGTGAACAATATCCGTTCCGAGTTCTCCCGGAAAGAATATGATAAAATGTCTGGCCCAAACCCAAAGCCCGGGAAGTATTATGCCCGGAGTCAGCCAACGAAATTTGAATAACCTAAAGGATATTATATTTACTATAAGTTGTAGGAAGGGGCCGCTTAGTATGAGTTGAAGACCTAAGTAGCCGAATAAAAGTAATAGGAGTGGAAAAGGCATGAGAAGGAAGGCGACTTGAAGTTCAGTCTTCGTCGCCGTCCGTATATTTATTATCTATGTTTTTCTTATCCATAGAAGAAATTTCCAGTTCCTTTGCCAGATCGTCCAAAAATTCTACTTCTCTTTCCGTAAATTTGCCATCACTCGTTACTATACATACCGCGTCTTCGTAGAAGTTTACGGCCAATACAGGATTTCCTTCCGCAAAGTCGGTGATCATTTTAATAGGAAGAGGGGATTCGAAAACTTCGGATAATTCTTCGATGATCTCCGCCTTTTGCTCTTGGTGATGATCGAAAATACAATCTTTATCGAACATGGCTTTTACCATCTGTCCAACTAGGTTTCCTTCTTTCGTATGAAAGACTCCGTCTGCATGACAAGAATAAGACCAAAGACTGACTAGGACCTTGGCATAATTCATCTTGAGTTGAAAAATCTCGGTTTCTCTATCGAGACTTTTCTGAAACTTTTCGTAAAACTCATGACCTGGTAAAACTTTACTAGCCAAGGATGAGACCCTTTCCATTTTAATGCCTTCCCTTTAAGGGTGTTCCCGTTTTTCCGATGTATTTTAACCTAACCTGCGGTTTTGCAATGAAAATCCATGTTGATTTTGGGGGAATTTTTCTCAACCTGACTATGTGAGTTCCGAAACAAAACGAAAGATCCTCGTTACTTCCGCTTTGCCATATGCGAACGGTCCTATTCATTTAGGCCATGTTCTGGAAGCGATCCAGACCGATATTTATGTACGTTATCAAAAATCATTAGGTAATGAGTGTTATTTTTTCTGTGCGGACGATACGCATGGCACACCCATCATGCTTGCCGCAAGAAAAGAAGGGATTAGCCCCGAAGAATTGATAGATCGTGTTAGAAAAGAACATTACAGGGATCTTTCGGGCTTTTTAGTCGAATACGATAATTATTATACCACTAACTCGGAAGAAAATCGGATTCTTTCCGAGGAAATTTATCTTTCTTTAAAGGGCAAAGGCCATATCGCGGAAAGAGAGATAGAGCAAGCATATTGTGATACGGATAAAATGTTCCTTCCGGACCGTTTTATCAAAGGAACTTGCCCTAATTGTGGGACCCAAGACCAATACGGAGATAGTTGCGAGAACTGCGGAGCTACTTATTCTCCTAAGGATCTAAAAGATTCACATTGCTCTTTATGTGGTAACCCACCCGTTAGTCGAAATTCTAAACATATATTTTTCAAGTTGGGAGATTTTGAAAAATATCTTTCGAGCTGGGTCGAAAAAGATTCTCATGTTGCGGAAGGCGTTCGCAAAAAGCTGAAAGAATGGTTCGAGGCTGGGCTTCAGGATTGGGACATTTCTCGTGATGGACCATATTTTGGATTTAAGATCCCAGGGGAGACCGAAAAATATTTTTACGTTTGGCTAGATGCGCCTATCGGATACATGGCTTCTAGCTTGAATTATTTCAAAGGGGATCGCAAAAAATTCGATTCCTTCTGGAAGGACGAGAAGACCGAGATATCCCATTTTATCGGCAAGGATATATTATATTTTCATACTTTGTTCTGGCCCGCCACTTTAGAAGGAGGAGGGTATCGTTCTCCTACTCAAGTTCATGTTCACGGTTTTATTACTGTGAACGGAGAGAAGATGTCCAAGTCTAGGGGTACTTTCATCAAGGCGGACGGTTATTTGAAACATTTGGACCCGGAACATCTTCGCTTTTATCTGGCAGGTAAACTCGGTCCGGGAATGGACGATTTGGACCTTTCCTTCGATGATTATACTGCTAAAGTAAATTCGGACTTTGTGGGTAACTTCGTTAATCTAGTGTCGAGAGTTGCCACTTCTATATTAGATAAACTTGATAGAACTTTGGGAGTTCCGGACGCGGAAGGTAAGAAGGTACTGGATGAACTCAGAAGTTCAGAATCTAAGATCAGAGAATGGTATGAGACCAGAAATTATACCAGAGTAATGAAAGAATGTTCCCGATTGGGAGATATCGCCAACAAGTATGTAAACGATCTTGCGCCTTGGATCCAAATCAAATCGGATGCGGAAGCAGCTCGCAAGACTGTGACAGTTGCTTTAAACGCCGCGAGAATTCTTTCCATTTATTTATATCCTGTGCTTCCTAAATCGGGAGAGAAGGTTTATAAAATATTAGGTTTAAATAAAAAGCCTGAGTTTGCGGATCTTTCTTCCGATCTGGAAAAAACAAAAGTATCCGCTTACGAAATGATCACCAAACGTGTAGAGGAAAAATCGATTCAAACCATGTTAGAAGAAAACGCTTTGGAAACTAAATCCGCCGGCCAACCGGCAACTCCAGCAGCCGCTCCCAAAACGGAAGGAGTTCTGGAAATTTCGATCGAAGATCTAAGTAAGGTCGATCTCCGCGTCGGTAAAATTATAGAAGCCGGTCCAGTAGAGGGCGCTGATAAATTGGTACAAGTAAAATTGGATTTGGGCCCTCTTGGAACTAAGAATGTGTTTGCGGGGATCAAGGCTTCTTATCAGCCTCAGGATCTGCTTGGCCTGACAATTGTTGCAGTCGCCAACTTAAAACCAAGAAAGATGAAGTTTGGAGTTTCAGAAGCGATGCTTTTGGCTTCCGGAGAAGGCGAGAGTCTCAGCCTTTTTGTGCCTCATCGAGGTGCCAACCCTGGCGATAAATTGAAATAAACTCAGTCTAACAGCTAGTAGGAACTACCTTTGCCTTTAGAATTAGACATCTCCTATAGTTTTCAAAGGCTTTTGGAAAAAAGTAGGGCGGTATCAGGCCGCCTGGTTTCGCGCCAGCTCACATTTATCATAGATTCCTTTCTAAGGACCAGATTCGAAAAGTCTTCCGGCATTTTAAAAAAAGGGGAAGAAGTAGCGGTAATTGCGTTAGGCGGATACGGGCGAATGGAGATGGCGCCTCATTCGGATGTAGATATATTATATTTACATAATGGTGTTCCGGATTCCAAACTTTCGGAGATCATTTCTTCCATTAACACTTATCTTTATGATTCCGGAAAAGAAGTAGGGCATACTTGCCGAACCATTAAGGAGTCATTTCGCTATTTGGATGATATGTCCAGCTTTCACGCGGTATTGGACAGTCGGTTCTTAACCGGCTCTAAGGAATTATTTAAGAAATACCAAGAAGAATTTTTAGCAAAACTTCCTTCTAAATTTGTGACCAGATACAACCAAGCAAAAGAAGATCAACTTTCGGAAAGATTTTTGAGAGAAGGGAGACCTATTCTACTTTCAGAGCCGAATTTAAAAACGGATCTCTGCGGTTTGAGAGATATTCAGTACTTGTATTGGACCGAAAAATCCAGAAGTCCTATCCGTTCCTTAGGTGGACTTGCAGTTCTCCCCGTTTTCCAAAGTGGGGAAGTCCAAGCCTTAGAAGAGGCTTATGATTTTCTGATTCGAGTCAGGACTGCGCTCCATATTCTTACCGGCAGAAAACATGATCGTTTGGATCTGAATTTGCAACCCGAAGTTGCAGAGTATCTAGGCTTCGGAAAAAAAGAAGATATGCAAACTATAGAGAAGTTTATGAACACTCTTTATAGTCATCAGAAAAATATATTCTTTATCGTTCGCGTATATTTGGATTCTCTATTGGCTGCTCAGAAAAAAGGAGAGGCCCAAAATTTCGACTATGAAGGCATTCGATTCTTAAGGATCGGAAATACGATCTTTCCTCCCAATGAAGGAAATCTTTTTGCGGATCCTCATACATTATACAAAGATATTTTACTTACTTTTAGGATGATCCAGGAAACAGGTTTCGAAGTTTCCGGCGGGCTACTTAGCGAGATCAGATTCGCTTCTCATTTTTTGGACGATGATTTCAGATATTCTGCGGAAGTGAACGGAGGATTTATCAGGATCCTTCAGAATAAAAAAGATAGGGGAAGAATATTGAAATTAATGCATGAATGCCAGGTGCTCGCAGCGCTTCTGCCAGAGTTCGGCGCATGTACTAATTTCCCTTTATTCAGTTATCATCATGAGTTCACTGTGGACGAACATACTCTTTTGATCCTTCATGAATTGGACCGTTTAGATAAGGGAGAGTTCGAAGACAGAGAGATCTTAGAAGTTTACAAAGAATGTGAGAAGACCGAAATTTTGGCCTTGGCAATTCTTTTGCATGACGCCGGAAAAGTGAAGGAAGGAGACCATTCCGAATACGGCGCGGAACTTGCGGTTTCTGTCGGGTCTCGTTTGGGTTTATCGGAAGAAGATACGGATCTTTTCCGTTTTCTGGTCGAAAAACATATCCTGATGTCGGAACTTTCTTCTAAGAGGGATATTTCGGATAAATTGCTGATTCGGAATTTTGCGAGAACTGTATCTAATCCCGACAGACTTAAACTTTTATATATACTGACGATCATCGATACCAAGTCGGTTGGGACAAACGTTCTTACGAATTGGAAAAAAGCAATCTTAAACGTACTTTATAAAAACTCTATAAACTTCTTTCAAACAAATCGAACCGATTATGAAGGTCCTCATGGAGAAGAAGAAAGGATCGCCCTTGCGAAGGACTTGGTCGCTTATCTGACTGAAAAAGAAAGCCAAGATCCTAAAATTTCCAAAACGATCGCTTCTTTTGCTTATTCAGTGATACCCGAAAGTTTTTTAAAAACCGTTTCGAATCGAAAAATATTAAAATATTTTAAATCGATTACTTCACTCAGCCAAGATGCCAATTCGGATTTACTTTTAGACCTGGAGCAAGACCCTGCTTTTGTAACGGTAGAAGTGGTGAGCCGTAATATTCCCGAGATCTTATTGGATCTTTGTTGTTCCGTTTCTTCCGAAGGTTTGAGTCTTGTCGGGATGCAAAGTTATACTTTCGAAGAGTTCCAGATCCATATTCTTCAAGTAACTGATCCGCAAGGTAGCGGAAATATTTCTTCCGAAAAACTTTCCAGGATGGAAGGCAAACTTAGGTTGATGGCCTCAGGAGAATTACAAAGAGATAGTATCGCTTTCGAAAGGACCGAATGGAACCCACGTAAGACGATACCGGAAAGTATCATCAATCGTTCGGTTCGATTTTCTAACGAAGATGTTACGGATACGACGATCATGGAAGTACGTATGCCCGATATGGTCGGCTTAGTGTACAGGATCTTAAGGAAAGTATTCGATTTTGGTTTAAAAGTTTCTCATTTAAGGGTTTCTACTTCTGCAGACTATGCTTATGACTCATTCTATCTCCAGACTAAGGACGGGGAACAGGTCAAAGATGCTAAATTGTTAAAATCCTTGGAAGATAAGATCTTGCTAATCCAGCCAGTGGAAAGGATGACAGGGGAACTCGTTTTTTGAAAATGGTCCCCAGTATGGATTCGGGCAGTCGTTCCACAGTCACTTCTAAAAGAAAAAAAGAAACCGCGACATCCGTTAGGGAGCTTAAAAAGGCTAATCCTCCTCGCCGCGGCAAAAAGATAGACGCGGACTGGTGGAAGAACGCGGTAGTTTACCAAATTTATCCTAGAAGCTTTAAGGATGCTAATGGGGACGGGATTGGCGACTTAGAAGGTATCATTCAAAAACTCGATTATTTGAACGACGGGACACCGAATTCGCTTGGCATTGATGCCATCTGGCTTTCTCCGATCTATCCTTCTCCGATGTACGATTTCGGATACGATATTTCGGATTACGAAAGTATCGATCCCGTATTCGGAAATATGGATACGTTCAAACGTTTATTAAAAGAAGCTCATAAACGTAAGATCAGGATCATTATGGACCTGGTTGCAAATCATACTTCTCACCAACATCCCTGGTTTTTAGAATCCAAATCTTCCAAAGATAATCCTAAGAGAGATTGGTATATTTGGAAAGATCCCGTGAATGGAAAACCTCCAAATAATTGGATGGGAACTTTCGGTGGAAGAGCTTGGACCTTAGATAAAACTACAGGTCAATATTATTATCATTCTTTTTTAGCGGAACAACCCGATCTGAATTGGAGAAATCCGGAAGTTAAAAAAGCAATCTTCTCTATGGTCAAAAATTGGCTGGATATGGGAGTGGACGGTTTCCGTTTGGATGTCGTAAATCTGTTCGTTAAAGACTCCGAGTTAAGAAGTAACCCTCGAAAAAGATGGTTAGCTAGACCTTTCGATCAACAAAATCATATTTATGATCGGGATCGTCCCGAGATGCACGATATCCTCAAGGATCTCAGAAAACTTTTGGATTCATACGGAGATAGAATGTCCGTAGGAGAAGTGATGATGGAGCCGCCTGGCACAAGCGCACTTCCCGCTTCTTATTACGGTGCGAAAGGTGATGAACTTCATCTAGCATTTAACTTTGCTTTCTTTTATACTCCTTGGAAGGCTGAAAAATTCAGGGACGTGATCAAAGAATGGGAGAAGTATCTCCGAGACAAGGGTTGGCCGAATTACACATTAAGTAATCATGATTTCCGCAGGCATATCACCAGATATTCCAAGGGAAGAGAAACGGTCGCTCGCGCAAAGATAGCGGCTCTAATGCTTTTAACCTTAAGAGGGACTCCGTTTTTATATTACGGAGAAGAACTTGGGATGACTGACGAAAGAGTCCCTAAAAATCGCATCCAAGATCCGGTAGGGATCAGATATTGGCCGGTCTATCCAAGCCGAGATAACTGCAGACTTCCTATGTGTTGGTCCGGAGATGTGAACGGCGGATTTAGTAATGGAGAACCTTGGCTTCCTGTTTTTTCCAAATACGAATCGGTAAACGTAGAAACTCAGTCCAGGTCCATCGAAAGTTTATTAAATTTTTATAAAAAGCTAATATGGCTTAGAAAAGGGAACGAGATCCTTAAAAAAGGGACCTTGGCTCTGGATTACGATTCTCCTCCAGGAGTTCTGCAATATACCAGAGAGTTCGAAAAGAAAAAATGTCTGATCATTTTGAACTTCGAGAATGAATCCAAAAAGATAGTAGCAAACGCGAATCGTACTGCTCAGATCCTCATATCTACTCATAGAAAACCTGAGAAGATGGAAATCCCGGTGGTATTCGAGATCGCACCTTATGAAGGTTTGGTTTTAGAATATTAAGAAAAACCTGTTTTTCTAGTTCTATGACCTTTGCTATACTTTTTCTTCCAAACAAACGATGTTCGATGTGTAGTATTTCCGACTAAAAAGTTCTGGCGGTCGAGTTGTATTCGCTTATGATAGCGGTATTCGGATCGCCGCTTTTTAAAAGGAACTATTATGAATCATCCATTACGTTTAGCCGAAAACCCAGGTTTATCTTCTTACGACTTAACGGGTTATAAAGGAAATAGAGGTAAAAACTTTTACGAAGAGGATAAGATCCTCCAGAGAATAGTGGAGAGATACTCTTCCGATTATAAACCGGACCATAAGAAGGCTATGATAGATCATCTCAAAGGATATGGAGAATTGGTCGGCGGCATTTTAGACGAACTTACCGAGGCCTCTCATAAAGAAGGTAAATACGGAGAAGTAGTCAAATACGATCGAACAGGAAATCGTATCGATCAGATCGTTTATTCTCACGAACAAAAACTTTCCAGAAAGATATCGTACGATTATGGTATTGTTAATTTAGATTTTCATGATGAATGGAAGTTCCCTTTTACGGATCTCCACAGACAGGCTTTGACATATCTTGCAAACCAAAATGGTGAAGGTGGGGTAACCTGTCCCTTGGCGATGACCGAAGGTATGATCCGTGTGTTGCAAGGCATCGGAACGGAAGAACAGAAAAAAAAATATCTGCCTTTAGTGGCAGGAAAGGGTTCCTTCTCTCATTTTATGGCGGGACAGTATGTTACGGAGAGAGTGGGGGGAAGTAACGTAGGTGCCAACCGCACAATCGCAAGAAAGGGCGAAGATGGGAAATGGATCCTAAACGGAGAAAAATGGTTCTGCTCTAACCCGGGAGACCTTTGGGTCACAACGGCTAAAATAGAAGATACTGAAACAGTAGGTCTATTCTTGGTCCCAAGGATCAAAGATAATGGAGAGCTGAACGGTCACCATATATTAAGAAAAAAAGATATTATAGGCTCTAAGGGAAAACTTACCGTCGAGATCGTATACGAAGATCTGGAAGCGGAAGCTTTAGGAAGACCTGCCCATGGGATCGCAAACCTGATCCGTTATGTGATCCGAACTTCTAGGGTTCACGTCGGTCTTGCAGCTTCCGGAATGTCCAGAAGAGCATTTATGGAAGCCCGGGAATACTCCAGATACAGAACGGCCTACGGTAAGAAGATCCAGGATTTTCCTGCGTATTCCAGAGAACTTGCAGAGATAAGGATCTTGTATGCCGCTTTGGTCATGCCGATTTTCCGCGGGATCGATTGGGCTCAAAAAGGGATTTTAGCGGAACAGATCTCCACTCCTTTAATGAAGTATAGATCTTCTTCTCTTTCTTCTCAGATCACTCATAGAGCGATTATGGCTTTGGGTGGTTCCGGAATTATCGGTGATTACACTTGTTTGCCTAGACTTCATAATGATTGTATTATCAACGAGACTTGGGAAGGCACCCATTTGATCATCACCGATCACGCACTTGGTGCTATGAATAGGGTTAAGATCCGTGATTCTTTTGTTTTAGAATTAAAGAAAAATTTTGACTCAGCTAAAAAATATCCGGAATTAAAAGCCGTAGCAGAACTGGGAGAAAATTTTCTATTAGATTGGAATAAGAATATAGAAGAGAAACCAAGAGAATGGAAGGAAACTTACAGAGTGGATCTTTCCGACCAGGCATATGGCGCTTTGGTTCTTTCTGAATTCTTAGAGCAGGCTGTTTTTGATAGAGCTTCCGGTTCTAAAAGATCCAGATTCGATTCTTTTGCAAAAGGTTTCGGAGCTTTCTTATTTAGGACTCTTCCTAAAACTTTCGGAGACTATGAGTCTTTCCGTTTGGATCAGGAAGAAGTAGATGAGATCGTAAATTGGTAATTGCAACAGCGATACGTAAGACGCGAAGCGGTCGCGGCCGATCTAAAGTATATTAAGAATATTGAATTGGATTGAGGTACGGTGGTCGGTTGCCATCCGAGATGGCACCGACTCGCTTCACGGTCGTTTCCTCGCTCCCTATGGGTCGCTGTGGAAGGCCCGAGCGGAGCGAGGGAGTCGCCCCAATCGGTTGTCGAACCGCGCGAAATATTTTAAGCCAGTTTAGGGGCAAAAACTTTCTCCATATGTGCCTGTGGAATTGCTCCCACCACTTTTTCAGCGATTTCTCCACCTTTGAATAACATCAGGGTCGGAATGGATTGAACTCCGTATTGTTGAGCCAACTCAGGCTTTTCGTCTATATTGACTTTTACTACGGTTACTTGCCCTTGGTGAGCTTGCGCAAATTTTTCCAGCTCAGGAGCTACCATTTTACAAGGACCGCACCATTCGGCCCAGAAATCCACTAGGATGGGTTTATCATGTGTTTTAAGAAGTTCGTTGAATGAACCAGGCATTGTGTTTTCCATACAGAGATTAGACTTATTCTAAATCGAATGGGAAGTTGTTTTTGGAGCTTCGGAGAATTTTTCGCGAAACCTAATTTGCCATTTTGCTCTCAGAGCTAAACAGGCTATTAGCCTAATAAATTTCGAAGTGCTGCTTCCAGATTCGGGTATCTGAATTTATAACCCAACTCTTGGAGTCTTTTCGGAACCGCTCTCTGACCGTGAGTTGCCACAATGGAGCCTTCGCCGAATGCGAGGGAAAGTGCGAAGGAAGGAACTCTCGTAAATGATGGGCGCCCTAGAGTTTTTGCCAGAATCTTACTGAATTGCTCGTTGGAAAGAGGCTCGGGAGATACAAGATTGAATGCTCCTCTTGCTTCTTCTTTTCTGATCAGGAACATGATTGCGGAAAGTTGGTCTTCGATATGGATCCAGGAGAGGATTTGGTTTCCGCTCCCGATCGGGCCGCCAGCGAATAATTTGAATGCTGGCAGCATCGTTGCAAGTGCTCCGCCTTCAGTAGTGAGAACTACTCCAGTTCTTAAGAGAACGGTCCTGATGCCTGCTTTTTCCGCTTCTAATGCTTCTTCTTCCCAGTCTCTGCATAGGACGCCTAACTCATCTTCCGCCGCAGGACTGTCTTCGTCGAACGGTGGGGTTCCTGCATCGTAAGATCCATAGATCCCGATTGCAGAAGAATTGAATAATGCTTTGGGCGCAAATTCTCCCAAAGAAGTCAGTCTTGCGACAAGATCCCTGGTAAAGTCTATACGAGAAGAGCGGATCCTTTGTTTGTATTCGGGGGTCCAGCGAACTCCTGCTATCGGTTCGCCTGCTAAATTGATTAGAACGTTTACTCCCTCTAGATCAGCTCTGGTAGGTAGTGAACCGATCCTAACGTCCCATTCTGAAATTCTTTGGAGTCTGGGCGGCAATTTTCCGCTTCTGCTGAAGATCCGGACTCTATGTCCTTCTGCCTTCAAGCGGATCGCCAACATGGATCCTATGAGTCCCGTGCCGCCGGTAATTCCAATAAGCATTTCGCGAACCGCCTTTTAAGAAATTTCTTTCCGAGATCATGATTCGAAATCGGTTTTCTTTCGACAAGAAGAAAGGAAATCCTTCTTGATCCCGGGTTAGGAAATCGGCATCTTTGGATGAGTGGATTTTTTAAAATTGAACACTGTTTCAAAAATTTGGGCCGCAGTTTTTGTTGCCGGACTGGTTTTTTCGAATTATTATTTGTATTCTACGACGAATTCCAAGCTGGAGTCCTATAAATCGGAGCCCCCTTTTTTACGTTTTGATTTCACCGATTCTTACCTAGTGGATCGTTCTTCTCAGGCGCCATATTTGGCCGACGGAAATTTGGACACTGAATGGAGAAAGTTACGACCTTCTTCCATGAAGACGGATTTCGATCTGGAGCTCAGACTTTCTCATCGCCTCAAATCCGGGATTTATGTTCCGACAAATTGGAAAGGTATCCGAGTAATCGCCTGTTCTAAAAATACTCCTCCTCTTTCGCTCAGAGTTATAGAAAGAGAAGCGATCAATGTGGATAAAGAATCCAGACTTCCTGATGATACTGAATATAGCTCTATCGTTCTGGATTTTTCGGGATCGGAAACTGCTACTGTTTATCTGAAGAAGGACGCGGGTTCGGTTCCTCAAAAAGAATATCCGAAGGGTATTTGGATCTGGTCAGTGCAGGGGACATTCGAAAGCGTCGGCTCGGACTCCTGTATTAAGGATATTCAACTCTTCGAATAGGTTTTTGGTATTTGAATGAATTTTTCGGAAACCGGCAGAATCGATCTACCTGAATACAAGGCCGGTAACCGAGAACGTTTTTTTATCCTCCTATCTATCGGTGTCTTTAGCGTTGCTGTTTTCGAAGAAGTTCGGGCCATATTTGCGGTCCCTGTCCTGTTAGTTCTGTTTTTGCTAATCGGATTACGATCCAAATGGAAGTCCTTATTTTATCTGAATATCCCGTTATTCGTATTATCTTTTATTAATATATTTCCTTATGCCAAAAATCTTTGGCCTGGGACGTTGATCGTTGCATTAGTTTTTTACTTTTTGTCTTTTTCTAAAATTCGCAAGTTAGGTTTATTACGATGGTGGGCTAAGGGGGAAGTTTCCGGACAGATTCTGGGACTTTCCGTTCTATTCGTATTTTCCGCAAGTATCGCTTTATTTCTTTGGTTTTATCTTTTAGATCCGGATGTCAGCGATATCAAAGAGAATTTTCCTAAAGGGGATATTCCGGTGTTGATAGCAGCCGGAATAGGTTTTGCGATCATAAATGCGATTGCAGAGGAATTTTTATTTAGAGGGATCTTATTCGAGGCATTGCTAACGGCGAGGCTTTCTCTTTTTTGGGTTTTAGTGTTCCAAGCATTGAGTTTTGGGATCTTACATTTGTATGGATTTCCACGCGGTTGGGTAGGGGTAGTACTCGCAGGGATCTACGGTTTGATGACCGGGCTGATCCGGATCTTAAGTAAGGGAATTTATTATCCGGTGTTAGTGCACTTCTTTGCGGATATTACAATAGCAGGGATTGTTTTGTTTTTTGCCGGTTAACGAAAGTTCCGAGCACCCGTTGGGTCTTTTTGATTTTGTTAGATTGATTTGTAATGGTAGAAAAATTTTGGGGTGAACGACGGGGCTCGAACCCGCGACAGCCAGAACCACAATCTGGAGCTCTACCAACTGAGCTACGCTCACCATGTTTGGTGACCCGAGAGGGATTCGAACCCCCGACCCACTGCTTAGAAGGCAGTTGCTCTATCCAACTGAGCTACCGAGTCTTTTGTTTTGTAAAAGAGGAATTCGGGATGACAGGATTTGAACCTGCGACCCTCTGTACCCAAAACAGATGCGCTACCACTGCGCTACATCCCGGATCGAAGTCCATGATTTCGCGAAAGGGCGAGGTGTCAAGTCGCTTGTCTATTTGTTTGAGATAGTTTTTTCAAATGCTCCAGAATGATATCTTCTGTCGGAGCTTTGGTAATCGCTTTTTCGAAGGCTTTTCTGGCTTCTTCCGGTTTTCCTAATTTGGATAGCAGAACTCCGAAAGAATCCAAATACGCTGGGTTTTCCGGATCTAACTGCAATGCCCTCTTTATATTCTCCATCGCAAGCTTGAGGTCTTCCTGATTCGGCTCTTTTCCCTCTAAAAGCAGGTATGCAACGGAATTTAGGCTGTTTTTTTGCTCAGGTCTCAGTCGTAAAATTCTCAGGTGGGTTTCGATCGCACCCTTTGTGTCGCCTGATTTCTCCAATGCGGATGCTTTTAGGGAAAGAAGAATGATATCATCCAATGAAAGTTTGAGACGTTCTTCCGTTCTTGCCAAAGCGGTCTTATAATCTCCGGTCCGAATCAGAGAATAGATCATCATTCTGAATGCGTTATCTCTTTCCGAGAATTTCGGGAATTCTTCCAAAAGTTCTTCGATCACTGAAACGCACTTTTTGTGATTTCCGGTCCTGGAACAACATATTGCAAAATTATAAAGTAGTTCCGGATCTTTTCCGGTCTCGGACATTTCTCTGTCGATTAGAGTGATCGCGACAGTATAATTCTCTTTTAGGATTTCGGTAAAAATCCTTCTTTTGGCTGGGATCTTTCTCGGAGCTTTCTTTTCCATTTACTTCGATTTAACCCGGATCCTTTTTCTAAATTCTTCCAACTCAAGCGGAGAAGTTTGATCTAAACTTAAAGGAGTGATCGGAATTTTTCCACGGAAGAATATATCGAAATCGGCGCCTTCTTCAGGAATATGTCCGAGTTCCGAGCCTCCTAAGAAGAAATCCGAGATCCCTCCTATGATCTGCTTGGAATGATAAGTGTCCACATAGGTTCTTTTTCCCAACTTCGCTATTTCTATAGAAGAAAGTGAGTTCTCGAATTTTTCAGGGATATTGATATTATAAACAATACCGGCTGAAAATTCCTCAGTCCAGGAGTTCAGGATTTCACGGACTAGTTCCGCTTCTTTGTAATAATCGTAGTTTTTAT
Source organism: Leptospira licerasiae serovar Varillal str. VAR 010 (assembly GCF_000244755.1). Lineage (NCBI taxonomy): Bacteria > Pseudomonadati > Spirochaetota > Leptospiria > Leptospirales > Leptospiraceae > Leptospira > Leptospira licerasiae. The sequence continues at coordinate 40,520 of NZ_AHOO02000005.1, read as the reverse complement.
CCAAATTCCCGGAACTGACAGCGATACTTTTTCTATTATGGATAGCTCCGTGTCTTGCGGCTCCGACTGTTCCGGAATAATGAACATCGTGCCCCATATTCACTCCCCGGTTGATCCCGGAGAGCACCAAATCTATTTTGGGAAAGATATTCCCATGAAGTCCGATATTCACACAGTCCACAGGAAATCCGTCTACGATATAATGATTTTCGTTCACTCTTTCTACTCTCATGGAATCGTAAATACTCAATGCCATAGAGGTTGCTGAGCGTTCCTTTAGAGGAGCGATTAGGTAGGTGTTATGTTCTTTTCCTAAAACTTTTTCCAATGCAAGGATTCCATTGGAGGAGATCCCGTCGTCGTTGGTGATTAGAATATTCATATTATATAATTTACGGAAGAGAAGGATTAAACGAAGTGATTACGGCGGAATACATCGCTAAGGGTAAAAAGAACGTTATAATAAATGTGGTAATATTGATACGAAAGGAATCCTTAAACTTTAGGTCATAGATGTAAGAAGTTCCACGAACCAAGACTGTCATAAATAATCCGTAATGGATCGAGTATAATGTAAGGACACCGAATCCGCCTTTTATTCCTAATTGAGCCAGAAGAATTGCCCAGGCGGCGGTGGAGATAAAAAGTGAGAGGGAGATGTTTACAAATCTAAGAGTGATATTCGCGTTTCCCTTCTTCCCGTTGGACTGAGCAAGTCCGTCCACTATGAATGCGACTGCGTAAGGCAGAAGTATAAAAAATAACAAATGAGTCAAAGCGGCAATCAGGAATTGACCGAAACTTCTGCCCGTAAAAGGAGGAGTTATGAAAACATAACCTGCCCCAGCGCTTGTCGCTGCAAGTAACAGAACCATAACGGTTACCAATTTAAGAGGATAAGTTCCCCAAGAAGAAATTACATTCTCCACTCGAAACGGTTCGAATAGAACCGCATCTAAAAGATCTATAAATCTATTGAATAATTCTTTTAACACAGGATTACCATGCCATTGAATTGGGATATAAAACTAAAATGGGAGAACGTTTGAGCTCTTGAAGGAACACTTTTTCTCCGCCGAAAAATCCTCCGGACTTTGCTTGCATCAGTTGGAAGAATCTTTCCCAAGGATTTACTTCTTCTTCGAATAACGGAAGGGTTCCATCATAATTGCAAAGTTTAGAAAGTTCCGCCAATGCTTCTCTTCTTCCGCCTATATCGTCCACTAATTTGTTTCGGAATGCGTCTTGTCCTGAATAGACCCTACCTTCTGCCAGAGCCTCTACGAATTTTACGGTTTGGTTCCTTCCTTTGGAAACATCTTCAATAAATTCTTCGTATGTGTCGGAGAGCATTTTTTGGATCATTGCATCTTCTTCCGGGGTGCTATCTCGGAATAGGGAAAGAGAATCCTTATATTTCCCTTCTTTGAAAGTGCGGACTTTGACTCCGTATCTTTCTAAGAGTCCTTTGATATTCGGAGCGATCGCGATCACTCCTATGGAGCCTGTTAAGGTTCCGCCTAATGCGAAAATTTTGTCCGCAGCGGAAGCTATATAATATCCTCCGGAAGCAGCGATGTCTTTCATAGACACCACTACCTTTTTGTTTTTTTCCTTTCGAAGGAACATTAACTCTTTATAGATCTCTTGCGAGGCTCCCACCGATCCTCCCGGAGAGTTGATCTCTACTAAGATGCCTACGATATTAGAGTCGTCTTCGATTGATCTGAGTTGCTGCAATATGGTTTGAGCGCCTGCGGAATCATAGCCGGATTGTCCGGAGTGGATCTCCCCTTCAATCTTGATTAAGGCCGCTCCCAGTCTGTCGGTCCCGAATCCGGAACCCGCATCTACTTTTGTGAGTTTAGAAGAGGAAACGTTGGACACTAAATTAATAAGTCCAACGAACAAGGAGAGGATGGTGACAACAAAGGTGATTGCTAATGCGATACGATTTCGGTCCACAATTAGAGTGGATCTTGGTACCGATCCCCTGTCAATGAAATAGCGGAGGTTGATTTTGCCTAAGAAGCCCGGCCGGTTTCTCTTGACGAGGCGGTACATTTCCTAGGGTTATCAATATAAGTATAAGTGCGGTGGTGTAAATTTGTTTAGGAACTAACTTGGCTCTTTGTTTTTGCTAAAAGGAGAAGATGAACTAACCATCTTAGAAGGTAAACCGTTGGGCATTCGTCCTTATATACGGCATCTCATCCTGTGGCTTTTTCGTCTGATGAGGAAAATTCAAATTACTTAAAAAACTTTTTGCTTGCTCGACTAGGGATGGAGCAAGAGTGAAGTTGCTCCATATTATTAGTTTCAAGTAAAATACAAATTTAAATATACTTTCTTATAAACAAACTTTATCCAATCCGAGATAACGTTTCTGATTCAATTTATTATCATAAATTTTGAAAATACTCTCTTGACCTGTCCTTGATTTGTAGGTGACTGGATTTTATATATAAATTGGAGAATCAACTTGTTTAAAAAATTAATCATATTATTTCTTTTATTTTTTGTTATGATAGGATGTATTACACCTGCGGGCTTTGGAAAAGTTAAAGTAACGAAAGACAGTTTTAAGAATATTCATAATGTAAATTTAAAAATGTATGTGAAGTCGGAAGAAGCTATGCCGGGTGCTCCTTTCGAATCTATGAAATATGGTGTGATTCTGGACTTTACGCGCGAGATTGGGATCAATAAAATTAATCCTACTGTGACACAATTTACTATTTATGCGACTTCGTTAAATAGACCGATCGAAAAAAGTGGCTTTGTAAAGATTGGGGATAAAGTTTCTCCTTTAATATTTGGTAACACTTTATCGGAAAGGGTAACTACAATTTCTTCAGGTGCAACTGGAAACAACACTCAAAACGTTTCAAACTCGCAAAATGTGCACATCAATGTAAAGTCTCACGCTCATTTTGAATTGAAAGGCACTTTTTTATTAAAAGGTGAGGACGAAGAAGCGATACGAAATGCAAATGAATTTTCGATCAGACTTTATTCAGGAACCGAGCCAATCACGATTTCCTTTGTAGGAAGTGACCTAGCAAAATTCAAAGAATATCTAAACGCTAAACCGGAAGCCGGAAATTAATTTCTTGCAGAGGAGTATTTTCCATCGTCTCTTAGGACATCTTTTAGATGGAAAGAGGCTTTTATGGAATTTACGATTCGGCCGATCGCAAAGGTCTCCAACTCTAGATCAGAGATCCAGGATGATTACTGGGCAGAAATTGTTTCTGAGATCGAGTTGGAGGAAAATATTCCCGCTGAGTCCTTGGACGGGATCGATACTTTCTCCCATTTGGAGATTATTTATATCTTTCATAAGGCTATCGGACTGAAACCTGTTTTGGGCAGTGAACATCCTAGAGAGAATAAAAGATGGCCTAAGGTTGGTATCTTTGCTCAAAGAAAGAAAAATCGCCCGAATCATCTTGGCTCTACGATTGTAGAACTTTTGAGACGAGATGGGAAAAAACTTTTAGTGAAATATTTGGATGCGATCGATGGGACGCCGGTAGTGGATATAAAACCTGTGATGCGCGAATTCCTGCCTATGTCCGGGATTTCTCAGCCTGATTGGTCTAAAGAATTGATGATAAATTATTGGGAATAGTTTTTTCGAATTAGATTGACTCCGACTTAGTTTCCCTTAGGTTTTTCGGCCATGGTTTCTATCAGTCGAAAAACTTTTATAAAATATGGAATGAGCTTCGGTGCTTTTCTTTCTACTTCACAAGTTTTACAATATTGTAAAACTTCCTCCAAGGAAAGATATGATTACGAAAGAAAAAATCCATTCGATCCTGAGTTTCTTTCCGAAAATATTTCTCCTATCTTAAAAGCTCTTCGTATCGGGATTACTGCTCCCAATCCTCATAATGTACAACCTTGGAAATTCAAACTTATAGACGATCATTCTGCGCTTTTGTATGTGGATGAAAGACGTTTATTAAAAGATACCGATCCTACCTTTCGACAAATCCATATAGGACAAGGGACCTTTCTAGAAAATCTAAGTTTAGGAACTCAAGTATTCGGTTATCTGGCAGAAGTTTCACTTTTTCCGGAAGGAAAATATACGATTGCGGATATGGGCAAAAAGCCGATCGCCAAAATTGTTTTAGTCAAACAAGAAGATCTGGTTCGAAATCCCTTGTCCGAATTTATTTCAGATAGAGTAACAAGAAGAAGTATTTACGAAGGTGATGATCTAACCCCGGATGATTTTGAAAAGATCTATAAAGATTCCACAGTCTTATATTCCGAACTAAAATTTGTCGCGAAAGAAGGATCGGAGAACTTAGGAAAACGATTGGTCGCTGCGATGCAAATGGAAACGGATACTTATAATACGTATGAAGAATCCAGAATTTGGTTTCGTTACAACGACGAAGAGATCGGAAAATATAAAGATGGGCTTTCTCTTAGAGCCAACGGGGTTTCAGGTTTGAAATATTATTTCGCTCGAAATTTTTTCTTAAAACATGGAGCAGAAAGTTGGCATTCGCCTGAAAATAAAAAAGCAGGTATGGATATGTTTACTTCCATGGTAGAAAGTTCTAAGGGATTTATTTTTCTGAAAACGAACCGTAATGAAATTATTGATTGGGTCCAAGCGGGAAGGGATTATCTTCGTTTGCATTTAGCCGCGACTAAAAACGGATTTTCTCTTCATCCGATGAGCCAAATTCTACAAGAATATCCTGAAATGGATCAGATCAGGAATGAATTCGAATCTTCTTTAAAGCCGGGAGAAAAAATCCAGATGTTGGTTCGTTTAGGAAGAAGCGACTATCATTATTATAGTCCGAGAAGAGATACTAAAGATTTTATCATTTAATGCAGATCAAGATCAAAAGAGTGTATGACGCCCCTTCCGAAGAGGATGGAAAAAAGATATTGGGCAGAATTAAAATCCAACCCGGAAGGTTTGGAAAAATTAAAAGTTTCTATGGATGAAAAAGTGATCACCTTTTTATATTCTTCTAAAAATCTGGAATATAATAAAGCGATTGTGCTAAAGGAATTTTTGTCCAAATAAATGAATATACTTAAAAAAATCCTATTTTGGCTCGGCGACCTTCTATTCTTATTCATTCCGTTATGTATCGTTTTGGCAGAAGCGGGTACCTGCACACAAGGCGACGATAGTATTTTTCTTTTATTTACTCAGGCTTCTTTTGCGATTTCAGTCTTGGCCTTGTTTTTAGTTTGGTTCGGATCACCTTCGGGCGGTTTGGTGGGACAGTCGCTCGTGGTCTTTCCATTCTTGGTTAGTTTGTATTTTTATATCGCTTATATCCCCGTTTATTTCGTATATTCTACATTACAAAATTACGATTTATGCGTAGTAATCGTTTCCGATCTGACATTGTATAACGCTACGAATGTGGTCCAGAACGGAGCAGCAAGTCTGTTTTCTAGGATCTACGCTATTTTGATGTTATTGCCTGTTTTAGGCAGTTTTTTGCCAGTTTACAAATTTTGGAAGTCCGGATCCTTCTCTAAAAAGGAAAAGAAATAGAAGATTTTTTCTCCGGAAAGTTGACGAAATTTAGTCGGAATTTTTTCAAATTTCTCACAAAGAAAGAGAAGATTCCGTGTATATTTTCTCGTCAAACAGTGATAACACTAATTTTCCATTGGAGAAAAGAATGAATCGTAATCCCTTATGGGTCCTTCTAGCAAGTATGCTAGTCTCCAGCGCTATTCTCGCTCAAACTTCGCCAGGTACGACTGCTCCTCCGAAATCTACCACGCCTAAGGCGGAAACTACTAAGCCGTCCGGAACGGAAAGAGAATCATCTTCCGGAGAAAAACCGGATCTATATATCAACTCCCAATCTTCCTTCGAATTTAACTCTAAGGACGAGGGTTCCAGTGTGGATTATATCGAATATAAGATCGGATCAGGAGATTATACTAAATATGTTTCTTCTATTACATTGGTAAGAGAAGGTCTGACTAAGATCACTTACAGAGCGGTGGATAAAGCCGGGAATAAAGAACCGGAAAAACATTTTAACGTTCTTGTGGATAATACCCCTCCTTCTACCAAGATCACTCCAAGTGCTGCATTAATAGTTCATGAAAATACGAACTATGCTACTAAAACTCTAACGTACTCTATTACCGCTCAGGATAACCTGGCGGGTGTTCAAGATATCAAGGTCTCTATCAATGGAGCAGAGCCAAAAGTTTATGACGGTAAACCCATCCAGTTGGAAAAAGCCGGGGTGAACACCATTAAATTTTCTGCAACTGATAAGTCAGGAAATACTTCTACCGATTCCGTTTTGGCAGTAACAGTGGACCAAGAGAAACCGATGGTTGAACTTTTCGGTTCTGCTCTTGTAACCGTAAAAGATAAAATTTTTGTGAAAAGCGGAAATGCTTTTACCATCAAGGCTTCGGATACATTATCCGGAATTAAGCAGATCTTTTATAAATTGGATTCAGGCGAATGGAAATTATACGCTGATCCAGTTTCTGTAGAAGCACAAGGAAATCACACGATCGAAGCTAAATCAGTAGATTCGGTCGGTAACGAAAGTGATGTGAAGAAGATCGCTTTTATAGTAGATACCACTCCTCCTGAGACTAAGATCCAGAAAGTGGATAATAAGCCTAGCTCTCCAGCCCCGGCAACTAAACCTGCAAGTTCTTCTGCTTCACCAAGCACAGAAAATTAGGAACCGCCAAAAGGGATCCGTTGAAAATACGGGTCCCTTCTTCTTTCTTTATAGTCGTAGCGTGAACCCCAGGGAAGCTGGGAGCGGCGCTGTAATAATCTTTTATTCTTATTTTTCTTGAAGTTCGGATCCGGTCTTCTGCCAATCAGGCTTTAACGCGTTCACTTTGATCTTGAACTCTGCTTGGTTTCCGACTTTATCCGAAGTATAAACTGTCACCGAATGAACTCCGGTGTTGAATCCAATCGGACTTTGGTAAGGCTGAACCTGACCATTTCCTATTCTGTATTCCAATTTAGAAAGTCCTGATCCAGTGCCCGGGTCTTCACAACGAATAGCAATGAGTCCGTTTTCTTTTAGATAATAGATCCCATCTTCCCGAAGTTTACCTTCTGTAGGAGCGAATACGCAGACTGGATGTTTCGCATCTATCAGTAAAGGGATCTCTGATTGTATATAATTCCCTGCTTTGTCATTCGCTTCCCAACGAAGAGTCGAAAGTCCGTCTATACCGGAGGAAGAAATTTTGATCGGTTTCTTTGTCTCTTCTCCGGAGAGCGTTAAGTTCACTTCTGCTCCGCTTCCGTCTCTGGCTGCAAGATTGATCGTGATCTCTTCCATTCCGGAACCTTCTTCAGTAACCTGTAATGTAAGTTCTGCTCCGGATTTGATCTCAATTAAACCTGATTGTCCCTTCTTTTCTCCTATCAAACGGACTTGGGGGGCGGTCGTGTCTTTGAGATATTTTGTCTTTTTAGGCGTTTCTTTATTTCCTAATATATCTTCGGAATAGAATTCCACCTCGTTCCAACCTTCTTGGGAAAGAGAAATGGAACCGTCGTACCTTTGCCATTCGCCTCCGTTCACTCTATAATATGTAGAAACGGGTACTTGTTTTTGGGAGTTTGCAGATCCGGGAGAATTGGAGGAAGGTTCGCCCGTCTTAGGATCGCCGCCCAGAGAGATCCGCAATTCTTCTGAAGAAGCGACTACTGTAGAAGGCCTCTCCACTTTTACTTTAGGTGCAGCGGCGAATTTTTCGGCCAAAGATATTATCGGAGAGGAAACTCCTCTTCCTCCATCCACATTGATCCCGACTACACGAACGTAGAACTTTGAATCTTGTGAATTGAATTCATAACGGAAGTTTTTAGTCTTATAAAAATGATGTATTCTTAGAAATTCCCTATCTTCTGAAAGTTCGATCAGATAACTTTCTGCACCTTGGCTAGGTTTCCAACGAAGGCTTACTCTTTGTTGTTCGGAAAATGCCTCTCCCGAAAGAAGAAGCAGAAAAGATAATAAAAATGAAAATTTATATTTTATAATATTCCGATCCAGAATTCTCACTCTAACTCAACCTTTTCGGGAAGTTTTTCCGGTTTGGAAGGCGCCTGTCCTTTTACCACAGTAGTTCCGAATCCGGCAGGAACCGCCACTGTTTTTCCTTCAGCGGAGACTTCTAATTCTCCTTTGTAACATCCGACCATAGTATTTTCAGGATCGGGAGCATTCACGTATAATTCAGTTCCTCTCACTCCCACAACAGCCGTAGGAGTTACTACCATAAATTTGCGAGTATCATCTCCCGGCTTTTTAGGAGGTACCTTAGCCTCCAGATATCCGGACTTGAGTTCAAGAATCCCTCCATCCTTATTCAGTTTAAATTCCGAAATAGATTCTGAAGTTGTTTTTACTATCTTGGTTAAGGTCTTCTCTCTTAGCTCTACGACTGTTCCGTTTTTGGTGAATATGATTTTAGAAGAAGAGCCTTGTCCAGTTTGGACCCAATCGTCCATGTTCAATAATTGGTCTTTGGAAAGTTTGGACCAACTTGCCGGGAGTCCTGTCGGGGTAAAATCTCTTGAGAATTGAACTTGTCCCTTTTGGAAATCTGCAATTGCCACTGGACCTGCATTAGGTTTTATGATTTCTCCTGTCGCGGAAATAGTGTCCTTTCTTAAGAAGCCTGGGATGAGAAGAGTTGTACCCTCTCTAATCAAAGAAGGGTTTGGAATTTCATTATATTTTAATAATTCTTTCCAATTTCTTGGGTCTTGCAGGAATTCCTTTGCGATTTTGGATAAGGTATCGTTCTTCTTTACCTTATATTCGAAAACATCTTCGTGGACTCCTTTTTTCGGTTCAGCAAGAATTCCGATCAAAGAAACGGAGATGAGTAAGATCGTAAAAAATTGAAACAGTCTGGATCGAGATATCGAAAAAGAGAAATTCTGGGAGGCCATGATTTATCCTGGATACTAGTTCTATCCTATCATTAGAAGGGAATCTTGTGGGAATTCCAACAAAATACGGCGCTTAGGTGAAAAAGGAGAAGGAAGAATTGCCTCAATTTTCCAGGAAAGTGATTGCCATATTTTCTGAAATTCCAATGATTTGGGCCTCATTTTGGAGATCGTAATGTCTGCTCATCTCCCGCCACTTGTTCCGATAATTTTCGGTTCTACCGTATTTGCTATTTTAGGATATTTTTTCTCACTCATCCTGGGCTCTAGAAAAAATTGGATCGGCTCTTCTTTGATACTTTTGGTTTTGGCTGCTTGGCTTGTATTGCAAGGGATCTTAAGTGGGGTCGGATTTTATCTTGTTACTGACTCTTTTCCGCCTAGATTTTTATGTGCGGTTGCCCCACCGGTCTTGTTTTTAGTTTTACTTTTCTTTTTTCCATCCAGTAGAGCTTGGATGGATCAGATCCCAGAAGTCAATTTAACATATTTACATTTGGCCAGGATACCGGTGGAGTTAGTTTTATATTGGTTGGCAATGTACGGCTGGATCCCTATCAGTATGACATTTGCAGGTTGGAATTTCGACATTCTAATCGGGTTGACCGCTCCGATTGCTGCATTTTTTATTTTGAATCGACGTTCCTCTTCTAAAAATTGGATTTTGTTTTGGAATATAGTAGGCCTATTATTTTTACTGAATATAGTGGCCTTGGGGATCTTATCCGCGCCGGGGCCTTTCCAAAAATTATCTTTTGAAAGGCCGAACATTGCGGTGCTCCAATTCCCCTACGTATGGTTGCCTTCTTTTATAGTTCCTTCCGTCTTATTCGCTCATTTTGTTTCTATTCGAAGAAGATTCGTTGCAGGTTAATTTTGTATCTTTCTTCAGGAAAATTACATTCTAAAATAGTAATTTCTATTTTTTGTATATTCTTATTTACTTTTTGTTTTCCGGATATGGTCCGCAAGAAGAAATCTGAAAACGATTGGTTTAAAATAGAGAAGATCTTTTATAGAACGGAACCTAGGAAAATAGAGATCTTCGTGAAAGGAATGGTAAAAAATCCATTTTTGATAGGCATAGAAGGATTTGAATTAAATGAAAATTCTTCCGACATTCCGTTATTCCAACAGGAAAAACCACTTTCAGTTGGGTCTGTCCTTTTGAAATTTAAGATAGAAGCCTCCGAAAACAAAGAATGGATCCGAAAGATCGGGACTACTCGTAAATGGATCCGGATCGCATTAAAAAACGATAATGGACAGATTACTCATTTGCAAACAGAGGTATCCGTCCATGAATCAGATAAAAAACAGTTCAGAAAGGACCTTCTATTGGATGCGGAAGGGGAATCTATTCGCCTGGACGGGAGGGAGTGGAGACTGGTCTCGGATGTGGACAGAATGGATCAGGCATTATTACAATACGTCCCTAAGTCCGAGTCTTTATTGTTCTGGAATGAAATGCTTTCCATTCATGTTTATAAAGTGAGAGCTTCTTCTCCATCTGAAATTTATTCCTTATTGGAGTCCGGTAAAAAAAAGGAATGTCCGAACGTTATTTGGGGTTTGGAGTCTGAGAAGTCGGGAAAAATTTCGTATTCCTGGGAGCATTCCGGTTGTGGTAGGCTGACTTCATCAGCACAGGTTTCTAAATTGTATAGAGGAGAATTCGGAATTTATAATATTCGCTATGATAGAAGAAGTAAGATCAGCATAGAGGATAAAAAAAAGTGGTCCGAGTTATTAGACCTTCTGCCTTCGAAACTGGACTGACCTTCCAAAATTAGAACCCTTTTTTAGGAGCTCCAATAGCGCGGAAAATGTGATTTTTTGCCTTGACCAAGGTTTCGACAGGTCTAATTCCTGTAATTACACATGTGTAATTACATATATGTAAGTGCACATTATTTCTCTTAGGAGATTCGGTATGGAATTGACGATTGATAAACCGGTGCTTTCCCCTTATAGTTTTGCAAGGATTCGCTTCCAGGATTGTGATCCTTTCGGGCATTTGAATAACGCAAGGTATATGGATTATTTTTTGGAAGCTCGTTCCGAGCAGTTGAGGGAGACCGCAAATTTCGATTTTTACGAATACGGTTCCAGCTCGGGTAAATCTTGGGTGGTAAGTAAAGTGGAGACTCAATATTTGGAACCGGTCAAGCAGAACGATGTTGTGAAGATCGTAACTCGTTTGATCAAGCTGACTCCCGCAACGATCCACAATGAATACTTACTTTTGGACAAGGAAGGAAGTCGGTTGAAGGCTGTTTTAAGAGCACAGTTTTCTTTTATCGATCTTCAAAAGGGACGTCCTGTTCGGCATGACCAAGAGATGATGTCTTTTTTAGGGAACTTTGTATTTAGTGAGTCCGGTTTGAATGACGGTTCTTTTGAGGACAGGGTAAAACAGTTGCGAAAACAAGTGTCGGAGGGAAAATATTCCCAAGACTGATAGTCCTTTTGATCCAATGTCCAAGAAGTCTCAAAATACTACGGCTCGGAAGTCTGAAAAATTTCCGAGCAAAGCAGATATGCTTAGCGCAGGTTTAAGTTGTGTGAACTTTAATTTGCGCAGGGCTTCTCGGGCAGTCACTCAATTTTATGATAGAGAATTGGAGAAGGCCGGCCTTACTTCCCAAAGATTCAGTTTATTGCATACTCTTGGTGCAACGGACGGTCTTGGGCTTGCTGAGTTAGCGGATCTTCTTGTTTTAGATAGAACTACTTTGATCCGTAACCTGACTCCTTTGGAAGAATTAGGATATGTTGCGGATGTTCCTTCCGAAAATAAAAGAGCGAGAAAAGTAATCTTAACCCAAAAAGGTTTGGAAGCTTTGAGGATAGCATATCCGATCTGGGAAGAAGCTCAGGCTGCAGTGACGGAAGCTATGGGAGAAGACGATCTGAAAAGATTATTAAAAAGATTGAATTCGATCGTTCGTAAAAGGAATTTCAAAGATTTTTCCAGATCTGAAACTTAAGAGATCTACAAATCTATCCTTTATTTTTTCTCTTAAAATAGATCTTTATAAGTTGTACCGATTTCCCAATGACTATGAACAAAAGTTATTATCCTATCCTATTGATACCTATCTTTCTATTCTTCGCGTACTATTTTTTTTCTCCCAGTTGTATTTCCGGAAATTGTAAGAATGGATTTGGGACAAAGATCATGTCCGGATCTTATCGTTATGATGGAAGTTTTCAAAATGGACTAGCCCATGGAAAAGGTAAACTTGTATTAGGAGGAGTCGAGTCTTACGATGGAGACTGGGATCGTGGTAATAAAGAAGGTAATGGGATTTACAAATATTCGGACGGTACCGTTTATGAAGGCCAATGGAAATTGAATAAGAGAAACGGTTTTGGTAAATTGACTGATCCCGACGGGGTATTGATTTTCGAAGGGGAATGGGCGGACGATAAGCAGGTCTTGGCTAAAAATTCAAAATGAAATATATTATTTTTTCCATTGCGGATCTCCGCTTGAAGTTTAGGCTAGTTAGATATTAACTTGCAGGCCACTAAGATGAAAGTTTACGGTACTTCCGTTTCAGGAAATTGTTACAAGATCAAACTGTTATTACATTTATTGAAAATCCCTTATGAATGGATCGAGATCAACGTCAGAAACGGTGAAACTAAGACAAAAGAATTTCTTCTCAAAAATCCGGTGGGCAAAGTTCCTTTGCTGGAATTGGACTCGGGCGAATTTCTTTCCGAATCCAATGCGATCCTGTACTTCTTGGCGAATAAAACCGACTTCTTCCCGAACGATCTTTTGATCCAGTCCAGAATACTACAATGGATGTTCTTTGAACAATATAGTCATGAGCCCTATATTGCAGTGAATAGAAGTCTTATTCGATTGCAGAATAAAAAAGATGATCCTAGAATTTCCGAAAATCTTCCCAAAGGAATGAATGCTCTTCGGATTATGGACGACTATCTTGCTAAAAATCAATTCTTCGGTTCGAAAGAACCGAGCATTGCTGACATTTCTCTTTTTGCATATACACATGTGGCGGAAGAAGGTCAATTTTCTCTTGCCGATTTTCCAAATATTATCTCTTGGATAGAAAGGATCAAAAAGATCCCGAATTTTATTCCGATATACTGAAGGATCTATATCTGAAGAACTACATGTTCGAATTGAGAGAAGTAAGTAAGTATGCTTTTCTAAATTCTCCTTGATTCCTTACTTTTGGTTTCCATATTCTACCGTTAAGATTCGGCCGATCCGATCCCGGCGAAAAAATGGCGAAATATTTCACTTCTAAGATTCTACTAACGTGCGTAAGCGCTGTTATTCTTATCGTTTTAGGGATTTTTCTATATTCTTTCTTTCGGAACGGTTCCGATATTCCTGACTTTACGGATCGTTTTGAATTTAAGGGCCTAACACGGGCTCAGGCGGAAAAGTTTGGGATCATCGGTATTCCAAACGGTATCTCTGATTACTTTATCAAACGTTGCGGATTTAAAGAATCTTGGGTGGTCTTCTCAAAATATAAAGTGGAAAATCCAGAGTTTCGGAAAACAATTCTGGAACGATTCAAAAACCATCCCGGTTTAAATCGTAGATTCGATTCTTATCCAAACGACTGGCCTGAAAATTTTGACCAAGGAAATTGTAAACCGGACTGGTGGGGGCCTTGTTCCAAAGGATTTTGGGCGGAAATTTCCAAGGATCCCGATGTTGTAGCTCATAAAGACGGTTTTTATCTCTGCGAGAGCGGCAAAGAGCTTAGATGGTTCGTTTTTCACTTTAGAAATATCCTATAATTATTTACAAATGAAGAGTATATTCGAAAAAATTAATACTGAAGAAAGACATTTGTCTTATGCGAGTTTGAGCAGAAGGGTGTATGCTCAGTTTCTGGATTTTTTGATCCTGTGTCCCGTTTTGATCCCTCAGATCATGGTTTTTTATTATCATAATAAGTTTGTGTACGAATTGTTCCCATTCTATACGGCCTTACATTCTTTACTTTATATCGGGTATAGATTCGTAATGCATGCCTTGTATGGTAGAACTCTTGGCAAGGCGTTTGCCGGGATAATCGTTACCGATTCCGGCAAGGGACGTTTAGGATGGGTTCGATCTTTTATTCGGACCTTACCTGAACTTGTTTTATCGTTAGTGACGATCATGAGCGCAGTATACGATTCTAGGATATTTATGGCTCATCAGGCGGAGATGGAGGGTCTACCTTTGGCGGGTATTCATAGGATCTTGAACAAATGGAACCCTTTGGATAATTTCACTTTTTGGGATTCTATCATATATTATGGGATTTCAGTCCTTTGTATCTTCTTTTCTCATAAAAGGACCGCATTACACGACCTTTTTGCCGGGACCAGGGTGCTTCGTTATAGAGTGGAATAGGGGCCATGGTCTTTTAAGGAAATAAATTTCATATCTACATTCTCTTGACTCACATTCCGTAAATGTTATACTACAAAAATGCGGATCTTCGATTCTCATTTTCATATCATAGATCCAAGATTTCCTTTGGTGCCTAATCACGGCTTCTTGCCGGAGCCTTTTACGGTCTCCGATTATAATAAGCAGGCGGATTGGCTTAGGATCAAAGGTGGCGCGGTTGTTTCCGGTTCTTTTCAGGCTTTCGATCAAACCTATCTGTTGGATACGCTTTCCGCGTTAGGAAAAAATTATGTGGGTGTTACTCAGCTTCCCGCAAATACTAAAGATTCCGAAATTTTATCTCTTCATAAATCTGGAGTGAGAGCTGTCCGCTTTAATGTGAGAAGGGGAGGCTCTGAGGAGATTTCCAAGATTAAGGAAATGGGGGCAAGAGTTTACGATATAGCGGGTTGGCATGTGGAATTATATATAGATGCCAAAGAGATAGATGAATTTTTGGAAGAAGTGTTATTGTCTCTACCCAAAGTTTCCATAGATCATTTGGGGCTATCTAAGGAAGGATTTTCAACTATCTTAAGATTGGTAGAAAAAGGTGTGAGAATAAAGGCCACAGGATTTGGCAGGACTAATATGGATATAAGGTCTGCGTTAGTAGAAATTGCGGAAATCAGCCCGGATGCCTTGATGTTCGGGACAGACCTTCCTTCTACTCGTTCTCCCGCTCCTTTTACCGAAGAGGACTTACATTTAGTTACGGATACATTCGAAGGTGAATTATTACAAAAAGTACTATATTCGAATGCTCTTGAATTCTACGGAGTAAACGTAAAAGTATAACTCATTCCTTTTTAAAGATCCGATCCGCTATTTTTTTTACGATCCAGGACGGAAATATTTTCGTAGAATAATAATGTGTCTTATTCATAAATCCCGGAATTGACCTTTCGGTTTTATTTTGGATCGCATTGAATGCAACCTTTGCTACATCTTTCGGATCCATCGCGATCGAGTAGGCAAGATTCCCTAAGCTTCCTTTTTTGTTTTCTTTATGGATTCCCGCGACTGATAGAAAATTTGTCTTAGTGGTCCCCGGATATAAGATCCCAAGTTTGATTCCATAAGGAGCAAGTTCCGCTCTTAGCGCTTCTGAAAAACTGACTACATAAGCCTTGCTTGCAGCATAGGCTGCCATATGAGACAAAGGTTGTAAAGAAGCAGTGGATGCAACATTCAATATAAAACCGTTCTTACGTTCTATCATTCTTTTTGAAAATTCGTTGGAAAGTATAGTAACTGCATTCATATTCAGTCGAAGCATCGAGTCCACTTTTTCCGGAGACAGTTCCCAGGATTTTCCCCAAAGTCCGAATCCTGCATTATTGACTAAGACATCGACTTCTAAGTTTAGTTTAGAGATCCATTTTAAGATTTTAGGGATACTTTCGTTTTGAGTTAGATCCGTTTCTAAGGTTTCTAATTTTCCCGAAGGGTCTATTTCTTTGCATTCTTTATCCAGAAGTTTTAATTCTTCTTTGGAAATGCTGACTACTAATACGTTATAACCATCTTTGTATAGTAAGATGGAAAGTTCTTTACCTATTCCGGATGATCCTCCCGTAACTAATACTGTTTTTAAAGAGTTGTTCGTTTTCATTTAGTTTCCTTTTCGATTTCGCAATTCATCCCTGATGAGCTGAAATATGTCAAAGCCTTTCAAAACTTGAAAAATCTAGCTTGCTCCTTTAAAAAAGGAACTTAAAGTTCCCGGAATGTCTCCTTTATTCCAACCTTTAAAAACATATTTGGATACGAAACTTTCTTTGATCGATAAGATCCCTAATGAAAGAAGGGCGGTGCTATCTTCTTTGGCGGATTTCATTCTTCAATCCTTCGAGACCAAACAAAAAGCGAATTTAGTTTTTATATGTACCCATAATTCGAGAAGGAGCCAGATAGCTCAGGCATTCGCCGCCTGTATCCCTCACTATTTTGATTTCCCGGGAGTTAGATCTTTTTCAGGCGGAACAACTGTTACAGAGTTTCATCCGAATGCGGTGAATGCATTGGAAAATTGCGGGTTTCGTTTAGAGAACCAAGGACCTCCTCGTAATCCTAAATATTCCATTTGGTGGGCGGATGGAACTCCTGCTTTGATCGCATATTCTAAAAAATTCCAAGATGCACCGAATCCTGTCTCCGAGTTCATTGCAGTTTTAGTTTGTTCGCAAGCAGATGAATCGTGTCCTTATGTTCCTGGCGCGGAAGCAAGGATCTCTCTTCCTTTTGAAGATCCAAAATCGGCGGACGATTCTGAAAATCCTTTGGAAAAATATTTGCTGACCTGCGATCTAATTGCTTCCGAACTTCTTTATACTTTCCGGGAAGTGAAGCAGAAACTTTGAGATTCTTTCGGTTCCGGTTGGAATTCCCACATTTATCGTTTGCCATCTAGTTTCTCTCTGTAGAACTAATATTTATGACGGTTCGTAATAAGGAAGACCTTGAAGCGCTACAAAAGATTGGCAAGATCACTGCCGAAACCTTGGTCAAGATGAGAGAGGCTGCGGAACCAGGGATTAGCACCAAAGAATTGGATCGTATTGCTCATTCATATTTTTCTAAGTTTGGGGCGAGAAGCGCTCCTCAACTGATGTATAAATTTCCCGGATACACTTGTATAAGTTTGAATACTGAGATCGCTCATGGAATTCCAAGTAATCGTATCCTGAAAGAAGGTGACCTTCTGAACCTTGACGTTTCGTTGGAGTTGAACGGTTATTTTGCTGATACCGGTTTTACATTGATCGTCGGTAAAGATGACAAAGGTTTAACTAAACTTTTGGATGTGTCTTCAGAAGCGTTGAAACTTGCTCTTTCCGGAGTGAAGACCGGAGAAAAACTGAATTCGATCGGAAGAACAATCGAGAATACTGCGAAGAAGAATGGATACAAAGTGATCCGTACCTTATGCGGGCATGGAGTAGGTAAATCCCTTCACGAAGAACCATTCGATATTTGTAATTATTATGAACCAAGAGATAAGCGAATTTTAAAATCGGGACAGGTAATCGCGGTGGAAACTTTTGTTTCGACGGGAGCAGAGGACTTTGTGGAACAATCGGACGGATGGACTTTAAAAACTCCTGACGGTTCTTTTACAGCTCAGTTTGAACATTCAGTAGTAGTCACCGAACTTGGGCCGATCATTTTAACTGCGGCATAAAAACAAAGATGATCACTATAATTTTAAACGTACTTCCGATACTGATTTTCATTCTGGTATTTGTTGTTTCTATATGGGATAGAAAACAAAAGGAAACTTTTTCCAAAAAATATTTCGGCTCCTTCTTTCCGGCTATTTTATCCGGAGAATTGAAGTCGGATATAAACTCAGCCTCTTCTCAATTCGGAAAGGCAGGATATATTGTCAAAGCGGAAGGAGACAAATTTTTTTTCCAAAACGCTTCCCAGTTGGCTAAACATAGGAACTGGTTATGGTCCTTTGGTTACGCTAAAAAAGCCGAGAACGGGTCCATTCAATATAAGTTATTCGTTAATTTAGGCTCGGTGCTTACAGTTCCGGCGGCTTTATTCGTAGTAGTATTCTACGGAATGTTAGTCCAAAATAATATTCCGGAAGAGCAAGTTTCTATCGCTCCTTATTTTTTCCTTGGCTTTGCGTTTTTCTTTGCGATCGCTAGTTTTATTTCTCAAACGATCAAAGAGAGAAGTTTCCTTAAAAAGAGTCTTTCGTAAAATTAGAAAATGTTAATACGGATCGTGCTCATTCTCCTTTCCCTTTCCTCGATGTACGGCTTGGGATTGAGAATAGAAAAAAAGGAATTGGGCTCTTGGTCTAAGTTTATTCCGATCCTTGTGTTCGCATTCTTTTGGAATTTCGGGATACTTCCCGTTTTCGTGTTTTTTTCGGGAAAACTGTTAGGAGTATCCGAACTTGCGTTCGCTGCCATATTTCTTTGTGCCGCTTCTCCCGGAGGAGCTTCCGGGGGGTTGTTTGTATTAAGGGCAAAGGGGAATCCTGCGTTAGGCGGAATGTTGATTGCATTATTGAACGGTGCGAATACTGTTCTGACTCCTTTGATCTTTTCTATCTACCAAGGCGGCTCCGGATTTAACTTTGATCTTTTCTTAAAACTTTTTTTGATCGGGACCTTCTTGCAAGGTTTACCATTGCTTTTGGGACTTTTTAGCAAATACTTCTTTCCTAAATTTTCCGATCCGATTGCCCCCTGGGTGGAAAAATTTAGCACTTTCTGTTTGATATTATCGATCTTACTTTTGATTTTCCAATATGGAGAATTTGCGCTGAGTCTAGGTTGGGTTGCTTGGATCGGTGCTGCCGTTTCTGTAGGATTTTCTCTTCTTCCCGGGATCTTTTTGTTTCATTCTTCAAAGGAAGTCAGGTCTTCTTTGTCTATGGTTTCGGGGATCAGGAGTTTATCCTTGGCTCTTCTTCTTGCGGAACTTCATATAAAACAAAGTGAGACATTGCTTACAGTACTTATGTACGGAACCGTAATGTATTTATTGAGTGCGATCGCTGCTGAATTTTGGAATGGAAAGAAGAGCCAGATATGAATTTTTATCTGAATGAGTATTCTCGATCCAATTTTATAATAGATGTTTTGGTAATTATTACTTTTGCTTTATTTCTTTTTATATTTTTAGGAAATAAAAGAAAGTTTATAATCTCCAAAGAATGGGATCTTTCCTTTTATAAAAGGATTCTAATTCTTACACTGATCTATCTGGTCCTTTCATCTACCATTCCATTCTTTTTGGATGTGAGTTCTTTTATCCGAGTTAGGATTGCTTGGACTATTCTGACGATCGCTCTGCCGATTTTTGGTATAGTTCATTTCGTATTTTCCAAGAGAATCGTTTTTCTATTCATTTCTATCTTTTTGGTTAGTATCAAATATTATTCGGAAGTTTGGGAACCGAATTTTCTGGATGTGGAACGTATACAGATCCGATCGGATAAAATAATTTCTCCCATTAAGATTGTTCATATCTCCGATCTACAAACGGATGATATTCGGAATCTACATTTAGAAGTTAGGGACGAAGCAAATCGTTTCCAGCCGGACCTGATCTTATTTACGGGGGATGTGATGAATCATACTTCCTTATATCCGATCGTAACTTCTTATCTGAAAGAATTTAAGAGCAATCATGGATTCTTTTTCGTTACCGGAGATGTGGATCATATTCTGCGTTATACCGATTTTTATTCTAAGAGCGGATCGGTCCTTTGGGACCGAAAATCCAAAGTCCTTCAGGTTGGGAAAAATAAGATCGGCTTGATCGGATTAGGTTTACCTGATTATAAAAACAAAACTTTGATCTGGAGTTTGAGAAGAGAAATCCCTCAGGATATTTATTCTATCTTGATCAGCCATTATCCTGATTCAGTTTTGCATCAACCGAATCAAAAAGTGGATCTTGTCCTGGCTGGACATACTCATGGAGGCCAAGTCCAGGTTCCGTTTTTTGGTCCCATCTTAACCCTATCTAGAGTTCCAAGACATATCGCTGCTGGGGGATTGAACGGCTACGAAAATACTGATATTATTGTCAGTCGAGGTTTAGGAGCAGAAGGTCATGTAGCGCCTAGAATTCGATTCGGAGCAAGACCTCATCTGATCTTGTTGGAACTCCTGCCCGCGAATTCCGAAAAAGAAACGGCGAAAAACGGGATCTAAAATTTACGGGGGGAGGGTCGGATCGAGTATGAGGCTTACGTTAGTCTTTCTATTCTGTTTACTTGGGGTTTTTGTGACCTGCCAATCGGTAACCGTAGAATATCCTAAATATCCAGCTACAAAAGAAGGAAGAGATCTAAAACAATTCTTAAACGGAGTGAAGACGGTCGCGTTTGCATTAGAACCTTTGACTTCCGAGATCTGGGCCCACGAAAGCAATCGTTCTTTCGTATTGATGGTGCCCGGAAAAATTTATGAAAGTTTTTCAAAAGATTCTTATTTTAAAATTTTGGATCTGAAAGATAGAGCGGATGTTCTGGAATCAAAAGATCTTTCGATAGAGGGAATACAAAAAAACAGAAAAAAGATCGGAGAAATATTGGATGTGGACGCAGTCTTATATGTTTCCGTCAAACAACCGGAGTCCCAATGTTATGTGGAAAGAAAAATGGATTATCTTGCTCTTGGGATGGCCGTTCTTAGAGCAGCTGCCGCCGGTAAGGATAGGGACAGACAATTAAGTAGGGCTGCAGCTTCTCTAGTAGAAGATCCGATCATGAAGCCCACAGGCGTCCGAAAAGTTTATATACCGATAGAAGCAAATTTGATCCGAATAGATTCCGGAGAAATGATGAAGACTACCCTCAGTAAACCTTCTATCATATATAATGGAGTAGGGGACGTTAGTTGTCCTAGTATGCTCCCTTCTCTTGCTACGGCGTTGGATGAATCTATTTCGGAAATACAAAGAAGGCTTTCACCTAAAATAGAATCCGAAGATATTTCTATTTTTACGGAAGACGAAAATCCTGAAGTGGAAGCTCTTCTTTTAGAAGGTTATGAAGAGATTACTGGTGAAAATCCGAATTTCCAAAGAGCAAAGATCGCTTGGGAAAAAGCGGATCTAAAAGCGAAAGGAAAATCCTGGGCGGCGAAAGCGAATTTAGCTACTTATTATTTTTCTGAAGGTGACTATCAAAAGGCGGTTCAATTTTACGATGAGGCAATCCGTTTGGGCGGCCCCGAAAACGATTATCTGAAAGAACTAAAGGAATTGATGGCGCCTCCTTCGATAGAAGAAGAGGCACCCCAAGAAAAGTAAATTAACCTCTTCCCTTTTCTCCTCTTCTTAAGAAAGCAGGAATATCATAATCTTCTTTCATGTTTCCGGAAGGATTTTTTGATTTAAGCGCTCTGTATGCCTCCGGGTCGTTGCTAATCCTTTCCGGTTCTGTTTTAAAAGTTTGACGAGGCTCTTCCATTTCCGGAAGTCCTACAACTTTTCTTTGAGGTTGGGATTGTAATTTAGGAACGGATCCGATGCCCGCAGCCCTTTTGTTAAACCCGGTAGCGATTACAGTGATACGGATTCTTTTTTCGAGATCCGCGTCTTCAGTTAAACCAATGATGATATTTGCGTTAGGATCCACTTGAGAAGTGATGATCTGAGATACTTCGTTCCAATCGGAAATAGTAAGATCGGTTCCACCGGTAACATTGATCAATAGAGAAGTGGCCCCGGCAATAGAGCGAGAATCCAATAGAGCGTTATCGATCGCAAAGTTCACTGCCTCGGAAACTTTGTTTTCTCCGTAACCTTCTCCTACTCCCATAACTGCATCACCAGTATCTCTCATAATTGCTTTTACATCAGCGAAGTCCACATTGATGATGCCTGGATTGTTTACGATATCGCTGATCCCTCTGACTGCATTCAAAAGAATATCATCTATTACTCTGAATGCCTGGTCGATAGGGGTATCCCTTTCTACTACTTGAAAGATGGATTCATTATTAACTAAAATTAAAGTATCAACGTAAGAACGAAGTTGTTCCACGCCTCTTTTGGCGAGTTCCATTCTTCTTTTTCCTTCGAAAGAAAATGGAATAGTGACCACACCTACTACCAGGCATTTCTGTTCTTTAGCGATCTTTGCAACGATAGGCGCGGCTCCTGTTCCGGTTCCGCCTCCCATTCCGGCGGTAACAAAGACCATGTCTGCACCTTGGATAACGGACGCGATCTTCTCTCTGTCTTCTTCTGCTGCTCTTGCGCCTAACTCAGGATCCCCTCCTGCGCCCATTCCTCTTGTAGTTTTAGAACCTAATGCGATCTTATTTTCTATCTCGGAACGTTTTAATACCTGTTCGTCGGTATTCATGATAACGTATTCCACGCCTCTTAAGCTGGAATTCGCCATTCTTGCGACTGCGTTCATTCCGCCGCCACCGATCCCTAAAACTTTAATAATAGCAGGGTTTGATCTTTCTTCTTCTTCGAAACGTAACATATATCACTCCCTTAGAGATTTTCCTCTATCCATCTCCGTATTTTTTTGCTCCAGGTCTCGCTTCTATCCTGGGATTTTCTTTCCATGTCCCCTAACCTGGAGGCGTATTTGATAAGTCCGACTGCGGTAGCGAATTCGGGAGAAGACACTCTATCTGAAAGTCCGGAAAGTCCGGCGGGTCTCGCACGGGTTACCGTTAGACGAAATACGTCTTCTGCAAGACTTTCTATTCCTTCCAAAAGGCTTCCTCCTCCTGTGAGGATGACTCCTCCGGCCAAGAAGGATTTTTTTCCGGACTTGACGAGTTCCGCATCTACCATTTCGAAAATTTCCCTCATACGAGGTTCGATCACATGAACTAGTTCTTCTCTAAGAACAGTTCTGGCAGGTCTTCCGCTGATCGGCGGGATCTCCACTGTTTCGGTCGGATCAATTTCTTCTAAGGAACAATGACCGAATCTTTTTTTCACAAGCTCCGCTGTTTCAATCGTGGTCTTTAAACCGATAGAAAGATCAGAAGTAACATTATATCCGCCGAATGGAATAACGGAAGAATAAGCGATCCCTCCGTCCACATAAACGATCAGATCGCAGATTCCCGCGCCTATATCCAGAACCGCTGTGCCTAGATCTTTTTCGCCGGAAGTTAAAACTGCATCGGAAGAAGCTAAACTTGAAAGAACTCTTGTCTCTTCCGCGAGGCCCGCGGCTTCAA
This sequence comes from Leptospira licerasiae serovar Varillal str. VAR 010, assembly GCF_000244755.1. Classification (NCBI taxonomy): domain Bacteria; kingdom Pseudomonadati; phylum Spirochaetota; class Leptospiria; order Leptospirales; family Leptospiraceae; genus Leptospira; species Leptospira licerasiae. The sequence continues at coordinate 17,431 of NZ_AHOO02000005.1, read as the reverse complement.
TACATTTTTCTAAATTATGAAGTGCTGTTAGACCTGCTGTTACAATATGGACTTCTGCTTCTAAACGAACTCCGGTCATTCCGATCGGGTCCTTGATAGAAGTCTGATCGTCTACTGAGAATTCTTTGGAAAGAACATGTAAAATCTCTTGGTCAGCAGGAACTCTAACGGCTTGTGCAGCTTCTATCACTCTGACTATATCCGGTTCGGTCACCACTCTGTCTCTGTTTGTGATCGCGACAACTCCCTTGGAATTGTCCGCACGAACGGATTTACCGGTTACGTTTACTACCACATAACCGATCTCTTGGCCGCACATGAGCTCTGCTTCGCTTACTGCTTCGATAATAGAGCGGGTTGTCGCTTCTATATTGATAATGGATCCGTTTTTGATCCCGGAAGAAGGGAACATTCCTGTTCCGATAATTTCAGTTTCGTATTCTGAGATAGGACGTCCTACCACCACTTTTGTGAGTGCCGACCCTAGATCCAGAGAGACTATGATTCTTTCGGAAGATTCCATATTCTTAATGGTAGACCGCGTCTTCTCCTCGTATGTCCACGAGTTTCGGGCGGACTTTTTCTTTTTCAAGATATGCTAATACAGCGTATAACTTTCTGACCTGCTCAGTTTGGAATAAGGTCCCGACTTGCACACGAACGGAAAGAGGAGTGTCCGCGTAGACGAAAATTTCTCCATCTTCATGCAAGGATACTTCGGAGATGCGGGACTTTAATGCAGGATAAGAACGAAACGCATTCTCTACGGAAGTGTGAAGGTCTTTGAAAGCCGCGCCGACTACTTCTCCCTTTTCTCTTGGGAAAGTTCCGGAAAGAACTGTGAGTCCTTTGCTTCTAACATCATCCATAGAAAGTATTTTAAGTTCAGGATCTATTTCGAAAAGATGGCCGTCAGAATTCACAAGGTAACTCGGTTTTCTTTCGGTGATCTCCACCAACAATTGGTCGTCCGTTTTTTTTTCCAAGTGGGCTGATTTGATCCTGGGATGTGAGGTAAGTCGGTGTTCCATTTGGCCGAGGTCGTAATTTTCGAAAGAGGTTCCCGGTTGGATACCCATGATCTGAACTATTTCTTCCGTTCTAAGAGTTTCGTGTCCTGTCAGTATGAGTTTATTCAACTCCTGGGGGAGGGTCCCTCTCCTATATCCCCAGCCTAAAGTACTCGCCAATAGAAAGAGGAAGGCCAGAAGCCACCAACTCGTTCTTTTTTGAACGGATTCTTTCAAAAAGTCAATTATATTATGTCTCATAGGCGTTTGGAGAGGGTTTTTTCTTCCTTTCCCTTAGAATTATCGGGAAATTCTCTAAAATTTCGCCCATCTATTTTTGATTTACCGGGATTTAGTTGATCCGAATCGAAAGCCGAAGTTTCTAATAGAAGAAAGTATGAAATTCCCGATCCCTTCTCCCATACATCTAGGTTTCGTTTTCTTTTGTGCTTTTTTTGTACTCTTATACCAATCAGTGATAGAACGATCCGGTTCGGAAGAAGATTATCCTTATACTTTAAAAATTTATTATCCTAAGTCTCAAGGGATACGCCCCGGAACTCCAGTCAGTATTTTAGGATTGGCAAGGGGAATCGTTCGAGATGTGGATGTGGTCGGGATAGAAGAAGTTCCGGATAAAAGATTTTTAGATAAGAACAGGACCAAAGCTGTGGAGATCACGATCCGTCTTGCGGAACCGATCACATTATATTCAAACTATGATATCAGTTTTAGGACTGCGACTGTCCTTGCAGGGCGAACGATAGATATAAATCCCGGAAACGCGGAAGAAGATTCTAAACAGACTTTTTTCAGACCCACTTACAAAGAAGAAGAGGATTCTCGTCCGGACTTTACTCCTTCTGCCAGATACTATGATGACTTTTTCGCTGCGTCCACCGGCGTGATCCGGGAGAACAAACAAGATATTAATTTGATGTTTGCAAACTTGGAAGAGATCTCTTACAAACTCAAAAGTAGTAACGGCTCCGTTCCAAGATTTATAAACGATCCCGATACTTACGATAATTTGGCCGAGACATTGACTGACATGAGAATTTTAGGGGACGATGCCAGAAGATATGTAGAAGGGTATCGCAAAATAGAAAGAAGCGCTCCCATCCCGTTCTCCATCAATTTGTATCGTAGGACCACCATCATCGGTGGGATTTCCAGCGATTTCTATCTGAACAAACTATAGTTCCGATAAGTAGATACTTCGAAAAGGCGGGGACAAACTAGGCTACCTTGCCGATCCTAGTATCTATGAAAGTCGCAGTGATCCATGATTGGCTGAATGGAATGAGAGGGGGAGAGATCGTACTCGATTCTATCCTTAAAGTATTTCCGGATGCGGATCTATTTACTCTTTTTTATGAAAAAGGGAAGTTAAACGAAAGAATCGAAAATAGAAAGATCGTAACCGCGTTTACGGATCGCCTGCCTTTTAAATCCAAATACCGTTGGTATCTTCCGTTATTTCCTACTGCGATAGAGTCCTTGGATCTAAGAGGATATGATCTGATCGTATCTTCTTCTCATTGTGTTGCCAAAGGTATAATCCCTGACCCGGATGCGATCCACATCAGCTATGTACATTCTCCCATGAGATACGTTTGGGACTTGTATTACGATTACTTCCCCGCAAGAAGCGGTTTGAAGTTTTTTGCATTTCAACTTGTCTCTAGCTATCTTCGCACTTGGGATTCCGTTTCTTCCAATAGAGTGGATTCTTTCTTATGCAATTCGGAGTTCGTTTCCAGAAGGATCCAAAAATTCTACAGAAGGGATTCCAAGGTAGTATATCCACCTTGTTTGCCCAAAGGGTTTCAGGTCCAGGCAGGGAAGAAGGAAAACTTCGACCTAATCGTTTCCGCATTCGCTCCTTATAAAAGGATAGATTTAGCGATAGAAGCATACAGAAAAAACGGGAGACCGCTCAAAATTTTAGGAAGCGGCCAAGAATATAAAAAACTTGTAAAAGATCTTCCACCTAATGTGGAAATCCTACCTCATCGGCCAAGAAACGAAGTGCAAGAGTATATGTCTAAGGCTAAGACATTCATTTTTCCCGGAATGGAAGATTTCGGGATCGCACCTGTCGAAGCTCAGGGGTATTGTACTCCTGTTCTGGCTTATGCAAAAGGTGGAGCCTTGGAAACAGTGGTCTCGGGAAAGACCGGGCTATTCTTCAAAGAGCAAACAGTGGAGGCATTGAATTCCGCCATTCGGGAATCCGAACGAAAAGAATGGAAATCTAAGGACTTTCAGGCCTCGGTAAACCGTTTTACGGAGGAAAAATTCATCATCCAAATCCAAAAGACGGTCGAGACTATAAAAAAGAACTCTGGAAAAAGGAGGGGCGCTTGATTACTTTACATAGATTAAAAGGAAATGAATTCGTTCTAAACGCCTCTCATATAGAATGTATCGAGGCCAATCCGGATACTACGATCACTTTGTCTAACGATAGAAAATACGTGGTCCAAGAGAGTATTCCACAAGTGATCGAAAAAATTTTGGAGTTCAAAAAACGAGTGCTGGTGTTTCCTTTGGGTTCCGCGCCGGATCAATTTAAGAGGGCAGATTAGACTACAATGGATATAGCTACAATCATAGGCTTCGGCGCTGCGATAACAGTGTTTATTTTCGGGATTCTTTCCGCCGGTTTGAATCCGATCGATATCGTGGACATTCCCTCGATCCTAATTACATTCGGAGGGGCTACTGCTTGTACGGTTATGGCGGTACCTTGGCAAAATACCTTGGAATTGGGAAAGGTAACTCGTAAAGCTTTTAGAGAAGAAAAAAGCGACCTCATAGGACTTATCAAAACATTGGTTTCCTTTTCCGAAAAAGCAAGGAGAGAAGGTCTACTCGCGTTGGAAGACGACGTAAACGAACTTCCGGAAGAATTTTTAAGAAAGGGAATCACCCTCGTAGTGGACGGAACGGACCCTGAACTCGTTCGCAATATTATGGAAACCGAAATGAGTAATATTGCATCCAGACACGGCGCCGGAAAAGCCTGGTGGGAAAACTGGGGAGCGCTTGCTCCTGCGTTCGGGATGATCGGAACTCTGATCGGACTCGTTCAGATGTTAAAAAACCTTGGCTCCGGAGACGCAAGTGCGATCGGAACAGGGATGGCGGCAGCCTTGATCACCACACTGTACGGATCTATGGGAGCGAACATGGTCGCGATCCCGATCATGAAAAAACTCATACGTAAATCCGAAGACGAACTATTAGTAAGACAGATCATGATAGAAGGTACACTCTCCATTCAGTCGGGAGACAACCCTCGTATCGTTAAGGACAAACTCGCAAGTTATCTGCCACCTGGCGAACGCGGCGTGTTAAAAGACGAAAACGATTAAGATTTATTTCGGAAGAAGAATATGGCAAAACAGAAATGTCCAGAATGTATCCAAAATATTCCAGAGTATATGCTTACTTATGGAGACATGGTTACGCTTCTTCTTTGTTTCTTTATTATGTTATACCGTACAGGTAAAACGAACGCGATAGAGATGCAGATCATTCTATCCGCGTTCAAAACCACCACCGGATTTTTTGACGGCGGTCAAACTCTCTCCAAAGGAAAATTGGAAGAGATGGGAATGAACATAGAAAGTCTGCCATCCATGACTACGGGAAAGGCGCTTTCTAAATCCAAAAAGACAGCCACAGAATTATTTAAACCTGAGATAGAAGCAGGTAAAGTTCGAGTAACGGAAGACGAAAGAGGTCTTGTGATCAGTTTAGTGGGAGCGGATTATTTTAATCCCGGCTCCGCAATCTTACAGGAGCCGATCAAGAGCACTTTAAAAAAGGCCAGCGGGCTTATTAAAGGTTTGGAAAGATTCGTAAGGGTAGAAGGTCACTGTGATGCTGATGCGGTGCTTCCCGGCGCAAATCCGAACAGAGAAGAAAGAACATACTTAAACAACTGGGATCTTGCCGGGGCCAGAGCGATCAACTCCACGGATTATATCGTAGGGGTAGGAAAGTTGGATCCGAGTTGGTTCCAGGCGGTGAGTTTCGGATCCTATCGACCTTTGGTAGTAGAGAACCAAGGGACTCCGGAAGCAAAAGCATTCAATAGAAGAATTGATATCGTAATTTTAACGGAAAAATCCACCAAACGAAGCGAATACGAATCCAACTTCGGCCTACCAAAGAGCCGCGTTCCGGGTTCGGAATCTTCCACCGAAAGTGGATTATAGTAGAGTAAAAGGAGAATACCCATGGGCGATCCCGAAATAGACGAGGAAGAAGGCGGTTTACCCGCGGCGGATGCCGGCGCCGGCTCGTCTCCGCTCATCAAATGGCTGATCTATATTGCCGGTGCCGTATTCGGAATTATCATAGTCGTACTTGTTTCCATGTTTGTTGCGAAACAGGCGGCGACTAGCACTTTCCGCGAAATGAAAAACGTGGCTTTAGTAAAACCTCCTCCGCCGCTCATGACCTTCCAATTTCAGGAAGAGTTCAGGATCAACACTGCGGACAAAGGAGAAACTCACTTCGTAAAGATGAAATTATCTTTCGGAGTGGCGAGAGACGACGCTAAGATCACTGCGGAACTTGCGGAAAGGATCGCTCAGATGAGAGACTTGGTAAACCTAATTATAGGTAGAAAAACCAAAGACGATCTGATCGATGTCGAAGATCAGTTAGATCTGAGAGAAGAGATCAAGGCTCAGATCAATCATATCCTCTCCGACGGAAAGATCCAAGAAGTTTACTTCACAGAATTTATCGTCAACTGATGACAAAACCGAAAATCCTAGGGGTTATACCCGCAAGATACGGAAGTTCCCGATTCCCTGGCAAACCATTGGCCAAGATCGGGAACCTTCCTATGATCGCCTGGACATATAAGAATTCTCTAAAGTCTTCTCTTCTCCATGATGTTGTAGTCGCCACAGACGACGAAAGGATCTTAAAAGTAGTTTTAGATAACGGTGGTAAGGCGGTAATGACTTCCGCGGACCATCCTTCCGGGACGGATCGGATCAGAGAGGTTGCGCTCAAATATCCAGACTCCGGAATTATAATCAATATCCAAGGCGACGAACCTGGAATAGAATCTGAACTCATTGACGGAGTAGCTAAGCTCAAGCTGGAAAGACCGGATTGGGCGATGAGCACCGCAGCGGTTTTATTGGAAGAAAAAGAAATCCATGATCCGAACAGGGTCAAGGTGGTCTTAGATAAAAACGGAAAAGCGCTCTACTTCTCCCGTTCTGCAATTCCTAGCCAATTTAAAAAAACGGTCCCTGCTTATCGACATCTCGGAATTTACGGATACGATAGGGACTTCTTATTAGGATATCCGGAACTTCCCCCAAGCGCTTTGGAAGAATCGGAATCGCTCGAACAATTAAGAGCAATGGAAGCAGGGCATTCCATCGGAGTGTATATCGCAAGCCGGGCAGCATTGAGCGTAGACACACCGGAAGACCTGGAATTAGTAGTCGAAGATTTTAAGAAAAAGGGACTGATCTCTTAACTAAGAGCTTCTTGCAGAGTGTTATGGATCAGAACGAAATCGGTAAGACCGACGATATCCATTACTTTTCGGAAATGGTCGTTTAGACCCGCAAATTCGATTTTGGCAGAAGATTCACTTGCTTTGGTGATCAAACTGATCAAAGTAGCAAGTCCCGCCGAATTGATGTAAGACGTTCCGTGGAAATTCAAAATTACTCTATTCCTACGTTGTTCCGGTATGGACTGGTATTTTCCTAAAATTTCGTCGTCCGCCTCGGAGGTAATTTCTCCAGAGATATGGATTACCGGAACGTTAGGTTCAAGATCCACGTTTATTTTGAATTCGTCAGACATCTGCCTTATTTAGCACAAAAGACCTTCCCTCCCGAAGACAGTCAATCCCGAAAACCGGGGCCGCCAGGAGAGTATCCGTCAAACGTAGTGCTCTAACTCCTCCGGAGAAAGTCTGTCGAAAATTTGGCCGCATTTGGAACATTGAAATGAAACAGTGGTAGGTTTAGAAGAAATCCCGAAAAGGATCAAAAACCAGGCCCAGTTGCCATAGGTTTTTACCTCTCTGGAAAGAGGGGATTTTCTATCCGTTCCGCAACTGTCGCAATGTGGTAAAGAAGAGGATTGGCTCACAAAGCTAGGTTGAAATGTGGGTGGAAAACTTCCAGAAGAAAAGTGGGAAAAAATTAAGAAGGGAGTCCTTTCGGACTCCCTTAGAATTGGAATTAATTTTGGTTTAGGTAAATTATATACTTAGCAATTTTTTTAAGTTTTTCGTCACCTAAGAACTTGTAGGAAGTCATTACAGGGTTGCTTGGAATTCCGTTATTCAAAGTTTTCAAAATTCCCGCTTCTGTAGGACCGTTTTTCCATTCATTTGCAGGTGCTTTGTAATTTCTAGGTTTTGGATTCAAGCTAGCCGCAGCAGCTCCGTCCCCAGCACCAGTATCTCCGTGACATGCGTTACAGCCGTTTTCAAGAAAAAGTTTTTTACCTTCTTCTACTTCCGGACTTAAAGTCGCGGTACTTGCTACAGGTGCAGCTTCTTCTTTCGGTTTTTCTTTATCTCCGCAGTTCAATAGGAAGATGAGGGAGAGAATGGAAACAAAAAGGGAAATCAGGATTGCCCGAGTCTTCATGGATTACTCCTTTATATTGGTTCCAAGTTTCTTTTTTAGAAAGAGAAAGCAAAGAACTTTTTGTCACGGAAGTGTCGGTGGAAGATCCGTAAAAGATTTAGAGTAAAATGAAGAAGAAGCCAAAAATTGACTTTTGTCAAAGTATCAGGAGCTGATTCTTAATATCGATTTCTAAGAATGGAAAAGAATCGGACTTATTCGTTTTTTGTAAAACAAAAGCGGGGGAGTCCCACCCCGCTTTCCTTTTTAGATCAAGCGGGTTTAAAAATAAATCCCGTAGAAGTTTCCGTCCTATCGAAAAGGACAGGCATATCGATCGCGATAGATTCAGTAACCGGTTTGCCCTGGTATTCACCTTCGATAATACTCATCGTCTTTGCACCTTCTTCCAACTCGATAACCGCAAGAACATAAGGCGCTCTTGGAGCTAAATGTCCGAAGCCTACATGGACCACTGTGTAAGTATAAACTTTTCCCTTGCCGGAAAAAGTTTTAGGCTCCACATCATCAGATCCGCAGCTTGTGCAAGAAACTACAGGATCGGTAGCTTCGAATCCGCAGGATTTGCATTTTTTTCCCGTTAAAGAATGAGCTTCCATGATCTCAGCCATTATTCCCCCCTCTGCAGAATATGCACTATACTAACTGCACCCGGGCCGCCTAAAACGTGAGTTAAAGCGGTGCGAGCATTTGCAACTTGTCTTTTTTCAGATTGGTCTCTGAGTTGGAAAGTCATCTCCACAACCTGACCAACGCCAGTAGCGCCAACCGGATGACCTTTCGCTTTCAAACCGCCTGAAGTATTAACAGGAAGTTTTCCGCCCAGTCGAGTATGACCTTCTTTAGTGAACTGGCCGCCCTTTCCTTTTTCCACAAAGCCAAGATCTTCGATATTGATGATCTCGGTAATCGTGAAGCAGTCATGACATTCCAAAACATCGATGTCCTTTCTTTCTACACCGGCCATTTTAAAAGCTTCGGTAGCTGCTTGAACGGAAGCGGGAAAGCTAACGGAATCTTTTTTAAGAGCAACATTGAAGTAATCTCCGCCGATCCCGGAACCTTTTACCACCACATAGTCCTTACGAACGGATTTTGCTCTTTCTTTAGTAGTGATCACAACCGCAGCAGAAGCGTCCGTAACCAAAGAAACATCATGAAAACCGAATGGAGTGGTGACCATTCTGGCTCTCATGATATTATTAAAAGAAATCTCTTTTTGTTTATGGGCGAATGGATTTAAGCTACCATGGAAATAGTTTTTTTCGGCAACTGTAGCCAACATTTCCTTGGTGGTGCCGAATTCATGCATGTGACGGATGGCATTTAACGCAAAACCGGAAGGACCTGAAATACAATACCCGCCTTCCACATCTTGGTCTTGGCCTCTTGCTACGATTTCCATCGTAGTTTCCGGGTCTAAACCGTTCATTTTTTCCACGCCCAGAACTAAAACTGTATCATACAGACCGGAGGCAACGGCAAGAACACCTTGTCTCATTGCAATCCCACCGGAAGCACAAGCTCCTTCAGTTCTGATCGCAGGTCGATCGCCTAGTCCAAGTAAATTGGCAGCATAAGATCCCATTGTGTTTTGAGCGTTAAACTCGTTACCGGCATAGTTTCCAACATAGACGGCTTGGATTTCCTTTCTGTCTATGCCTGAATCTTTGATGGCGCCGTTACCCGCTTCGGTAACTAGATCGCGTAGAGTTCTGTCCTTGTGATTGCCGTGGACCGTTTCATAAGCCCCGATGATTGCTACTTCTCTCATGATGAACTCCTTACATTCCGATACCGGCGCCGCCGTCTACACGAAGGAAAACACCGGTGATATAAGAAGCTTTATCAGAAAGAAAGAATTCCACTGCGTTAGCGATCTCTTGCTGAGTACCAGGTCTTTTTAAAGGAATGAACATAGGATCGGTAAGTTTTTTCTGAACTTCTTCCGGAAGAGAGGCAGTCATGTCTGTTTGCACATAACCAGGGCAAACTGCATTTACTAAAACGTTTCTACCGGAGAATTCTCTTGCAGCAACTTTAGTAAGAGCGATCACAGCGGCTTTGGACGAAGAATAGTTTGCTTGTCCAGGTTGGCCTGAAAGACCTGAAAGAGAAGAGATGTTTACGATCCTACCGGAAGGAGCTTTTAAAAGAAGTTTAGAAGCATACTTGGTCATTAAGAACACACCTTTCGCATTCACATCCATCACGAAATCAAACTCTTGCTCGCTCATTCTGATAAAAAGATTATCTTTCAGAACACCTGCATTATTAACTAAGAAGTCCAGTTTACCGAATTTCTCTTTAACTGCATTGATTGCAGCCTCGCAATCTTCCGGCTTAGTGACATTTACCGGAATACCTAAGGTTTTAACGCCGAATTCTTTAGCGATCTCAGCCGCTGCTTGCTCGATATGCTCCTTATTTAAGTCTACTACGACCACATCTCCGCCGTCTTTGGCGATAGTATTGGCGATAGCGCGACCTAAACCTCGGGGAGATGCAGCTCCCGTAACTAATGCAACTTTACCTTCGAATTGTTTTGCCATTTGGATCCCTCTTATGTCCTCGGATAACGAATTTTTAAACTTTCGGGTCGTACAGATAGAATTCGATCTGTTTGAAATAGAACGATTGTTCTGGTAAAAGATGGATTGTACCTGGATTCCCGACAAGGAAAATTCATATGAATATGAGATCATGAAACACTGTTCGTTTTTGTTGAACATTTGTTCGCAAGATATAGTAGGAATGTTGGTAAGGTTTAAAATGAGTTATGTGAAGGAGATATGTCACATTTTGAAAGTGAATAAAGGGGTCGCAGATCAGCTGAAACTACAATACATTATAAATATATAATATTATATCGAATTTGTATGTCCTACCGAGTTGTTCTATATAAAAGCGGTTATTTGGTAACAGCAATGGCAAAAGACGATTTTGAATTCTGGTTTTACCGCGTATTACCCAAATGAGGTAATTTTATTCATTGAGGAATGATTCGAATAAAGGGAAGGACGGTTTTTCGAAATCCTTCTTATGAATAGAGATCAGGAAAGTCCAGTTCGCTTTATGATTTGAAATCCGAACTATTTGCAATCTGGCTGCCTATTTTATTAATAATTAATTTCCAGTAATCTAGATTTAAATATTATAATAATATAAAGTTCCCATTTTTATGAAAAATTCATCGTGCATATATCCCATATTAGGATAATGTAAACTATCCGTTATGGGATATATGTTAGTTGGATTGAGTTATCCCATCTGAGAGATAAAGTTCCCCAAAATTTTCCTGTTAGCTTCATTTTGTCCTGATACTTGCCTGTTTTCTAAACGTTTTCCAAATTTTTTTTAAGTTTGATGCAAAAAATTAGACAAAAATGGGAACTTTTTCGAAACATCCATTCAAACGCCCAAGTTGTGTTTCGATTCAAAGATGAATCAGGCAAAACTGTGAGTAAAAATTTGAACTCAGTCAAAAAAGTCGACTCACGTCGAAAAATTTGTCCGGTGTGTTTTGTATTTTGGATTTGGTTTTCAGTAGTGATGGGAAACCGGAGGTTCGTTCGATGTTCGATTTGATCGTTAGGATTGTTGTTAGGAAAGTTATTTTAACTTCTATTGTACTTTCTTTTGCAGGTTGTTTAAGCGACTGGGGTTTTGGCAGCGGAGATGTGGATCTAAAAAAAGCCACATGGTTGGTTGCGGAAAAGGTCCCTTTAGTGGTGGATAAGGGCGGAGTTCCTGTCGGTGGTGGCGGGACTGTTACCCCGGTGAATAACTTGTTTAATTTAAAGCCGGGAACAAAGGTAAGTGCACAGGCTTTAGGTGGAGCAATAGATCCAACCGGAACCACCATCCTGAATGACTTCGATGGAGATGGAATATTAAATATCAATGAAACGACTACGAACGTTTGGGTAGCTGATTATCCGGAAATCGACACAGTTGTAGCTCCTCCTATCACAATGAAGGTCGCAATCTTAAAGAGTAGTACTGGCGAAAGCGATGAGATCGTAAGTGAGATCAATTCTGACGATATTGAATCCAATAAAAATGAAGGATCTGAATCGGTTCACCAAAATGAATTGAATCTGAGGACAGTTCAATTTCAGGACCAATATAAAAGAGAAGCGGAAATGAGCGAGTCTAACGATACTGAAGGCAGCTTAAGTGTAAGTACTAGCATGGAGGTAAAAGGTCCTGCGGAAACAGGAGTGTCCATGTCTGGCTCAGTTGCCACTTCATATAAACAGGCAAATAGCTGGTCTAAAAGATTCTTAGAAGAAGCTACTACTACTAAATGGGCAGACAAACCTTTTAAAAACAATATCGATAAAGAAGCAAAGACGGTTAAATCGGATTCTGCCAGCCAAAAAGCCAGAAAATATAGGTCCGAAAAAAGTTCTAAGATTAACGAAACTTCCAAAATAGATGCGAATGCTGGTTATGTAAGAGCAGCATTATATATTAAGAACAGATCAGTGAATATGCCGGTAAAACTGAGCAATATACTTTGCACACTGATGTTTGAAGACGCGAGAGGGAATTTAATTCCAGTCCAAAGTTTCCGATTAAGAAATGATGACTATAGTTTATTTCAGGTTGAAGTTTATGGGGGAGACGATTTCGGACCTTATGTTGTGGAACTTCCTAATTTAAACACAGCAGAAATTGAAAATGCAATTGCTTCCGGCTATACTCCTAAAATTTTCATTGTTGATTATACAATGACTCATGTCGCAGATTCTAATTATAAATCTGCACTTTTGAGCTTTACTGGAGATAATCTAAAAATTGTAGAAGAGAACGCAAAAGGAAGAACAAGCCTTATTAAAGTGTTTGGCCCTCAAATACGTGAAAAATATAGAGTTGCTGCCTTTGATGACTTAAGTGTAGAAAATCCTTGCACTACTAAAACTGCGACAACTCTTGCTCCAGGAGTAACTTTGAAAAAGCTTTGGAGAGAGTTGCTTGTTCTGGAGTTCAGATTGAATACGGAGACTATGTTATCGACTTTAGCGAGTTCGCTCCTGCTCTCGGCCAATCCAAAATCCATTTAAAGGGAATCAAGTCCTTTGCCGGAGTATCTACTACATTACCTTGTGAAAACCAAACATTCTCAGGTAGCGATGGAGTCAGCCGTACTGCTTGTGTTCAAAAACCGTTTTCTGCCTGGACGGACGAAGAGAAGAGAACTGCAGGGGTTTGGGCGATCTATTCTAACGGAAAATATAATGATCCAACTGAGTTCTGGGTAGATGGTTCTAATATCCGCATCTTCGATCCGGGCAATATTCAAAAAGCACAGATGGTAAAGGGCGTGGATTCTATCACTTGGGCAGGGGATTATTACGATATAGTTTATATTTCCGTAAAGGATTTAGCTAAAAATGAAGTAAATCCTCCTTATGGAGCTACTCCGATTGGGTCTTCTGGTTCTACTCCTACTGGAGGAGCCATCGACGCAAATGATCCAAACTCTTTCTTTAAATTAAATACTCAATGGGATCTATCTCAGTTCGGTGAAAACCCTTATGAGCCGGATCAAAAATCTTTCTATGTAGGAAAAGTTGGATTTAATGAAAAAGTAGTATTTACTGTGAAGTTGGACCAAACTAAATATTTGAATCCTAACTTTGGCTTACCTGAAAATGGTGGTTCTTACCAGTACTTTACGGATTTCAAATATTCTCCTGTGGTTGCGACCAAACGATTCAATATTGATCAAGTAATGGATTTTGAGATCAGCTTAGGCTTTGGTGGACAAAGAACTGATTGGGTCCATGTCTATAAAGACACGGATGCCGTGGACGCTTATAAAATACAAAAGATGTGGATAGACACTTCCGGTTATGCAGACCAAACATTCAGAATTTGTCTCCGTATGCCTCAGCTTAGCACAGTTGTAGATCCTGAAAATAGTTTAGTAAACATCTATGTTCGTCCGGCTTTAAACAGTGCATATCGCAGAACTATTTGGCCGTTAAAATACACCGATGTGAAAAAAATGAGAGGGGTATTAAGTTCTCCAACAAGTATTGGAGATACTACAATTTATCTTTCAGGAGTGTATGGAACGATAGAAGTAAATGATTCCATTTACGTTAGTGGGGATACGTATCCATATACAGTAGTAAGTAGCACTCCAACTCCCGGGTACCCGGATGGTTCTTTTACGGTAGTTGTTGATACCGCTATGAAGAAGAAGAATATCAAGACTACAGGGGTAACTATTCCGGGAGCATTAGCTGCACCCGATGCACGTTTGATTGTGGACAATTCTTTCGTAACGGATTGGAATACTCAAACAAACGGAACTCCTGCTTCGAACTATTCTCTCCCACAATATCTACCTCTATTAACCTCCGCGACCGTATCTTGCTCGGGAGCAAATCTTTTCCATCCTTCCGGATGTCTCGGATACACTCCTGATTATTTAGCAGTTAACTGGATGGGGAATTATAACAAAGGTGTTCCTTATTGGAACTCTTGGACAGATGCGGGAGGATTCACAAGCTTCCTTTCTGGTGGAACCTTCCAACTTACTACCAATAGCGGTCGCACTTACAAGGCAGGAACTCTTGCAAGCGATACAATCCTTAGTGATGCTGGAACTGCTGTTCCTTTAGGTGAACCAGTTTCCGTTACCCAAGGTGACGTAACGATGGTAATTTGGAGAAGAGATACTAACCTTTATGGTAAAGTATTCCAAATCTCTACAGGAACTGTGTTAGGTGCTCAATTCCAAATCAATACCACTGCAATCACTTCTCCAGGTGAACTAGTCGCTAAATTGGATAATGGAAAGGCTGTTATTATTTGGGAGAACGCTAAAGATATTTATTTAGCGGTTAGAAATATGAGCACGTATGCTGCTACTGTTGCTGAGACCAAAGTAATTACTCGAAATTATGACTTAGCAGATTGGTCCAGAATCGATGTAGCTGCAGCTTCAGACAGGGCCATGGTTGTATGGAGTGATAACCAGGCCATTGCTGGTAATATGAATTACCATAAGTTAACTAGAGGAAGGATCTTTAACACTTCTACTGGTGCAGTTACTGTAGATACCTTCTTGATTAGCGATGTGATAAATCCTGATGCTGCAAGATATGAAATTCAGGCAGATGGAGCGGGTGGAACAAATGTGCTGTTGGGGCTTCACTATCGAAATCCAGTTACATATGCTAAAGCAATTGGTGCGCGAGTATATAATATCACTACTGGTGTTCAAGTCGGATCCGATATCAGCTTAAGTGATGCTGCGATAGGAAGTGGAAGTGGAGTCTTTGTAAAGGCTTCAGGCACTAAAGGTTTTGTAATGTGGCCTACTTACACGGGCCCTTGGATTGCTCGAGGAATTGATTTGACGACTGCGACTAAGTTGGCAACGGACTTAACTATTGATACGACCAATGTTGTAGCTGATTTCTCACTTTCTGGAGGTCAGGTATTCGCAACATACTCCAAAGCAGGAGGTATGTATATGAAAGTCTTAAACCTTGCCGATGGACAGTTTTTATATACGAATGCATTGCAGATCGGATCAGTGTCTGCAACTGCAACACAGAAGCCTGGTGAAACTGTTCTTTCCGGAAATATCATTACTTCGGTTTGGGAACATTTCGAAAATAATAAGAGAACGGTCCGAGGACGGACAGCAACTTTATCACCATTTGCGTTAAAAGGAAGTGGAGAGTTCTTCTTAAGCACGACCAATCAAGGAACACAATCAGGTGTGACACTTGCTGTGTATGATGTTAAAGCTCTTCCTGCTTGGTTTTCTCAGGATACCACTCAACAGGTGATCAGAGGGTTCAGTTTGGATCTTTTAAGTCCAGGTTCTCTTCAGTTCGGTTTGAACAACTTCTTTATCGCTCCTTTGATCGAGAGAGATTATACGCTTAGCGTTCAAATCGTTCCGTAACAAATCGAGGGCGGTTCTTTCGTAAAGAGCCGCTCACTCCCATTAAGAAAATAGAATATAAGAGAACGGGAAAAGTATGCTGTCAAAAGGATCTTCAGCTCAAAAAAAGAAACTTGTATCGTTTATTAGAGCACAAGCTTCTTTTAAATTTTGGATCTTATCCGCAGCCTTTTCGTTCTTTTTTACTTCCTGTGGAAACGGAGGCAGTCCCTTAGATAGGCTGTTTAGGGCAGCGGGAATACTTCCATCTGGAACTTCCTTCTTATCTCCAGGTTCCGCACCAGCACCCGAAGGAAGTGATCTATTTTCCATTTCTACAAACTACAGCGAAGCGATAGACGATCCGGAAACAAAGGCAGACGCATTAACCGGAGCCATGTTTATCGCGCCACCTGAACCGAATAATTTCTGTGCAGTTTCCTTAAATTATCCAATCCAAGTTCCCGCAGGAAGAGCAGGAGTTCAGCCAAGCCTAGCGTTATCGTATTCTTCCACTGGAGGAGATGGATGGACTGGGATCGGCTGGAGTATAGGACTGGGAGCGATCACAAGAACTCCGGAATATGGGGCTTTGTTCTATGATTCCAGAGACACATTTACTTGGAACGGAAAAAGACTAATCAAAGTCTCAGGTTCCACTTCTAACGAGAACGGAGTGTATAGACCCGAAATCACGGAAGAAGATTTTGCACTATTAAAATTAACGAATATAGAAAATGGGGGGACCTGGGAGGTTCTGGACTCTGATGGGACCAAGACGATCTTTGGGGACTCTGCTTCCAATCGGATCTACGATCCAAACCAAATTTCCAGAACATATAGTTGGTATCTTTCCAAAACGGAAGATCGGAACGGAAACTATATGCAGGTCACATACGACACTTCTAACTACTCCGAAAAACGGAATTTATATGTCCAAGAGATCAAGTATACCGGGAATAGCAAAAGCGGATTTCCTGCAAAACAATATGTTAAGTTTATCACAAAGTCAAGAGGCGATTCTTATGTAAGTATGGCTCCTGGTTTTACTATGACCATGGATAGACTTTTAGATAAGATAGAGGTCGGTTGGACTGGCGGTAAAACTTTGGACATACTCACTCGTATACGATACTTCCTTCGATTCCGGAAGACCTATTCTCAAAACTGTAGAATCCGATCGCCATACTACAAAACCCGAATTCAAATATAGCAGTTCTTCTCGAATATTAACTTGGCAGAATATAGTAAACCAAGCGTCCAGCGAGCCGGAAGTTCTTCCGAATTCCACCGAATATTTTGAGGGAGATTTTAATGGAGATGCGATTTCTGATATCGTATTCTTCAATCCTCAAACTGGAAATTGGAAGGCAGCAGAAGGCCGAAAAGAAGGCGGATATAATTTTAAGACCTATGCGAATCGTTATAAAAATTATGACGGCCCTTCTAAGATCCGATTCTTTAAAGGAAACGTTAGCGGTGATTTTAACGGGGACGGAAGATCCGATATCGCATTCTATCTTCCTGAAACCAAAGACTTCATTGTTGCAGAACATGACGGGCAAGTATTCCAATTTCGTAATTATGGAAGATTGATGAGTAGGATCCCGGATATTTTCCGGATGGAATGGTTTCCTGGAGATTACGACGGAAACGGTCTCTCCGATTCCTTACTCTTCGACGAACCTACCGGTCTTTGGACTTTGATGCTGAATAAGGGTGGAAGTTTCGAATTCTTAAAAGTAGGCAAAAAGTTCCAGAACGTGTTTAGGGGAGATTATTCTCCCAATGCAAACTTGGATAGTGTTAGCACAAACGATACGAGTATTGATGGAAAAGATAGAGCCAAAGTTAAG